>NZ_JBFAMQ010000001.1:0-103287 GCF_040674615.1 Glycomyces sp. NPDC049804
CGCTGCGCCTCGGTCAACGAACTATACGGATTCAAACAACTACTCCCCGGAAGCGGAACTGATTTCTCAGTCCAACATCCGGGGAGCTGTTCAGAGCGGTGCCGCCCTTTTCGCTTGTGCCGCTTACATCTCCGGCGGGTAGCCCGGCGGCGGTGTCATCGGCGGGGCCGGGGGCTGCTGCGGGTAGCCGTGCGGCGGCGGCTGGTGCGGCGGCTTCGGGTGATTGCCCGGCCGCGACTTCAGGTACTGCTCGACCTCGGGCTGGAACAGCAGGAAGAACCCGCCGCCGACCGCCGCGAGCTTCGCCAGGCCCAGCAGGGTGCCGATAGCGGCGTACCAGCCCAGGCCCCAGCCGCCGAAGAAGCCGCCGAGGGAGAAGAAGCCGAGGAGGCCCAGCCCGATGTACAGCGGGACGCGCGGGTCCGCCGCGCCGAACGTGCCGAGCTTGTCCTTCGTGACGTACCAGGCGATCGCGACCGCCAGCGCCCCGAGGATGAGGCCGAAGACGGCGCCGCCGACGATGAAGCCCGTCCCGTACCACCAAGGCGCGGTGGCGGAGGCGATGAGCGAGAAGAGGAAGATCAGCACCGTCGCCGCGGCATAGGCCCACAGCAATTGCGTGAACTGGTTGACCTTCTTGGGCCGGCCCGGATTCTCCTTGATGCCCCATTGGGCGGCGAAATCGCCCTGCCCTTGGGCGGGGCCTCCGGCGGGCGGCGGTCCGGCGGGGCCGCCACCTGGGGCGGCACCGTACGGATGGGATTCGGGCGGTTGCGGCGGATACGTCATAGTCGGTGCTCCGGGCAAAGAGAAGGGCGTGCTTTCACTGCTCACTGTAGCCCTTCGCCGCCCGTCCCGGGGTACGTCGATTCTTGGCGAAAGCAATGGTGGATATGGCAATTCGTGGCAATTTCGAACGCCATTCGAAACAACCCGAATTGGTCACGGAGAAGCGCGGGGCGGCCCCGGTGTCGCCGGGGCCGCCCTCGGGTGGGACAGGACGGGTCAGTTCAGGTAGTCGTCGGCGAGCTCGTCCGAGCCGGCGAACGGGCTCGTGCTGGTCGTCATGTTCGCGGTGTCGACCGGGCGGTCGTAGGTCTGGTGGAGGGCGCGCTCGCGGTCGGCGATCGTGTAGGAGCGGCGCGTGTAGACGGGGGCGTCCTGGACGGTCACCTGCGGCACGACCTTGAAGTCGACGTCCATCTGGTCGGGGGTGATGACCGTTTCGACGTAGCCGCGCTGGGCGTTGCGGAACTTGATGTGCGGGTTGATCTTGAGGACCGAGTTGTCCTCGGGGACGGAGTCGACGCCGTTGCCGCCCGAGGTGATCGAGGTGGCGACGAGTTCGACGCCGACGGTCTCGCCGGTGATGTCGGGGAAGCCGGTCTTGATCTCGCCGGCCCAGTGGGTGTGAACGTCCCCGGTGAGCACGACCGGGTTGCGGACCCCGGCCTCGACCCAGCCGTCGATGATGCGCTGGCGGGAGGCGGCGTAGCCGTCCCAGCCGTCCATGCTGGTGCGCAGCACGTCGGCGGCGGCGGTGTTGTCGCGCTGGGTGAAGAACACCTGCTGGCCGAGGATGTCCCAGCGGGCGCGCGAGGAGTGGAAGCCGTCGATGAGCCATTCCTCTTGGGCCTCACCGGTGATGGTGCGCGATTCGTCCCAGGCGTCGGCGCAGTTGCTCTGGGTGCCGTCGCCGCAGGCCTGGTCGTCGCGGTACTGGCGCGTGTCCATCATGTGGAAGTTGGCGAGGCGGCCCCAGCGGACGCGGCGGTACAGCTGCATGTCGATGCCTTCGGGCACCGAGGAGCGGCGCAGGGGCATGTTCTCCCAGTACGCCTGGAACGCGGCGGCGCGGCGGGCGAGGAAGTCGGCGGGGTTGGGGGTGTCGGAGCCGGCTTCGGGGATCTCGTCGGCCCAGTTGTTCTCGGTCTCGTGGTCGTCCCAGACGACGAGCCAGGGCGCGGCGGCGTGCGCGAGCTGGAGGTCGGGGTCGGCCTTGTACTGGGCGTGGCGCTGGCGGTAGGTGGCGAGCGAGACCGTCTCGGGGCCTTCGTGGTCGCGCACGTTGCCGTCGGGGGAGTTGTAGACCTTGGCCTTGTACTCGTACTGGTAGTCGCCGAGGTGGAGGATGAGGTCGGGGTGGGATTCGGCCATGTGCCGGTAGGCGGTGAAGTAGCCGTGCTCGTACTGGGAGCAGGAGGCGAAGGCCATGCGGAGGGCTTCGGGCATGGCGTTGCGCGGGGGCGCGGTGACGGTGCGGCCGACGGGGGAGGTCCACTTGCCGGTCTTGAACCGGTAGTAGTACTCGTGGCCGGGGCGCAGGCCCTCGACCTCGATGTGGACGCTGTAGCCGATCTCGGCGGCGGTCTGGACCTCGCCGCGGGCGACGCGGTGGCGGAAGCGGTCGTCGCGGGCGACCTCCCACTCGACGTCGAAGGCGGCGTCGGGCATGCCGCCCATGCCGTCTTCGGCGAGAGGGTTCACGGCGAGGCGGGTCCAGAGGACGACGCCGTCGGGTTCGGGGTCGCCGGAGGCGACGCCGAGGGTGAACGGGTCGCTGTCGAGGGTGGGGTGCGTGTTCGATTGTGCCCAGCCGGCGGCCGGGACCGCGACGGCGGCTCCGGCGGCGGAGGAGGCGAGCAGGATTCGGCGCGACAGGCGCATATGGACCTCGCTTCGGGGGAGTTGCGCGGGTTTGTGACCCGTACAGCCCAGCAAGCGAGCGTGGATGCGCCGAGACTTCTGGAGGTCGCGCCGGTGAACCGGCGCCGAACTCTGGCGGCCCTACTCCGGGGCGGTGAACGTGATGATCACGGCGGTCGAGTCGGCGACTTCGACGACCTGCGCGTCACCGTCCACTTCGGCGTCGGGTTCGGCCCAGTGCTCTTCGCCCGGGGTCCAGACCATGCCGTTGAAGGAGACGGACGCGATCGTGTGGTCGTACGCCCTCGCGACCGCCCAGGCGGCCCGGTTCCAGCCCTCCGCCGCGCCGCCGGTCTCGATCACGATCCGTGTTTCGTCTACGTCGGAGACTTCTGCGCCCCACTGGTACGCGTAGGCCTCGGCGAGGGCGGCCGGGTCGGCGTCGGGCGCGTCGGCGCTGCCGGAGATGCAGGCGAGCCCGGCCTCCTCGCCGCCGGCGAAGGCGTCGGCGATGACCTCGGCGTCGCTCTCCCACTGCTCGTACAGCTCGGGGTAGGCGCTGATCTGGACGGCCTGGGCCGCCTCGGCGAGGCGCATGTCCTGCCAGCCGTCGGTGCGCTGCAGCTTCTCGTAGAACTTGAAGGAGGCGTAGACGGGGTCCATGAGCTCCTCCTCGGAGCCCCAGCCCATGCTGGGCCGCTGCTGGAACAGGCCCAGCGAGTCGTCGTGCCCGTAGTCGACGTTGATGAGCTCGGACTCCTGCATGGCCGTGGTGATCGCCACGGCCACGGCGTGCTCGTCCATGCCGTCGCGCATGCCCACCGCCGCGATCGTCGCCGCGTTCGAGGCCTGCTCGGCGCTCAGGTGCACTTCCCCGCCGCTGCCGAGGTAGCAGCCGGTCTTGCTGGGGCGCAGGGCGTCCCGGGCGTCGTCGGTGCAGGCGGCGAGGGTGGCGAGGAGGAACAGCGAGGTCAAAGCGGAGAGCGCGCGCAACGGGTGACTCCGATCTGGTCGGTCGGCGGCTGATCAGCCTACCCAAGAAGGAGGACGCTTCTCAAGGAACGAACGGGTGCCTTCCCTCCCCTCTTCGGAGAAGAAGTGGTCACCCGTCACGGCAGCCGCTTTCCGCAACTGGTCGCGCAGATCCGGTGCGGCCGTGAGCACCTTGATCCCCGCCTGCGCGGCGGGGCCGCCGAGTTTGAGCCGGTCGACCAGGCTCTGGACGACCGCGTCCAGGTGCTCCTCGTAGACCGCGGTCGTCACCAGGCCCCACCCGGCGGCGTCCTCGCCGGTGAAGACGTCCGCGTCGCCTTCGTCGAGGACGAGCCCGCCTCCGGCGAGGAACAGCTCCCGCATCCGCGCCGGGGTGATCCGCCGCGCCACCACCGGGCCGATCACGGCCGGGACGACGCCGAGCCGGACCTCGCTGAACGCCATCGGGACCTCGAAGTGGGCCACGGTGAAGTCGGCGGCCGCGATGAGCCCCAGGCCGCCCCCGCGCGCGGCCCCGCGCACGACCGCGACGACCGGTTTCGGGGCCTCGGTGATGTCGGCCAGCAGTTCCGCCAAGTGCGCGGCCGGGAGGGCCGCGAGGCTGTGCGCCGCGACCGATTCCTTGAGGTCCGCCCCCGCGCAGAACACGGGACCGGCGTGGTCGATCACGACCACCCGCACGTCGCGGTCGGCGACGGCCCGGGCGAGCGCGGTGCGCATCTCGGCGATCAGGCGGGTCGAGAGGGCGTTGCGCCGTTCGGGCGCGTTGAGGGTAATCGTCGCCACTGCCTCTTGGGCGCGGTAGGCGATCGGTGCGTCATTGCGTTCCACGCCAGTACCGTAGTGGGCGTGCCTGCCGTCTCGCCAGTAGCCGACCCGAATTCGCCCGCCGCTTCCATCGCGGCGGCCGCCGCCGACCCCGCGACGGGCGCGGCCGGGTTCGGGTTCTACGTCCACGTCCCCTTCTGCGTCTCCCGCTGCGGCTACTGCGACTTCAACACCTACACCGCCTCCGAACTCGGGGCCGGGGTCTCCCGCGACACGTACGCCTCGATCGTGCGCGCCGAGATCCGCTCGGCCGCAGCGCAGTTCGCGGAGCGCGGCGGCACCAGGCCGAAGGTCGACACCGTCTTCTTCGGCGGCGGCACCCCCACCCTGCTCTCCGCCGCCGACCTGGCCTCGATCCTCGCCGAGATCGACGACGCGTTCGGCCTCGCCGCCGGCTACGAGGCCACCACCGAGGCCAACCCCGAATCCGTCGACGCCGACTACCTCGCCGAACTCCACGACGGCGGCTTCACCCGCCTCTCGGTCGGCATGCAGTCCACCGCCTCCCACGTGCTCAAGATCCTCGACCGCGAGCACTCCCCCCAGAAGGCCCTCAACGCCGTCGCCTACGCCCACAAGGCCGGCTTCGAGCACGTCAGCCTCGACCTCATCTACGGCACGCCCGGCGAGACCGCCGCCGACTTCGAGGCGAGCCTCGACGCGGCCGTGGACGCCGGCGTCGACCACGTCTCGGCCTACGCGCTCATCGTCGAAGACGGCACGGCGCTGGCCCGCCGCATCCGCTCCGGCCAGGTGCCCCAGCCCTCCGACGACACCGCCGCCGACCGCTACCTCGCCGCCGAAGCCGTCCTCGCCGACGCCGGCTTCCACTGGTACGAGGTCTCCAACTGGGCCCGGAACGAAGCGGCCCAATGCCGCCACAACCTCCTGTACTGGGAAGGCGGCCACTGGTGGGGCGCCGGGCCGGGCGCGCACTCGCACCTGCCAGGCGTGCGCTGGTGGAACCACAAGCACCCTTCGACGTACGGCGCCGCGCTCGCCCAGGGCCTGCCCGCCGCCGGGCACGAGGAGCTGACCGACGACGACCAGTACCTCGAGCGCATCCTCCTGCGCACCCGGCTCGCGAGCGGACTCCCGCTATCGTTGCTGCGTCCGACCGGCAAGGCAGCCGCCGAGCACGCGGCCGCCGACGGACTCGCCGTCATCGAGGACGGCCGCCTCAAGCTCACGCTGCGCGGTCGCCTCCTCGCGGACGCGGTCGTGAGAGACCTCACCTCCTGACGGCGTTCCGGCCGGTCACCGCTACATTCGTGAAGGCGGAACCCCATCCGCCTTCACCGTGCCGCACTCCGCGCGCCTCCCCCAGAGGCCGCGGCGCCCCCCAGGCGACCCCGCGCACGGACCCCCATATGAATCCACCCGGAGCCAGCACCCATGCGCACCATGCCCACACTCGGCCGCCGCGGCCTTCTCGTAGCCTCCGCCGCCGGCGTCGCCGCGGCCGCAACCGCCTGCAGTGAGGAAGAGCCGCCCCCGGTCGAGGAGGACGAAGGCGGCCAGGCCGCCGAGGAGCCCACCACCGAGGCCCCCTCGCCCGAGCCCCGCGAGATCACCATCACGCACGTGGGCGACACCATGCCCGGCTCCTACCCCAACCAGATGGCCTCCGACGACGGCGCGAGCTTCTTCGAAGGCGTCACCTCCGCCCTCACCGGCGACGTCGTCATCGCCAACCTCGAAGGCGCCCTCTCCACCCTCGAGTTCGACAAGTGCGGCGGCGGCGAGTGCACCTACTTCCGCCTCCCCGCCGAATACGCCCAGGTCTTCGCCGACGCCGGCTTCCACGTCCTCAACCAGGCCAACAACCACGGCTGGGACGCCGGACCCGACGGCGCCACCGAGACCCAGGACGCCATCCGCGACGCCGGCATGGAAGTCTGCGGCATCAAGGACGAGGTCTGCCTCGTCGAGACCGACTCCGGACTCACCGTCGGCCTCGTCGGCTTCGCCCCGTACACCTTCTACACCGACAACCGCGACCTCGAGGCCGTCGCCGCCCTCGTCGCCTCCGCCAAGGAGCAGGCCGACATCGTCATCGCCACCGCCCACCTCGGCGCCGAAGGCACCGACCACCGGCACGTCCCCGAAGGCGTCGAGACCTACCTCGGCGAAGACCGCGGCGACACCCGCGCCTTCGCCCACACCTGCATCGACAACGGCGCCGACCTCGTCGTCGGCCACGGCCCCCACGTCCTGCGCGGCATGGAGGTCTACAACGGCAAGCTCATCTGCTACTCCCTCGGCAACTTCGGCGGCGGCCAGAACCTCTTCTCCACCGACGGCCCCCTCGGCCGCTCCGCCGTGCTCACCGTCACCCTCCGCGAAGACGGCACCCTCGTCTCCGGGCAGCTCACCGCCACCCGCATGGACGACGACGGCTACCCGCAGCTCGACGAGGACAACGGCGCGTTCGACGACCTCAACGAGCTCGCCGAGGACTTCGGGGACGACGCGGCCACCGTCGGCGACGACGGCGCGCTCGTGCTCCCCTCTGCCTGACCGCACACGTAGACTGGCACTCTCGGACCGGGAGTGCCAGACTTGAGTCCGGCCGACTGAACCCGGGTCCGGTCCGGGACACACACCGAACGACGGAGGGGACGTGGCGGCGATGGACGATCGCAAACTCGAAGTGCTGCGCGCCATCGTCGAGGACTACGTGGCCACACAGGAACCGGTCGGCTCCAAAGCCGTCTCCCAGCGCCACGCCCTCGGCGTGTCCGCGGCGACCGTGCGCAACGACATGGCCTACCTCGAAGAGGCCGGGTACATCCAGCAGCCCCACACCTCGGCCGGGCGCATCCCGACCGCCAAGGGCTACCGCCTCTTCGTCGACCGCCTCGGCAAGATCAAGCCGCTCTCGGCCGCCGAGCGGCGCGCCGTGCACCGCTTCCTCTCCGAGGCCATCGACCTCGACGACGTCGTCACCCGCACCGTGCGGCTGCTCGCCCAGCTCACCCACCAGGTCGCGGTCGTCCAGTACCCGAGCCTCAACCGCTCCTCCGTGCGCCACCTCGAGCTCGTCTCGCTCACCCCGACCCGGCTCATGGTCGTCATGATCACCGACACCGGCCGCGTCGAGCAGCGGTACGTCGAGACCCCCGAAGAGCTCAACGAGGACAACGTCCTCGAACTGCGCCGCCTCGTCAACGAGCAGCTGCAGGGCAAGCCGCTCGCCGACGCGCCGCGCATCATCGCCGACCTCGCCGGGCTCGCCCGCCCCGAACTCCACCCGACCGCCGCCGCGCTGGCCCGGGTGCTCCTGGAGACCGTCGTGGCGCGCACCGAGGAGCGCGTCGCCGTCGCCGGGGCCGCGAACCTGACGCGCCCTGGCAACTTCTTCGCCGGGTCCCTGCGGCCCATCCTCGAAGCCCTCGAGGAGGAGGTCGTGCTCATGCAGCTGCTGGGCCGCGCCGACTCCAACGCGCTCCTGACGGTGCGCATCGGCGACGAGAACCACCTCGACGACTTCCGCGAGACCACCGTGGTCACCGCCGGATACGGACCGGGTTCGGTGGTCGGCCACATGGGCGTCCTCGGACCCACCCGCATGGACTACCCGGGCACGATCGCGGCCGTCCGCGCCGTCGCCCGGTACGTGTCCGAGATTTTGGAACAGAACCGCTGACAGGACAGAGCGCACGTGGCTAAGGACTACTACGGCATTCTCGGCGTCGACCGGAACGCCACCGACGACGAACTCAAGAAGGCGTACCGGAAGCTGGCGCGCAAGTACCACCCCGACGTCAGCGACGAGCCGGACGCGCAAGAGCGCCTCCAGGAGATCAACGCCGCCTTCGAAGTCCTCATGGACCCGCAGAAGCGCGCGATCGTCGACGCCGGCGGCGACCCGTTCGCCCGCGGCGCGACCGGCGGCTCCGGCGCCCCCTTCATGGGCTTCGAGGACATCATGGACGCCTTCTTCGGCGGCTCCATGGGCGGCTTCGGCCGCCGCGGCCCGCGCTCGCGCACCCGGCCCGGCAACGACGCGCTGCTCCGCTTGGACCTGGACCTCGACGAGGTCGCGTTCGGCACCGAGTCGACCCTCACGGTCGACACCGCGATCCTCTGCGACTCCTGCAACGGCACCTGCACCGAAGGCGACGCCGAACCCCAGACCTGCTCCACCTGCAACGGCTCCGGTGAAGTCCAAGTCGTGCAGCGCACGATCCTCGGCCAGGTCCGCACCGCGCGCCCCTGCTCGGCCTGCTCGGGCTACGGCACGATCATCACCGACCCGTGCCGCAAGTGCGGCGGGGAAGGCCGCGTGCGCTCGCGCCGCCGCATCACCGTGAAAGTCCCCGCGGGCGTCGAGGACGGCATGCGCATCCGCCTCTCCGGCGAGGGCGAGGTCGGCCCCGGCGGCGGCCCCGCCGGCGACCTCTACGTCGAGGTCCACGAGAAGCCCCACGAGGTCTTCACCCGCGAAGGCTCCGACCTGCGCTGCCGCGTCCGGGTCCCCATGACACAGGCCGCGCTCGGCACCAAGCTCACCATTCACACCCTCGACGACCAGGTCGAGGTCGAGGTCGCCCCCGGCACGCAGCCGGGCACCATCAAGAAGGTCCGCGGCCACGGCGTCCCGCGCCTGCGCGGCGGCGGCATCCGCGGCGACCTCTATGTCGAACTCGACGTGCGCACCCCCACCAAGATCGACGCCGAGCAGGAAGAGCTCCTCAAGAAGCTCGCCAGCCTCCGCGACGAGGAGATCAAAGAGGTCAAGGGCGGCAGCGGGTTTTTTAGCCGCATGCGCGACGCCTTCAACGGGCACGCATAGCGCCCAGCGAAGTCGCGCGCCTGCACGCGGAAGTCGAGCGAGCGGCGCAGCAGCGACACGCCCAGCGCCGCAAGCGAACCACCGATGCGGACCCGCACCCGTGCGGCGTCCGCGCCGACGAGCCCCGTCCGGAACCCGCCGAGCGCGGGCGGTGGGCGGGGCTCCACTACACTCCGGGCGCGTGATCCGCCTCGACCCCGCCTCCCTGCTGCTCCTCGTCCTCCTGCTCGCCGCGGGCCTCGTCGTCCTCGTCGTCGTCCTGCGCCGACGAGCCGCGCCCGCCCCGGCCAGGCCCCGCCTCGACGCGCCCCCGCCCGCCGGAGGGCCGCAGATCGGCGAGCGGTGGAAGGCCGACGTGCCCTTCGAAGACGAACCGCGGCGCTCCAAGGAACGCCCCTGCCTCGTCATCGGCTACTCCGGCCGCGGCTACTGGGTCGTCAAATGCACCACCCAGGCGCCCCGCGAAGCCGCATGGCGCGTCCACGTCCACGCCTCCCGCTGGGACCCGCCCGCCGACCGTGACGGCTACGTGGACCTCGTCCCCGTCCACCTCCCGAGCGCCCGCCTCCTGCACTCGTTCGGCCGCATCGACGACCCCGGCCTGTACCGCACGATCACCGGCGGCCTGCGCTGGGAACGCGCCGTCGACTTCACCCGCTGACCCCGGACTAAGCTGTCCCGGTGAGCGCACCGGTCTTCCTCGTCGACGCCGTCCCGGCGGCCGACGACTACACCCTCGACGGGCCCGAAGGGCACCACGCCGCCGACGTGCAGCGGCTCCAGCCCGGCGAGACCCTGATCCTCAGCGACGGCGCCGGCGGCACCGCCGCCGCCCGGGTCACCCACGCCGAGCGCGGCTCCGTGCGCGTCCAGATCGTCGACCGGCGCACCGTCCCCGCCCCCGACCCGAAGCTCACCGTCGTCCAAGCCCTCCCCAAGGGCGACCGCGGCGAGCGCGCCGTGCAGATGCTCACCGAGATCGGCGTGGACGAGGTGATCCCCTGGGCCGCCTCGCGCTCCATCGTCCAATGGAAGGGGCCGCGCGGCGACAAGGCCCGCGCCAAATGGGAGGCCACCGCCCGCGAAGCCTCCAAGCAGGCCCGCCGCCCCCACCTCGCCCACGTGGCCGCACTCCACACCACCAAGCAGCTCGTCGCCCGCCTCCGGAACGCGAGCCAGGTGCTCGTCCTCCATGAAGAGGCCGAGTTGCCGCTCTCGCAAGTCGCGCTCCCCGCGGCCGGCGAGATCGCCGTCGTCATCGGCCCCGAAGGCTCCATCAGCCCCGACGAACTCAGCGCCCTCAAGGAGTTCGGCGAGCCCATCCGCCTCGGCGACACGGTGCTGCGCACCTCCACGGCCGGCCCGGCCGCGCTGGCGGTGCTCCAGGCCCGCCTCGGCCGCTGGTGACTAGGATGCGGGCATGACCGACGCCGACTGCATCTTCTGCAAGATCGTGGCCGGGGACATCCCCGCCACGAAGGTCCTCGAGAACGACCGCGTGCTCGCCTTCCGCGACCTCTACCCGAAGGCCCCCACGCACGTGCTGGTCATCCCCAAGGACCACTACGCGAACGTCGCCGAGCTCACCGCGGCCGACCCCGCGCTCGCCGGGGAGGTCCTGCGCGCGGCCGCCGAGGTCGCCTTGAACGAAGGCGTTGCCGAGGACGGCTGGCGTTTGCTCGCCAACACGGGCGCGAACGGCGGCCAGGAGGTCTTCCACGTCCACTTCCACGTCTTCGGCGGAAAACCGCTCGGACGAATGCTTTCGAACTGAAATCACACCGCGTCCGCGTTTACTCGTTGTCGCGTGTCGCAGGCGGCAACTACCATTGAGGCATGTCGAACAGCGGCCTCCGGGCCGCTGGCAGTCTCACTTTTGGAAGCAGGTGGCGAACAGCCCTCAGCGGGCGAAGCCTATGACCGACCGCTCTGACAACGGCCAGCACACATCGACGATCACGTCCACGATCACCGTCGGCGACCAGAGCTCGCTCATGGCACTGCTGGGCCGCGCCGATGAGAACCTCCGCTACATCGAACGCCGCAATCCCGGCGTCGACCTCCACGTGCGCGGGGACACCATCACCCTCACCGGACTCAACGGCGCCCTGCACGCCGCCGAACGACTCGTGAAGGAACTGCTCGCTTTGATCGAGAACGGCGAGAGCGTCGACCCTGACATGATCCGGCGCACGGAGAACATGCTCAAGTCCGCTCCCGGCGAGCGGCCGGTGGACGTCTTCTCGCAGAACATCGTGTCCAAGCGCGGCAAGGCGATCCGCCCCAAGACCATCGGGCAGAAGCGCTACGTCGAGGCCATCGACCACAACACGATCGTGTTCGGGATCGGCCCCGCCGGCACCGGCAAGACCTACCTCGCCATGGCGAAGGCCGTGCAAGCGCTGCAGGCCAAGGAGATCAACCGGATCATCCTCACCCGCCCCGCCGTCGAGGCCGGCGAGAAGCTGGGCTTCCTGCCCGGCACGCTGTTCGAGAAGATCGACCCGTACCTGCGGCCGCTCTACGACGCGCTCCACGACATGATCGACGCCGCGTCGATCCCGAAGCTCATGGAGGCGGGCAGCATCGAGGTCGCGCCGCTGGCGTTCATGCGCGGGCGCACCCTGAACGACTCGTTCATCATCCTCGACGAGGCGCAGAACACCACGCCCGAGCAGATGAAGATGTTCCTGACGCGGCTCGGCTTCGGCTCGAAGATCGTCGTCACCGGTGACATCACCCAGGTCGACCTGCCGAACAACGCCACCTCCGGGCTGCGCGTCGTCCGAGACATCCTCGAAGGCGTCGAGGACGTGCACTTCGCCACCCTGCGGGCGGAAGATGTCGTCAGACACCAGCTGGTCAGCGATATCGTGAACGCCTACGAGAAGTGGGACGCCCGCACGGGCGACCCGAAGAAGGGGCAACGAGGAAACCGTGGGCATCGAGATCATCAATGAGTCCGGGCGCGAAGTCGACGAGTCCGGCATCCGTGCCGTCTCCGACTTCGCCCTCCACGAGATGGGCGTGAACCCGCTCGCCGAACTCTCGATCCTCATCGTCGACATCGAGCACATGACCGAGCTCAACAAGCGGTGGATGGGCGGCACCGGCCCCACCGACGTGCTCTCGTTCCCGATGGACGACGCCATGCCCGGCCGCCCCGACTCCTCCGAGCCGGGCACGCCGATCCTCGGCGACCTCGTGCTCTCGCCCGAGGTGGCCGAGGCCCAGGCCAAGGACGCCGGGCACTCCACCGCCGACGAGATGCACATGCTCACCGTCCACGGTGTGCTGCACATCCTCGGGTACGACCACGCCGAACCCGAGCAGGCCAAGGAGATGTTCGGCCTGCAGAACCGGCTGCTCGACGCCTGGCGTGCGAAACGCGACGCCGCAGCGGAGAGTTAGGCCGGCATGATCCCGTATTCGCTCCTGGCCGCGGCGGTCGCCCTGACCGCCGTCGCCGGGGCCGCGGCCATGGTCGACTCGGCCCTCACCGCCGTCTCGCCCGCGCGCGCCGCGGAGCTCGCCGAGCAGCGCCAGCGCGGCGCCGAATCCCTCGTCAAGATCATCGAGGACCTGCCGCGGCACCTGAACCTGCTCATCCTGCTGCGCCTCGCCTGCGAGGCGGCCGCGATAGCGATCGTCGCCGTCGTCGCGTTCGACTCCTGGCATGACTCGTGGCTCGCCGTGGGCATCTCCGCGGTGGTCATGACCGTCGTGTCGTTCGTCGCCATCGGCGTCGGCCCGCGCACGCTCGGGCGCCAGCACGCCTACCCGATCGCGCTCGCCGTCGCCGGTCCCGTGGCCCTGCTGGGCACGGCCCTCGGCCCGTTCGCGAAGCTCCTCATCCTGGTCGGCAACGCCGTCACGCCGGGCAAGGGCTTCCGCGAGGGGCCGTTCGCGACCTCGGAGATCGAGATCCGCGAACTGGTGGACGCCGCCGAGGCGCAGGGCACCGTGGACCACGAGGAGCGCGACATGATCGCGTCCGTGTTCGCCCTGGGCGACACGGTGGCCCGCGAGGTCATGGTGCCGCGCACCGCGATGGTGTGGGTCCCGGCGGACATGTACGCGGACGAGGCCGAGCAGGTCGCGCTGCGGTCGGGGTTCTCGCGGATCCCGGTCGTGGGAGAGGACCTGGACGATGTGCGCGGCGTGGTCTACCTCAAGGACCTCGTGCGGCTCGACGACCGCGTCAACCCGCATGTGAGCGAGGTGATGCGCGCGGTCTCGTTCGTCCCCGACTCGAAGCCGGTCGACGACCTGCTGCGGGAGATGCAGACCGCCCGCATCCACATCGCCACGGTCGTCGACGAGTACGGCGGGACCGCCGGGCTGATCACGATCGAGGACATCCTCGAGGAGATCGTCGGCGAGATCACCGACGAGTACGACAACGAGCTGCCGCCGGTCGCCTGGCTCGACGACCGCACCGCCCGCGTCACCGCCCGGCTCTCCGTGCAGGACCTGGAGGAGCTGTTCGGCGTGAACCTGCCCGAGCTCGACGTGGACACTGTCGCCGGGCTGCTCGCCGCCGAACTCGGCAAGGTTCCGCTCGCGGGCGACCGGGCGCGCCTGGGCGGGCTCGAACTGACCGCTGAAGGTACCGTTGGCCGCCGCAACCGCATCGAGACGGTGCGCGTCGCGCGCCTGCCCGAGGCCGGCGACGCCCCGGCGGCCGCTGTGAACGATGAGAGGCACAAGATCAATGTCTGACCTTCACGTCGATGCCCTCGACGCCGAGGACGCGAAACTCGCCACGCTGGCCCGAGGGGCCGCCGGGCGGGTCCAGCAGACCACCGGTGCGGCCGTGCGCGACGGCATCGGCCGCACTTACGCCTCGGCGGCCGTCGACCTCCCCTCGCTGCGGCTCACGGCCCTCCAAGCGGCCGTGGCCCAGGCGTACGCGGCCGGGGCCGACAAGCTCGAGGCCGCGGTGCTGTTCGGCGCCGCGGAGGACGCGGACGGCATCCAGGCCGCCCGGGAGATCAGCGCCGACCTCACCGTCTGGTCGGTCATTCGCAAAGAGGTGACCCGTCTTGCCTAGCAACGACTTCCGTTCCGGCTCCAACGGCTTCAGGGCGGGCTTCGCCTGCTTCGTGGGGCGTCCGAATGCGGGCAAGTCCACCCTGACGAACGCGATCATGGGCCAGAAGATCGCGATCACCTCGAAGCGCCCGCAGACCACGCGCCACGTGGTGCGCGCGATCCTGCACCGCCCCGACTCCCAGCTCATCCTGGTCGACACGCCCGGCTTGCACCGCCCCCGCACCCTGCTGGGCGAGCGGCTGAACGACCTCGTCCGCCAGACCTGGTCCGAAGTGGACGTCATCGGCCTGTGCCTGCCGGCCAACGAGAAGCCCGGCCCCGGCGACAAGTTCATCGCCGGCGAGATCGCGAACCTGAACGCCAAGGTCGTCGCGGTCGTCACCAAGATCGACCTGGTCTCCAAGGACGCCCTGGTGCGCCACCTGACGAACGTGGCGGCGCTGGCCGACTTCGCCGACATCGTGCCGGTCTCGGCGAAGACCGGCGAGAACCTCGATGAACTCGTCGGCGTCCTCTCGGACAAACTGCCCGAATCGCCCCAGCTCTACCCGGACGGGATGATCACCGAGGAGCCCGAGCGGGTCATGATGGCCGAGCTCATCCGCGAGGCCGCCCTGGAGGGCGTCCGCGACGAGCTGCCGCACTCCCTCGCCGTCGTCATCGAGGACGTCGAGGACGAGGACTCCGACGGCGGGCCGCGCAAGAAGATCTGGGCCGAGATCTACGTCGAGCGCGACAGCCAGAAGGGCATCATCATCGGCAAGGGCGGCGAACGCCTCAAGCGCGTCGGCACCAAGGCCCGCAAGGGCATCGCCCAGCTCATCGACAGCCGCGTCTACCTCGACCTCCACGTGCGCGTCGCCAAGGACTGGCAGCGCGACCCGAAGATGCTCGAACGCCTCGGCTTCTGACCTACCCTGCGCCCGGCCCGGTCTCCCGCACCATGGGAATCCGGGCCGTTCGCGTCTCTCGTCCCATGAAACCCCAGGTGAACGCGCGGTGACTGCGCTCACGGACCCCGCCGTGGCACCGGCTAAACGGGATCATGTACTCTTTAACTACCGACGCGGGATAGAGCAGCTCGGTAGCTCGCCAGGCTCATAACCTGGAGGTCGGTGGTTCAAATCCGCCTCCCGCTACAAAGAAAGTCCAGCTGAAAGCCGGTTTCCTCGAAAGAGGGGACCGGCTCTTCTGGTTCTCGCTTGTCGTTCGCTTGTTGTGACTCCCCAGGATGCCTTGGTTCGCGCTGGTATGGAACGACTGACTGATGTGATGTGCCACACTCGTTTGTGAATCAATGTGGTTAGAGTGGTCGTGCAAGCACATGGTTCGTCCAGATCACTCCAGCCGTCATCATGGGCCTTCGGTTGAAACGGCGCTCGGTTGGGCGGGCCGCGGAGTCGGCTTCTCCAGGCGCCGCGAGCGTCGAAGCCATCTGAAGAAGCGAACTGGCCAGGCCGCGTACGTGAGCAAGTGCTGGTGAACTGCGTTTGCGAAGTCGTGTTCATGGGTCGTGAGGTCGGTGAGGTTCACAACGGCCGTAGCGATGTTCATTTCATGGTCTTTGGTGATGGCGGGCGCTTTCCACGCTTCATTCATTGCGACACCGGCTGTGCTTCTGGCTGCAGAAACTAGGGCGTTGTAGGCCTTGCCGACTGCCAGCGATTCGGATTGTGTCCAGGCGAGGTAGTAGTTGATGCGCTGCTGGGTCTGTCTGACCAACTCAGAGATGCGCGTGCGTTCGTCGCTAGGGCTGTCGCAGTTCCTACGTCGAATCACATAGGGGTACTCGCGGTACTCGGTGTAGGCCGCGAAGGCCTCGGCGAACACCGTGCGTACACGGTCGCGTTCCTCGGTCCGGCTCTTTCGCCAGGCAAGGCCGATGTTCACGGTGCCGGTGAGGAGCGCCGCGATCACCGCGCTGGTGAGAATTCCAGTAATCATTCATGCCATTCGGTATGGGGTAAGGAGCGTCGATGAGGAGCTTCTACACCGGGCCATTCGCCCGTCTGCCGGTAATGCTCCTCTTTGATGAGGTGGGCTGCGATGTGCCCAAGTAGCGCCGTCGGTCCATCGGGACGGCACCAACGTGCTTCGGGTGGATCGTAGGGGAACCACATGCACAAATTCCCGTCCCGGTACCGGTGCGGGGAATCGGCAGGGCCGTCGACGAACACGATCGGCTCCTCGGGCAGCCCGCGCGAGAAGATGATCTCGACCGTCCGTTTGTCGACGCCAGCAGGTTCGATTTTGGTCTTGACCGCGAATCCGCCGCGAAACTTGCGGCGGGGCGCGGCGGAAGCAGCGTCCGGGTAGTCCAGCTTCAGGTGTTGCAGGAACTGGATGCGGTTCACGGGCTTGGCGAACCATGGCGGGTGCCGCCAGGCAGGTTTACCCACTAGGACACGTCCCCGTAGGAGCGGGTCGGGGGGATCAGCACCGCCGGGCCGGCCACACCGAGCGCCGTGGTCGGCACCGCCGAGCGACCCGAGAGCAGCTGGACCGCTGCGGCGAGCTGGTTCGTCTTCGGGTTGTCGACGTACTTCCAGAAGACCCGCCCGAGCGCGGCGGCGACCGAGTCCTCGTCGCCGTCTGCGAGGAGCGCTTCTTCGAGCGCATCGCCGGCCTTCTGCAAGCGCCGCTGCACGTTTTCTGCGGGGAGGAGCGGCTTGAGGTTCGCCGACACCTCAGCTGGATCAGGCGTCGCCTGGTGGGCCTTGAGCCGAGCCGCGGCTTTGACGAAGAGGGTCCGCAGACCGTCCGCGACCCCCATGCCGGGCTCGACGAACTCGTACGCCCAGACCGAGAGCATGAACGAGGACACGCCCGGCTTGTCGAACTGCTTGTTCCACGCCTTGGCGAGCCGGATGATCTTGCGCCGGATCGCGCGGTGCGAGGCCGTCCCGGAGTTCAGCAAGGTCACGTGCCCCTCGGGATCGGAGGGCTCCCAAGTGTTCTTGTTGAGGTTGGGGATCCACAGGCCGTTGCCCTCGCGCCGCGTCAGTGCGACGACCATGTCGACGGTGGGGTCTTGTCCGTTAATGGGGCTCCCGAAGTAGAACTTCGGCCCGCGCTTGGAAGTGCAGACCCGCGCCTTGGGATACTCCTCCCGCACAAGCGGCCCCAGGAACTTGCACAGGTCGTCGACGACTTCCTGCGGGTGCTCGCCCCCGCCCTCGGGCCCGAGTTGCGGGTAGCAGCGCCGGTCAAGGACGAGGCCGCTGTCCCCGTCGGTCACGGGGTGGTTCATCGTGTGGACCGCAAGGGATCCGCTCGCGTAGGTGCGCCGCGCGCCCTCGTAGCCGATCGCGACCTTCCGGACCAGCGCCAGGCGCGTCCGGACCGCGGTCAGGGGCTCTGCCTCCGCATCGATCTGCTTGCGGATCGCCGCGAGCATGTCAGCCGTCGTTCCCACCAGATTCTTCTCCTCTGTGTGTGACGCCGGGCCATCCCCGCCGTCACTGGGGCTAACGGGACAGAACGACGATCGTCCACGGCGGCCTCACTCGCAGCACTCCTTGCACACCGTCGAGCCGGTCTCGAACTGTGTCCGGTGCTTCATCAGGAAGCACTTCCCGCAGCGACGTTCGGCGGCGAGGGTGCACTCGCAGTGTCCTTCGGGGCAGCGCGGCTCTCGGCAGGTGGGGCAGCGGTCGGTGATCTCGAAATTGGTCCCGCAGACTCCGCAGTCCCCCCAGCGTGCCTTGACACTGGGCCGGGCCGGACCCTCGCGTGGTGGCGCGAACGTCCGCCATGGGGCGTCGTACTCGACCATCACGATGAAGAGGAGGCCGTCGCACCAGGCTGCCTGGCCGTAGAGCTCGGCAGAAGTATGGCCGGTCGAGTACTGGATCAGCGCGTTGTCTCGCCGGACTACCTGGGCGTCCCTGTGGTTCGCCAGGGCGGCTTGAATAAGCGGGTTGGAGCGCTGGTCAGAGGCGCGACGCGGTGGAAATAGGGTCCCGTGGGCGGAGGCGAAGCTGACGGTACCCGACGGCTCGATGACCGCTACAACACCAGGTACGCGCAGTTGTGTGGCCAGGCGAACACAAATAGCTGCTCTTGAAGCCGCGGTGCGGTGGTAGAGCTCCAGCGCAGCCTCAACGGTCGTTCCATGCTCGGCGACGACGGTCCCCACCAGCGCCGAGGGGAGGAGGATTTCGGCGGCAAAAGCATCGCAGGCCGCGTCCTCAAACTCCTTGGGTGAGCTGTGCTTGAGCGCTGCCTGGCCTAGGTTGATGTCCTGCTGCTGGAGATGGTGCCCCAGCTCGTGGAGCAGTGTGAAGCATTGACGCCGTGGTGAAAGTGACTTGGTTACGACCATGGTCGGTGGTGTGAGAGCGCCTTCGTAGGCGCCGCTGACTGAGCAATCTTCGGCGGTGATGCCAACGAGGTCGTCTAGTTCGGGTACTCGTCTGACCCGCACGCCATCCCACGCCTCAAGTTCAGCGAAGGGATCCTGATGCAGCCGGGCCGCTGCCCCTGGGAAGAGTTGCTCCAAACGGAGCAGCATTGCCTCAGCCTGTGGCAGGGCGTCATCGAAGATAGTGGGCATATGCGGAACCAATAACTGTTCGAGGGGATGGTTGTCGAGACGGGCGAGGGCCACCATCCGAAGCCGATGACGCCAGAGGGACGAGCTGTCTCCTCGTTGCCGGGCCGCCAGCGTATAGGCACTCTGGCCCAGGTTCTGGCGAGCGGTGTGCACATCGACTCCCTCGGATGAGGCGACGGCTTCGACGAGCGGGCGCCACCGGGGTTGTTCGAGTTCGATAACCAGATCGGCGGGCAGGGCTGGTGAGCACGGTTGAAGGTCAGCTTCGGGGATCCCGGTCCCTGTCGCAAGCCGAGCCAGCTCATCAGGGGAGAGAGGGCGTTCGCGCCGAATGATCGCCATGGCGATCGGCTGCGAAACCCCAAGGGCGTCTATGACCTCAGCCAACTGCACTGGAAGAGTCGAGCTCGGTGACGCTGTTGGCTGGTCCGGGGTCTCGATCGGCTCAAGACTGGAGGCCCATAGCTCGAAGATGTCCTCAAGTTCGGCGTTAACCGACGCGCTCGATGAATGCACGTCGAAATCAGACCCGCCGAGCCGGACCCCGCCGACTTGAAGTGCCTTTCCACTGTCGAAGGAGGTTTGTCTGAGAAGGTCGACGATCGGTTCTGCAAGGCGCCCCAGCGGTCGGGAGAGGACCCGTACCGGTATCGCTTGTTTGAGAGCGAACCAGATCACGGTCGTCAGCTGCAACGGAGACGCATCCGCTGCCACGACAAGAGTCTCTGCCGCTTCGATCCCCGGCTCGATGGAAAGCGGTGCAGCCACCGCGGTCCGTCGATCCGCGTTCACCTCAAGAACGACCAGCAACGAGCTATGTTCTTGATGCCGTCCAACCCAGACTTGCCCAGGTACAACGTCGAACTCTGGGGCGTCGATGTCTTCCGAGGACGGAGCGGCCTTACGGACTACCGCAGGTGCCGTCGTGCGCTGGGCCAGTTCGATCAGCCGCTGCCGTGCGTTCGAGGAGTCAGTCATCGCACCTACCCTTCCAATGAGGTTGACGGGACAGACGCTGATCCATCCATGCCGCTCGCGGGCATCGCAGGGTCTTCCAAACATCGTCGAATGACGACCTCGAGGATTTCACGAGCCGCCGACTCGCTCCCCGCCAACTCTCGAAGCTTGGCCCGAAGCTGTTGAAGCTTGTTGTAGGTGGCCGACCTGCCCATGCTGAGAATCGCGGACGCCGCAACCCGATCATCGATCACCGGCACGAGCAGACGTTCGAGCTCCGTCAACGCGGCATACACTCTTCGGGCGGCCTCCGCGTTCTGTGTGGTCTCCGCATCCCCGATGACCTGCATTTCTGGAGTAATCGACGCCGAAGTCGGCAGTACGTTCTCATCGAACGCCGCAAGGGTCGGATCGACCTGGGTTGGCAGCCGGGCCGCGATGATCGTGGTCAACGTCTCCTCGGACAAGCTGCCTTCCGCCGCATTGAACACCGCAACGAGGAGTCTTTCAAGTTCGCCCTGCGCACCAAGCCGCGGCCGGTCGGCGTCGGCGTTGCTTGGAGCCTTGTAGGAAACATGGCACTGCCAGGCAACGTCGATCAAATCGGCTGAATCGGCCGCAGAGACGTCCGAGGGACCGTCAACCAGATGCCAGTGCATAGACACCTCGCTCCTCACGAATTGGTGGCCGCGTTCGAGCCGTTTCCGGAGGGACTCCCGCAGCCGGCCCCGGGGGCCCTTCCTCGCCTCGTCGATCATCCAGCGATGCAGCCAGGTGCGGAACATCCTGCCGACTGCATCATCATCCTCGGCCTGGAGGAGTACAGCGGTCAGCAGTTCCTCCCCAGATTCTGTGAAGAACCCCAGCGCATAGTCGTCGTAGGTTTTCGAATGATCTTTCCGAAGTTCAGGGATCCGATTCAGCTCGCTCTTTGCCAAATCCAATAGTAGGTCGAGCGCACGAGGGCCGAACTGCTCCAGGTCCCGGAGTTCTTTAAGTACCTCATTCACGGGCACACCTGCTTCTACATGGGGATTGCGGTGGCGACAAAGTAGGGGGAGAGCGGCACGATTATTGGCGGAAGTGTGCCGCCGAGGACGGAGTCATTATTCCAGATCTATTTCATAATGCAAGCCGTGAGCCTAAATTGCGCCCGATCGGGGGATACCGAATCGACCCCAACGCCCACATAATAGGCGCGGAAGTTATCAATAATGCACGTGCGTCTATAGGTCGGAGAGTCGACGATCTAGTCGCACGCATGGAGGAGGTTGGTCGATCGGCCGTCCTGCGAGCGTCATCAGGGGCGGGGTCGCCCTGATCTCGTTAATTTCAGGCTATCTTCGTGCAGCTCGTGGGCCTCGTAGTCAACGCTGGGGATGAGTGGGTTGTCGTGAGATCGAAGCCGAGATCACCGTCGCCACCGGTAAAGGGACACGGACCGGGCATTCCCGGCTACAAGCCTGCTCGACCCGGTGACCTACCCCGCCACCGCGGTCGTCGAGCTGTACCACCAACTCAGGGAGATCGAGACCGCTTACTGCGAACTCAAGTCCGGCCTGCTGCGTCGCAGGGTCCTCAGGGCGGGCGACCCGGCCGGGCTCGATCAGGAGATCTGGGCGCTCCTGGCGCTCTACCAGACCATCCGCATCGCTATCGCCGACGCCCTGATCGGTACTGGCCACACCGGCATCCGCGCCAGCTTCCACGTCGCCGTCGAAACCGCCCGCGACCAGATCACCCGCGCCAGAACATCATCGAAGCCGAGACGGTCGACCTCAAAGGTCTGATCGGGCAGCAAGTGCTGGCGCACCAGCCAGCCGAACGACGCATCCGGACCGTGCACCGCGTGGTCAAACGCACGATCTCCAAACACCGCGCCAAAGGACCGGTGACCAGGCGAACCTAAAAAGTCACCCTCGACAGCGCCATCATAGCCAGCCCCTAACTGAACGGCATTGCGGTTGGTCGGGCGTCGCCGACGTAGGGCGACGACTGCCTCAAGGACCGCCCGTAGGCCCCTCGGAATCTGGTCGGTGCGCCAGCGGCGATTGCCGGGCATGATGTGGCGCCAGCGAGGCGCCGGTTCGTTCTCTCGCCAGACGGCCTCATGGCCGGTGCCGTCGACGCAGTGCGCCCAGCAGGCGAAGGCGGTGAACGCGTCGGGATGTTCCTTGAGACGCCGTTCGCCCGTGAGCAGGTTGCCTAGGTCAAGCGAGACCTCGTTGCCGCTCGCGTCGACCGCCCAGGTCTCGATGCGCACAGCGATTCCGAACAGGTTGTCGGGGTCCTCTATACCGAGGTCCTCAAGAGATTCCCTTCGGGCGAACTCGCCGATGAGTTCGAGCGAGGCGCCGACAGCGCGACCACTGCGTTCGGATTCCAGTAGCAGCTTCGTAAGCGAGCCCAGCTCGCTCATGCTCACCTCGTCGCCGTTCCTCCAGACGCCGAACAGCGTCGGGTCCGCGCCGGGTTGGACGGTGGTGAGCGACTCGCGCATCAGGGCTCCGACGCGCTCGTGGACGGTATCGGTCATTGGGTGGACAGCTCCTTATCCCAGAATCTCGTTGAGCTTCGCGAGCAGTGCTTCACTGGCCTCGGCGCGTCGGCGTGCGAAGTCAGGGTCCATCGGATCGGTCGGCATATCTCCGGACTTCCAGTCGTGGATGTCGAGCGCGACCATTTGGCGCAGGAGGTCCGCCTCATACTCGGTCACCGAGAGGTTGTGCAGCTGTTCCTGTTCGGCGCGGGCCTTCTGCGGCGCAACCCGCTTCCGGACGACGAGGCCCTCCTCGACGGAGACGCTGTATTCGACATCGTCCTTCTGGATGTAGATGGCGCCTCCGAAGGTTCTGGCAGTCCCGTCCGGCGCGGTGCCGAAGTCGGCCAGGACCTCACGGAGCTCGTCCTCGATGGTTGCGTCTCGGTGGGCCTCGTCCAACGGGTTGCCCTCGATACAGATGCCCCGATGTCGGAGAACACCGTCCTCGTCAAGATTGGGTGTCATCGCGAGCCCGATCACGCCGCTCTCTCCGACCTTGACGAAGTATCCGTCCCCGATCCTGCCGTCGTACTCCCAGACGACCTTCTGGTACTTGCCGACGGCGATCTTGGCTTCGACCTCGGCCTCGGTCACAGGTGGCTTGACGTCGATCGCCTCGAATACGTAGATGTCCTCGCTCACGGCCCGTCCTCGTGGTGATGATCAGATGCTTCGAAGTCTATTCGGTTCGGAGAAGGCCGAAAGTCCGGAGAAGTCGTCGGCCGAAGTCTCGGCCTTCGTGATCACGGTCGCCGGGTCCCGCCGGACGGGCGGGACGGGGGTGTATCGGACTCGCCGATATACCAGCGCACCAGCTCTCGAAGGATCTCGCTTCGTGTAAGCCCCTGTTGCTCAGCGACGTCGCCGAGTCGTTCCCACTCCTCGTCCCGGATGCGGCAGGTGCGCGCCGGAGTCTTGGGCTGGTTGGGCATGGCTCGAACTTTACCGACAGTCGTCGGTGCAGCCCCCTGCCGCAGTGAGATCCGGCCGCCGGCCCACGCGAGTTGCACCATCGGGTGAAATACACCTCGGCTAGGATGTGATCATGCGCGGAGTCGTTCGAGAAGAACTTGTCACAGGTGAGTCGTACCGTCAGTCGGAGGAGACCGATGCGAACGGAGGGAACACCGTGACAGACGTGATTCGAACGATCGACCTCTTCGCCGGCGCAGGCGGATTGAGCCATGGGTTCGCGGAGGCCGATCAAGGCTACGAGCCGATCATGGCGGTGGAGATCGACCCGGCGGCAGCTCGCACCTTCAAGCGGAACTTCGGCGGTGACGTGCATACCGGCCCGATCGAGCTGGTGGAGCAGTTCCCGGAGGCGGACGTCATCATCGGAGGGCCGCCATGCCAGGGATTCTCTCCGCTCGGTCGCGACCGTGACGACGAGTCCCGGGCGGAGATGAACGAGCTCTGGCAGCAGTACCTCAGAGCTGTCCACGAGGTGAAACCGAAGGCGTTCGTCATCGAGAACGTGCCCGAATTCCAGCGATCCGCCCAGTTCGCGCAGTTGCTGCACCTGATGGAAAGCGACTTGTTGTTGCAGGAGTACGCCTACGGCTATGGGGTGCTTCACGCCGCAGACTACGGGGTTCCGCAGAGCAGGCGCCGCGGCATCTTCGTCGCTGTTCGCGGTGTCGACGAGGTCCCTTGGCCGCCGCCCGCGACTCATGGTCCCGACTCGGCGAGCGGACGACCGTACGCGACGGTTCGGGACGCGATCGACGATCTTCCCGCGAAACCCGAGGCCGTCGAGATCGGATGGGACGGCGAACAGCAGGACCTGCACCTCAAACGAAACCCTCGCCCGACGTCGCTTGAGCGATACCAGGCGATTCCGGAAGGGGGCAACCGATTCGATCTGGCCAAGAATCGACCGGATCTGCTCCCGGAATGCTGGCGGAAGAAGAAGACCGGCACGACCGACGTCATGGGCAGGCTCTGGTGGGATCGTCCCTCGGTCACGATCCGGACCGAGTTCTACAAGCCGGAGAAGGGCCGCTACCTCCACCCTGAAGCTGATCGCCCCATCACACATCGCGAAGCCGCGCGCCTGCAATCCTTCCCCGACGAATTCGTCTTCGAAGGCACCAAGATCGAGGTCGCCCGTCAAATCGGCAACGCGGTCCCGCCACTGCTGGGAAAGGCCATCGCCGAGCACGTCTACCGAGTCGCATTCGCGAGAGACTGACAGCCGTGCGAAAGTTGGGGGCATGACAAGCGCTACCTCGTGGGCTTCAAGTGACGGTGTGCGCCGGAGCATGCAGTCGAACAAGGGACGTGACACGAAGCCCGAACTTCGCCTTCGACGTGCAGCGCACGCGCTCGGCCTGCGCTACCGAGTGTCCATGCGACCGATTCCAGAGATCAGGCGCACCGCTGACATGGTGTTCACCAAGGCCAGGATCGCGGTGTTCCTCGACGGCTGCTTCTGGCACGGTTGCCCGGAGCATCACACGGTAGCCAGAACCAACGCGGAGTACTGGGCCGAGAAGGTTCGCCGGAACCGACAACGGGACCGGGAGACCGACGAGGTTCTGGAACAAGCAGGCTGGATCGTAGTCCGAAGCTGGGAGCACGAGGACCCTGCTGCGTCTGCCCGCCGCCTGGTCGAGATCGTCAAAGAGACCCGCGTTCTGAAGTAAGAGCGCTGGCCCTATGTCATTGCCCTGGGGTGGATCTCGGAACCTGGAGGCAGTGATCTTGTTTCCCCCGTGAGGAACCCGCAGTCGGCTGGTTGTGCGAGAGTGTCCTCATGAAACCTCACTCCACCATCGATGCGATGTGGCTCAAGGAATCCGACCTCGTCTACGAAGCCGACCCGGGTCTGGCAGCAGTCGCGGACTGGTTCCGTGCACAGGACGACTTCGAGGCACGCTTCGGGCAGGCAGTCCGACGATCGCTCAACGAGGTGCTCGACGGTGCGCGAACCGGACGATATGACACCAATGATCTGGAGAAGACCGAGAAGACATACGTCGGCACGAAGGTCGAGATCGTCGTCCGCGCGACCTTCGAACTGACCAAGAGTCGTCCCATGGACTACCTCATCGCAGGACGCCAGGTGGACGCGAAGTTCTCGTTCTTCGAATGGGGGTGGTCCGTTCCGGTCGAGGCGATGGACCACCTCTGCCTGGTGCTCTACGCCAACGACCATGCGTCCCTCTTCAGGGTGGGGCTCATCAGGATCAACAGCGAAGTGCTCACGAACAGCGGCAACCGCGACGGTAAGCGTGGAATTTCGGCCCGAGGACGACGGAAGATCCACTGGCTCGTCGCGGACGGCGCCCTTCCGGAGAACCTCCTCCTGCAGCTGACTCCAGAGGAAAGGTCGCCGATCCTGGCGCCGGACTCCGGGCAGAAACGGGTGAACGAACTCTTCCGTCGAGTGCAGGGCGTGTTGATCAACCGAGACTCGGTCGAACCCGTCGCCCAGCAGACCGACATTGCGAAACGGGTCCGGGACAGCCGTCTTCAGCTTGCGCATGAGGGGATCGTCGTTCTCGGTCACCAGGCCGCCCACCCCGGAATCGCGCGTGCTCTCGGGATTCCGGTGCCCAAGAAGGGCGAATGGATCTCGGTGAGACTGGTGCCCGACCTTGGTGATGGTCGACCGTCCGCGGTCATCAAGGAGCAACCATTGGTCCTCGCCCATCCCGATGAACCGGCTCAACCGCTGCGTCCAGGTTACTGAGGGAACCTCCTTCCGAGCGGATGTATAAAGCTTGGGAGCCGTCGAAGTTCAAGATGGTCTCGGCGGGTGGGTCGGCCTGGATGGGTTTGACTAGGTGGCTCCTGGCGAGAGACATCTGGGTCTCTTCTAGGTATCGATTACCTGGAGCGCTCGTGGGGTGGGGATGGATCCAGCGTGCCGATCTCGCGGCCGTCACAAACAAGAGTCAATGGGGCAGTCGTGTTGAAGTGCAGAAAGACACTCTCATCAGATGGTGAACGATCTTGATCAGAGGGAACTTTGGTTCGCTATTTGCACATCTGCATCACTTATTATCGACCCCGAGCCACTCTCGCGCGCACGGTTCGCTCCAGTCCCATCTTCGAGATCGCATTTGGCGCATGTCGCCGACATGAGGTAACCTCGTGGCAACCGCAAGGGCATCCGCTCTTGCGGACCAGTTCTAGGACCTGAGAGTTCTAGGAAAACACAGGGAGAAACGCGTGCCGAGACTTGTCAATGTACCGACAGGGGCTACGCAGCACCTTATTCGCCAAGCGTACGAAGCGGGCGGAAAGTATCAGTGGGCACGCGAAGCCTGGAAGAATTCCCAGGAAAGCGGCGCCACTCGAATCGAATTCGGCATCGAGACCCAAGCTCTGCAGAATCTCGGCGTTTACAGGCGTGTCATTCTCGACAACGGTATGGGCATGAGCCCGGAGGAGATGCCGGACTTCCTCACCACGTTCGGCGGTGGAGGAAAGCCCATCTCACTGGACGAGAACTTCGGCCAGGGATTCAAGTCGTCGGTTCTGCCCTGGAACCCTCACGGTGTTGTCGTCATCAGTTACACGCGTGACAATCCCGACGGATCCATGCTCTGGATCGAGCAGGTCCGGTCTGGAGATTATGCGCTTCGTAGTTACCCGATCCTCGACGAGGATTACGACGAGTATATGAAAGACGTCGTGGTCCCCCATGACGACCCCGAGGCTGGTTGCGACTGGTCGAAGCTTCGGCCCGACTGGATGACCACCGGTACCATCATGGTCTTGATGGGCAGTGATCGAACCAGCGACACGATGAACGGCGATCCTGAGAAAGGTGAGACCGGTCGCGGGATCGTGAAGTATCTCAACGAGCGCCTGCTGAACGTTCCGAAGACCGAAGCTGGCCCGATTGAGACAAGGGTTTACGATCTCGAGATCAGAAAGAGCAAGGGGGCGAGACGTGAAACGCAGGACGTCACGTACGATCTTCCCAATGGTACGACCGTGGCGCTGCATCAAAGGATGGTACGCGGCCTTTCTCACTACATTCCCGAATCGGCAATCAAGGGCACGGTCGTCGTCGATGCGCACGGCACCGTAGTCGAGTGGTATCACGTTCCTGAGGAACACCGAGCCGTAAATGGATCAGACGACTACATCAGCCAGAAGCCGGTGGTCACTGTCGAGTATCATGACGAGGCGTTCCACTCCAGCGGCGCGAAGAGCCGGTATCGCCAGTTCGGCATCACCGATGAACTGATGCAACGAACCTGGCTGATCGTACGTCCCCCCGCATATTCTGAAAAGCGACCGACGGCATGGGGTGTACTCTCCCAGGCATCGCGGAACATGCTGATACCAAAAGGCGGTCGCGACCTTCCTTGGGACGAATGGGGGGATGCGTTCTATGCACAGTTCCCCGAAGAGCTTGCCGAAATTCGCGACAGGCTGCGCGAACAGGATTCGACGCACTCGTCGCCAGATTCAGCGAAGAACCTCGAGCGTATCCTCGACGCCTTGAATCCCCGATTCAAGGCGGCGCGAGTCTTGTCGAACAGCATGGGCTCAGTCAAGGGCTATCCGTCCGACAGAATCAAGGTCCGGCCCGCCGCCTCACGTCTCCCACGTCCAGCCAGCGGTGGTTCCGGAACTCCTCCGAGGCCTGGAACGCGGCCCGAAGCCGAAGGACCGAGAACCCCCATCATTCCGGCCGCTACGGGGTTGGCGGTGGGTGTGAGCACAAATGTTCGGGGCGGCTATCCGGGCTTCGACTGGGGAAAATTCGATCCCGACGAAGCCAAGCATCTCGCCAGATTCGACGCCAAGGACACTGTCTCACTCGGTGACGGAACGGTTCTCCAGGGTGTGGTGTATCTCAATCGTTCGCACCCCGTCTTCGTTCAGGAGACCACATACTGGCAGAACGCCGTCTGGCCGAAGGCTGATCCCGAGAGGGTTAGGCAACTCGTCGAAGAGGTCTACGGCGAAGAAGCTGTGGCCCACGTCGTGCACGCCCAACGTCTCAACGGCGTCTACGTCGGCGATGACGAGGACGGTAAGCCGGTGCGTATCGACAACGGCGACGTTGAGAGCCTGCTGTCTCCTGAAGCTCTCTCGGGCTCTCTTCTCGGTCTGGTGAATGTTCAGCAGCGGATCATTACCCGCGGCGGCGGCACATTCGGTAAGCGTGCACAAGCCTGAAATCTGATGCGAGGCTTCCAGTCAGGTGGGTAATTGGGCGCGGAAGTTCGCCGGCCGGGAGCGCCGTCGGGTGATTTCATGAGCGACCTCGGCATTTGGTCAGAGTGGACGTGACCGAGGTCCCGGTTGTGAAGCTTCGAACGGACTGGGCTCGACAGACGAAGGCAGCAGAAGTTCGACATCCGATACCGGTTTTCCAGGGCTCTGCTGTGCGGTGACCTGTTCGAGGTGAGATCTGGTGATCTTGAGATCGGCGGCGGTCTCTGGGCTGGGGTAGCCGCGATCCGATAGCACCGCGAGCAGGTCACCGGTGAGGGCCGGGTTGAATGCCGCATCATTGGGTTTTTCCGCGATGAGGTCCCAGATGGGACCGAGTCGGTCGGCGATGGCTTCGAGGACGGCCTCTCGTTCGAGCTCAGGGAGGGCTTGGTAGAGGTCGCGGGCGATGGCGTGGGCGAGTTGTTGTTCGACGGTGTCGGCGAGGCCGGTGGGGACGCGGGGCGCGTCGGGGTTGTCGATGGCGAGAGCGGCACTGGTTGCGGCCCACCAGGCGTGGTGCCCGGCGCAGCCGGTCTCGGGGTAGGGGCCGAAGGGGTGGGTGGGGTCGTCGGTCTCGACTTGGTGGGTGTCGCGGTGGGCGGCGGCGAGGGCAATGGCGGTGCGCCAGCGTTCGAACGCGGCCTTGTCGTCGTGCGGGGCGTCGCCGAAGGCGGCGGTCCAGGCGGGCCGGTCGGTGACAGCTTGGTCGGCGAGGTGGTCGACGCGTGTGGTGATCGCGTCGGCGGTGCGGTCGAGGAAGTCGCGCAACTCGGCCGGGACGGCGTCACTCTCATGGAGCGACGAAGGCGCGGCGGCCCACGGGAGCGGGTGGGGTGCGTGCTCAATGGCTTGGGTGCGTTGGTGCCAGGTGAGTTGGTGGCCGGCTTCGAGCGCGAGGTCAGCGAGGGTTCGGTCGCGGGCAAAGGTCTCGATGAGTTCGGTAGCGTCGCCGCCGGCTTCCTCCCAGGCCTTCGTTGTCCAGGCGAGGGCGGGCCAGGCTTGGCCGGTGTGGGTGGGGTCGAGTTCGAGCAGGCGGGTTTGGCGTTCGATGCGCCAGGCGAGGTTGGGCGCGATCTGGTCGAGGCCGTCGAAGTCGCGTTGTGCGGTGGCTCGGAGCAGGGCGTCGGTGGAGTACTGGCCGTTGTCTTCGGCGCGGCGGAGTGTGCCGACGACGGCGGGCCAGGCTCGCTCGGCGGCAATAGCTTCGGCTGGCTCTGCGCCGAGGATATTGGCGAGTTTGGTGCGGTAGCGGTCGGCGGGGCGCTCGGTGGCGACCGGGTGCGCGGCGTTGGCGGGTGCGTTGGCCAGCGCCGGGGCGAGTGCGGTGTCGGTATCGAAGTGCGCATCGGGGTAGTGGGGGCGCAGGAGTTCCCGGTATCGGTCGAGGTCGGCTTCGGTCGGCTGGGCTCCGGCGGGCGGCGGTGTGTGGCCTTCCATATGGGCATTGATGCGGGAGACCAGAACAGCGGTGACGGAGTCGGCGTCGTCAACGGGACCGCGGGCGATGGCGAGAGTGAGGATCTGCTCGGGATTCCATCCGGCGGCTTCGGCCTTGACGAGGGTGCCGGCGAGCGCGCCCAGCCCGTTGGCCTTGATGTCGGCGAGGTCGGTGTCGTGGAGGAGGGTGCCGCCGACGCGGACGATGAGGGCTTCGTAGTGATGTTCGGCGGCTCTTTCGGTCGCGGTGCGGTACATCGGCACCAGCGTCGCCAGAGACTTCGCGAGTTCGCGTTGGTGTTCGCGCTCTGCGGTGGCGGCGCGGTTGTCGGGTTCTTTGGCGAGGATCTGTTCGGCGACTTCGCGGGCGGCGGTGGCGTCCGGGTCCCATTTCGGGCGGTCGAGGCGGTGGTCGGGGTCGGCGGGGAGTTCGGTGTGCGTGACGGCGTACAGGGTGGTGGTTTCGGCGGCGCGGGTGGCCGCGACGTAGAGCGCGTCGCGGGTCAGGTCGGTGGTAAGGAGAGGGTGGGCGGTGTCGACGGTCATGCCCTGGCAGCGGTGGACGGTGGCGGCGTAGGCGAGTTCGACGTGCTCGGCGACGTACTTAGCCGGGAGGATGGTGGTGCCACGTGAGTCGCGGGACTTGACCTTGAGTGAGCCGTCGGCATAGGTGCGTTTGACGGTCCAGGTCTGGCCGTTGCGGATGAAGTCCTTGCCGCCGTTGTACTTGAGTCGGTAGTTGTTGTCGCGGGTGACGATCCAGTCCCCGCACCCGGCGGTCGAGCCGTTGTGCAGCGCAACGCCTTCCTCGCGGACCTCGCCGACGGCGATGCGGTCGACGCGAGCGCGGTCGGACAGTTCGGCGACGACTGTGTTGGAGTAGGCCATCATCAGACTGGTCTTCCCGGCTGCGATGTCCTGCTTCCAGCCGCTGTAGACGGCCTCGAGCATCGCGTCGCGACTGCCGCCATGTAGGCGCCCGCGATCGGTGAAGTAGTCGAGGCCGGTTGCGTCGCCCTCGCGGAGCTGGAGTGAGGCCTGGGCGAAGGTGGGGTCTTGGAAGCGGTGGAGGTCGCGCAGTTCGGTGGCGCCGGCTTCGGCGGCGATGAGCCGGAGCGCCCCGCCGGAAGCGACGGCGCCTAGCTGGCAGTCGTCGCCGAGGAGGCGGATCTGGGCGCCTGCCACGTCGGTGAGGGCGGTGAGGCGGTCGAGGTTGAACGTCCCGGCCATCGACGCCTCGTCGACCAGCAGCACGTCACCGGGTTTGAGGCCGTGGACGGGAGCGAGCGCTTCGCCCTTGTTCGCCATGCGGCGCAGGGCGTCGGCGAGTTCGGGGCCCGTGAGGAGGTTGCCGGGGCAGACGGACCACAGGAGTTTGTCGACGGTCGAGCAGGTGATGCCGAGGTCGGCTTCGAGGACCTTGGCGGCCTGCGCGGACGGCGCGAGTCCGACCAGGCGCCGGCCTTCGACGGCCAGAACATCCTTGTAGGCGCGCATCGCGGTGGTCTTGCCCGAGCCCGCGGGACCGATGCCGACCGCAAGGAGCCGGTCGTCGGCGGCGAACGCGGTCACCAGCTCGCGTTGTCCTTCGTCAAGGGCGCGGCCCGAGCGGGTCTCGAACGCGGCGATCCGCTCGGCGACTGCAGCGACGCTGGTCGAATAGACGGTGGGAGTCTGGGCGGCTTCGACCAGGCGGGCTTCGGCATCGAGGACGGCCTGCGAGGTGTAGCGGGCCGATTCGTGCCGGATGAAGACCGAGACGCCGTCGGAGCGTTGGAGCATTACCGGGGTCTCGACCGGCGCGACGATGAGATTGATCGAACGGCCCGCGCCGAGCGCACGGGAGACGACGGTGTCGGCCGCGGCGCGCTGCGCGTCGGGGTCGGTGAAGGCGAACTCGGCGCGGAGCTGACGCATGGTTTCCGCGTGGACGTTCCACCGCGTCCACGTTGCGCGCTCAGCCGCGACCACGCGGAGTACGCGGGTCGTGACCTCTTTTACCTGTTCAGGGGAGAGCGCAGCGATCACGTCGGGTCGCGGGGCGGCGGGCACGGTGTCGGCGACCTGGTCGATCACGGAGGGGCCGAACCGGGCGATCGCCTGGGCGGTCCAGTCCCGCCGGGCGTCCGCGAGGGGGCGGGGTTTTTCTTTGCCTTCGCGGGTTTCCAGTGTGGCCTGCTGGGCGAGTTCGCGTGCGGTGTTCGGGTCGGGTTCGCGGCCGTACCGGGCCCGGAACTCGGCGCGGAGTTCGGCGTAGCGGGACTCGATCACGCTGCGCCGTGCCGAGAAGTGCTTGAGCACCGCGGGATCGATGCCCTCGATCTCCCGCACGGGTCGGCCGCCTCGTGCCGGGCCGGGGCGTTCGGTGAAACTGACGCCGAGGCGAGCGGTGAGTTCGGCTTCGACGGTCGAGTTGTAGGTCTCCGACGCGGCGACCCCGATCGCGTACAGCGCCGACCCGTCGAGCGACCGCCACTTCCCGTCGGCGCCCTGGACCTTGTTCGCCACCGCGAGGTGGGTGTGAAGGTCGGGATCGCCCGAGCGCGAGTCATAGTGATCGAACGCCGTCGCCACGAGCCCGGTGGTCTCGATCTGCGCGGCCCCGCCGGCCCCGGCCCGGGTGAACGCCGCATGCTCCTCCAGCATCGCGACGACCGCAGTGACGGCGGCGTCGTGCGCGGCCTTCACCTCCGAGCGGACCCGCTCGTCGGTGTGAAGCGCCCACAGCACCGACACCGACTTCACCGGCGTGAACACCAGGTCGTATCCAGCGACACCAGCTCGTTGGCGGTGCGATTCCTCCCGCTTGACCTTCGCGATCTCCGCCGGAGTCGGCTGACGGCCGGTCTCGGATTCGATGTCGCCCAAGCGCTTCGCCACCCGCTGGTCGAACGGGTCGAGGGTCTTGTAGGCGGGGAACTTCTGGCCGAGTTTCCCGGCACGCTCGGCCGCGGCGTGGACGCGATGTCGCTCGGTCTTGGACAAACCGGGTACCAGATGCGCTTCGAGGTAGGAGTCTTGGCGCGCTTCGGCATCGGGGTGGAGTCCTTCGCCGAACAGGTTCCGCATCTGGGCCTCGTCGACCCGCTGACCAGGCTCCAGACCGAGCGCGGTGATGCCCGAACCGGTCCACCGGCCCGGCGGGTTCCCGCCCTGCGTGTAGTAGTCGGCCGCCGACTGCCCGGCCTGGCGCTGGACGTCGCCGCCGGCGACTTGGCGGGTGAGGTAGGTGTAGCCGTCCCCGACAGCCAGCTTGTGGACCGTCATCACCGCACACCACCCCCGCCCGTCATTCGAAAGACAATTCTGGATCGTCAAAGGTAGCGGCTCTCTCGCGCGAGTCAAATACCATTTGGTCCTGATTCACGAAACGTGCAAGAGGTGTGTCGTCCTTGAGTGGAGTGAGTCACTCATACTGGTTGTAGTGCTGCTGGAAGTGCTGTAATGCCAGGGGATCCCAATGATTTTCCTCGAGAGTAATCGCGTGTCACTGAGAGATCCAGTGCGTCCTAATATTGGGAAGAAGCGCACTTGTCGATGGCCTGTAGGCCAATTACCGTGGCGGCCATGAACGAATTCGAGCACTCGAGAAAGCCAAGTAAGCGAACTCAGGCCGCAGTCCGCGCCGGGCAGATTCGGCGACAGCGGTTGGCGGCGGCACGCGAACGCGAGATTCAGATAGAGCAGACAGTGGTCGATGTTCTCTCCGCGAAGCTGGCGATCGAGGAAGCCAACCAAACGATCGCAGCAGCAGTCCAGCGGCTGAAGACCCTCGGCGAAACGCAGGACAGCATTGCCGGCCTTTGCGAGCTCTCGGTCAGTGAGGTCCGCGCCGCGTTCGCATTCGTTCGTGAACACGATGCGGCGTTGCCGCCGCGCTTCGCGGTCTTAACGAGAAGACCGACACTCAACGCGCCGGGCCATGAGGGCTGTACTGAAAACCGGGCCCTGTCCGCCTCTGCGGATGGGGCCCGGACGATGGTCAAGAGCCGATTGCGCGGCGTCCTGTGGCAATGCGGGAACCGCCGAGGTCGGCGCGTTGGCCGGCGGCTCGTCCGGCGTCGCGGCCGGTGCCGGAGAGGCGGCGCCTGCCGCTTGAGTGCGTGCGGGGGTAAGCCGACTTGAACTCGGCGGCGACAGCGCGGTTGCGGTCGACGAGGACCAAGTCCGTGCTACGGCCTCCGTCGGTTGAGGAGTTGGCGGCGCGGGCACGGCGTTCGATGGCGGTCAGGCGTTCCCTCACGGTGCTCGCGAAGGCGTGGCAGAACGAGCGCTTGAACGCGGCCTTCGACTCGCCTCCTACTGGACCTGGTGCTGCGATGAGGGCGATCGCTTGCTGGTGGAGCAGGGAGGTATAGAGCATGTGGGCGCGGTCGAGGTCGGCGGTGTAGCCGAAGATGTGGATGCGGCGCTTGCCGTGGTCGTCTCGAGTGGTGATCTCGATGAGCTTGCACCGCAATGGCCGGGCGACGGCGTTGTAGAGGAAGACCTTCTCGAGCGCGTACGGGCCGGGGAGGTCGATGCGGCGTCCTTCGACGTGGTCGGGCCGTTCACCGGAGTCGTGGAGGAGCGCGGCGTCGATGCCGTACTTGGCGAGCAGTTCCATCGCCTTGGCGGTGTGGACTTCGGCGGCCTCGGGGGAGGTGGCGGGGTCTTCGGCGATGGCCAGGAGTTGGCGGACGCGTTCGAGGTGTCTGGATTCGGGGCTGCAGGAGCTCATGGCGGTAGTCCTTTGCGATGCGCTGGTATGGGGACGACGGAGGGCCCGCTGATCGGCGGGCCCTCCGTGGCAGTGGTGTCAGGCGTTGGTTTGTTCGGGGCGGGCCGGTTCGATGGTGGGGACGGGGATGGCCTTTGGCGGGATACCGCCCTGCAAGGCGCTCATGAGCATCTGCGCGAGCCGGTAGTGCGGGGCCGCTTGGAGGGCCCGGTCGAAGCATTCGAGGGCGAGGACGCCGTCACCGGTGCGGTAGGCGCACCAACCGGCGATCGTGAACGCCGGGGCCGCCAGGTCGGTGTCGAGGTGGCGGGCGACCCACAGCCAAAGGTCGGTCGCGGTGCTGGACTGGCCGTGGTGCTCATGCATGGCCCGCATCGCGTAGTCGCGGATGTCGAGATCCCCCAGTGCGAGACCGAGTGCGGCGATGTCGGCGGGTCCGGGGAGGCCGGTGGCGCTGGCCCAAGTGTCGATGATGTTCAGGTCGGCCAAGCGCTGCTCGGCCCAGGACAGCTCAGCCTGGTCCTGGAGCAACTGCCGCACGGCCTTGGTGACGGCACGTTGTGCGGCTTCGTCTGCGGGGGCGACGAGTGCGGCGACCGCGGCTCGATCGGGGCGGGACACCGCGCCCGCGAGCGCGAGCTGGGTCGTGATCGCGTTGTTCTCGGGAACGGGTGTTCCTTCACCAGGACAGCAGGTGTCTTGGCAGGTGAGGGAGTACCAGCGGCCGTTTTCGACGCGGAGTGAGTCGAGAATCTGGACGCCGGCCATGGTGAGGTCGAATGCGGCACGCTCGACGCAGGCGGGCGCAAGTTCGGCGTCGCCGTAGCCGATGACGACCACCCCCTCGCAGTCGTTGACGGTCACCTGCTTTTCCAGGGAAGGAAGGTGGTCGAGGTGGTCGATGCTGCCGGGCAGGTCGACGCGGAAGGTGCATTGCAGTTCCCCGTCTTTGAGGCCGATGACGACGAGGCTTCGCTCGGGGGTGAAGCCGAGGAGGTAGGGGACGGCGGGGATGAGGTCGCTGGGGCCGTTGAGCTTGAGCGGAATGGAAGCGTTCATGGCACATCTCCGTGTAGTCGAGAAGGTGGTGGAAGCGGGGCGGGGCGGCCTCGGGCGGCCGCCCCGCGGGGGAGTGGGTCAGGCTGTGGCCATGGCGGCGGAGCGGGGATGGCGGTGGCCCAGGCGTCGTCGGGGTGGACGGGGAGGTCTTCGCCGTCGGGGGTGCGGACCGCGGCGTTCGCGATGCGCTCTTTGCGTTCGGGGGTGACGTTCCCGAACCGGAGTGATGCGGCGACGCCCGAGGCAGTGACTTTGAGGTGGGCGTATCCGCCGGACTCTTGGGCGTAGAGGGCAGAGGCGGTGACGATGACGGTGTCGTAGCGCTTGAAGCTGGCGAGGACGTTGTCGGCCAGGGCGCCCCAGCAGGTGATGTCGTAGAACTCGGTCTTGCCGTCGACCCATTCGCCGGCGGCGTTGCGGTAGCGGGGCTGGCGGCGGATCTCGAAGCGGACGCCCTGGTTGCCCTTGGGGGTCGAGAAGGTCTCGGGGTCGCGCTTGATGATCTGGCCTTCGATGATGCAGGTGAGGTCCATGACGGTGACTCCTTGTCGGATGGCGGCTGACGCGATCTGCGGGGATTGGCCCCGGGTGGTGTGCCGCTGTGGTGCGGCCGCGTCCACGCGGCGAAGACGCCGGCACGTCAAGGGGGTCCAGCACTTTGTTCGCAGCGACGAAGGAGCGGCCCGGCGAAGAAAGTGCGCAGGCGCCCTTGCGAGCGACGCAGGAGCGGTGCCGGGCGGCCGTCGCGTAGCGTGCTGACACCACAGACGGCACACCCGGGCAGACGAACCCGACCGCACCAGCCGACTCGGCAAGCGACCGAGTGGCCCACGCACATCCGAGTCCAAGCAGCCCGCTGACGCAGTGCGGCTCGAGCGCGGGGACTCGGGCGCAGCGAAGTACGACTGACTGGTTGAGTTCGCTCGGGGAGCGGTCCGACTTCAGATCGGGCTGCACTCTTGGCGGGACGCGCGATGCCGCATGGCCCGCTAGGCTTACGGCGAGTCGTCCCCTGAATCCCGAAGCCCCCTACGGAGTCATCGTGTCCTCGGTCGATGCCCTCGCCGCCGCGGTAGCCGTGGTACGCGAGCGTCTGCGCATCGTGGAGTCGTTGCTTGCCAATGCCCGCCGAGAGGGGGACAACCTGGTAGGAGGGCTTGAGCAGGTCGGGGCCGTCGACCGTGCATCGCAGACGAGAGCCATCATCGGCGAGGTCGAAAGCCAGCAGGCCATGATCGCCGGCCTCGACGCCACGGTTGAGCAGATTCAGGCGGCCGTCGAAGCCCTCCGCTCAACTGGCAGCCGCGGCGGCGCCGCAACGAGTGCGCCGTCGGCTTCGAGCATCTTGGCGGGGTCCGCTTCCTCGTCGAACGGTGGAAGCCGCTCAGGGCATGCCGATGTGACACTGCCGCGCCTCGCCCCCGACGCAACGCGACGTCCCGGCGGACGGCCAGCGGCGATCAAGGGCAAGGACACGAAGCAACGCAGCTTGGAGAAGGAAAACGAGTCGGCTGAGGTCTTGGCCCGTGCGGGTTTCGACATCGAGCAGAACCCGCCTCCCAAACCCAACGGCAAGGAACCCGATTACCGGATCCAGGACGAGTACTGGGACTGCTACGCGCCGACCGGAAACAGCCCCCGCACGATCTACTCGCAGTTGCATGACAAGGTGCGCGAGGGCCAAGCGGAACGGATAATCTTGAACCTTGACCTGAGCGGCGCCAGTCGAGACGACGTTCGAGCTCGACTTGAGCGGTACCCGATCCGAGGGCTTCGCGAGATCAAGATCATCGAGCAAGGCGAAATCACGCAGTTCTACCCCTGGGAATCGGAGGCTTAGCGGAATGGCGATCGACTACGACCTGACGGTCTCGCCAGTGCTTACCGAGCAGGAAGCACTGGACTACGTAGCGGACCATCTCGGCTGCGATCGTCGGTACAACGACCCGGATGCCGTCGCTCGCGGCGACGAGCTGCGCGTCGGAGTTCTCCGCGCGGCAACTGACCATGACCCGGAGATGAGCGAACTGCTCGGTGGCGTCGCCGAGACACTGAAGATCATCTTCCATCCGTCCAAGTTCCTGACCGAAGAGGCGGACGCCCGCGTATTCGCCGACATGGTGGGGACGGCAGTCCGCTTCTTCGAGGATTTTCCCGAGGCCAAGGGCACCTTCACCTTCCAAGGCGAAGAGATTTACGTGCAGCGGCTCGATGATGAGGGCATTGTCCTCGACGAACGGCTTCGCGGTTCCGACTACAACCGCGACGGGATCCTCGACGACCTCCTCGCGAAATACCCGGTACGGGAGATTGAGCAGGTGCTGCTCTAAGGCGGCGGAGTCGAGGCGCGGAGAGCCCGAGCGAAGCGATTTAGCTGTCCTGCGGAGCTGCTTCCGATGGCTGGTCTCGTGGGGTGCGGTCGAATGAGCCGCCTCGCGTCATGAGCGTGCCGCGTGGTCGGCCGTCATCCACTTCCCACTCGCGGATCAGTCCGCGTGAGTCTTCTTCCGCCATGATCCGCTGGGCTGCGCTGATCGCTTTGGCCGCATCCGGGTATGGGTGGAGGCGGACCGGGTCGTAGGCGTGGGTGACCGTGACGATCCACAACTCAAGCCGTGAGACGCTCACCCCGCGCTCAGTGCGCACACCGGTTTCCACTGCGCGCCAGCGAGACAGCGGCGCATCCGCCCATGGCGTAAGGGCAGCGAGATGGGGCCTGCGGCAGGGGTAGGAGGAACTCACGCTCGCGAGTATCGCACACGTGTATCAAAATGCCGTCCTGAGATCCGGATGGTGGGTCGACGCCGGGTGTACTGCGGGGCGTCGACCCACCGGACTCAGGCAGCGGACACTGCCTCGTTTTCGGCCGCTTCGGTCTCCGTCGACAGCGAGCTCGGGTCGATGTCGAGTGCTTCGGCCGGGTCGTCGGCTTCCAGCTCTGCGACGGCCGGATCCTCGTCGGCTGCTTCGCCTTCCATCTCTGTCGCCTCCTCGGCCAGTTCCTCGGCGAGTCGCGCGGTGATCGACTCATGCAGCTTGGTCTCGATGTCGGCGAGTTCGTACCCGTCGGCGGCGATCAGATCCAGGTAGCGGCGGGCCTCCTCGAGATCCGACCAGAAGCCCGAGATGCTGCTGAGGAGGTTGTCTTCGCAGTGCGCCAGCCAGCGGGCGACAGTCACGCGGGTGAGGCGGTCCATGCCGGCGTTCTCGGGGATCTCGCGGATCGGGCAGCCGCACAGTGCCTCGGCGAGTTCGCTGTACTCGCCCAAAGGCATGTTCGTGCGCGTCCCAGCCAGGTCGCGCAGCGCCGGACGGAAGAGCCTCTTGGCTCCTTTGACGTTGCCGTACTGGGCGATCAGGAACTCGCGGCGGACGGCTGTCGCGGCCTCCCATGCGGCGCGCTGCGCGGCCTTTTCGGCATCGAGGGCTTCGCGCTCGGCCTTGCGGGCCTCCCAGGTTTCAGGAGCCGAGCGCAACCCGACGCTGGCCGGGTCGGGGCAGTAGACGACCGGCTCGGGTTGGTAGTCGCGGTTGATGTACACCGCGAAACCCGGCTCGGCCTTGACCGCCTCTGCGTCAACGGGTTCGCCGTCGGCATCGACAAGGTCCGCAACGCGGACCGCAGCGCCGCCTTCGGAGGCGAACTTCGGGCGCGGCGTGACCTTGACGCCAGCGAGTACGAGTTCGGCCTTGAGCACTTCCAGAGCCTGCTTCTTCTCTTGGCGGGAGCGCTCATCGGCGATGGCGTGCTTGAAGCCCCAGTACCCGGCTCCCTTCTTCATGATCCGTGCGACCGCCTTGGGGTCGTGCGCGAACTCGGTCATCGCGGCTGCTGAGGCGAGGTCAACGTCGCCGGCGTTCGCGGCCTGCTGGATCTCCTCAGGAAGCTGCCGCAGGCTCAGCGACTGCCGCACCCGGACGAGATCTCGGCCGGCGGCAGCCGCAATGCGCTCGGGCTCCCAATCCAAGAGGGCGAGCTGTTCGAGAGAAGTATCGAGGCGAATGGCGCAAGCACTGGTTTGCGCCGTTTCGACGCGTGGCGCTAGGGACCGCGGTCTGCGTGTTCCTGACCGTTCGGCCCGAGATGGTCCTCCCGGATTCCGTTATCGAGTACCGCTACCTCCTCGGTGGGGACAGGGGAGCCGACAGCGGTTGGGCAATCTCGTACTTGCACCTCATATGGGTCCTGCTGCCGCTGTGGGCGGGATGGTCCGTGCTGGCCTGGTACCTCGCGCGCTTCTCCATCTCGAACAAGCGCTTGATCAAAGCCAGCGGCGTGATCTCGCTCCGGTACACGACGGTCGCGCTCGGCCGATCCACCGACGCCCAGTTGCGGCAGTCGCTGCTCGGACGGATCTTGAACTACGGCACTGTGCAGTTGTACGGCATCAACTGGTTCCATCCCATGCGGCGCACCACGTGCCTGCCGAACCCGAACGAGTTGTACCTGCAACTGCTGGAAGAAATCTACGAGCCGGAAGCGGTCGAGGAGCGAGTCGCCGCGATAGAAGCGCCGTACCGTGCCTTCGACCGTTCCATCGAGGAATGGGACTCCGACGACCCCGAGCCCCTCCCCGAGAATCCCTGAGAGGACGGCGACTGCCGGTCTAGATGCTCACTGGTCATGGGACGCCTTGATTCCAGCCCTGGTAAGAGCCTCTACTGAGTTCTCCCCGAGTCCAAGGTCCGCCAGGCAGACGAGCGAGGCCTGCTCAAGCAAGGTGAGCTCGGATGGAGGGAGGGTTGCGGTGTAGCGAGGATCGAACGAGGTCGAGCGTGAGTCGCAGATCGGCGCCGATTCCCTGGGGCGGTGGATCAGGTATCGAGTTTGCACGCCAGTGACCAAAACGCCATGGCAGAACGTCAGTCTGACGTCTGCGCGGATCTCCTTGGCGGCGTGGATGTGCTCTTGGGGGAATACCAGGAAGTCACCGCGCCGAAGGTGGCGAGCTGGCAGGAGATGGAGGTTTCCGGGGAAGCGGCGGTCGTGGAGTGTGCGGCCGATGTATTTGGCGCGGTGGGCGCCGAGGCCGTCGAGATCGGTCCTGAGGCGGTCGATGAGAGCGCGCGGGTCGCGCAGCATCTCGTTGGGATCGTAGATGCCGCAGTCGCAGTCGATGGCGTGCAGCTCTTTCGTGGAGAAGCCCTGCTCGCGGCTCCAAGGGGTGATGACCTGTTCCCAGGGTTCGCTGCTGCCCTGGTACTCGAGGAATTCGACGAGGACGCCGTCGTCGCCGATCAGGCTGGTGATGCGGGCGGGGTAGTGGAACGGCCAGGAGAACGGGCGGGTGTCGGAGGGAGTGCGCGGGGCGAGGAAGTGTGGTCTTGCCTTGACGATCTCGCCTTCGGCAAAACTGTGGGTGGACATGCGAATGGACTCGAATCAAGAGTTCGGGGACGGGAACGGGCCGACCAGCAGAACGCGATCGAGGATATCGAGCACTACATGGGTCGGTAACGTTGCTGGAACCTTCACCGGGTCTTCTTTGCGGTCAGAGTTCGGAGGCGCGTCTGCCGCGTAGGGCCAGGGTGGCGAGTTTGGTCGCGAGCATGGCGAGCAGGAGGAGGAGCGGAAGGCTGAAGAGGCCGAAGAGGATGACAAGGGGGATGTAGCCCATCCAGTCGTTGGATCCGGACGCCCAGAGGCGAGGTTCGCCATAGTGGCTGAAGGGGGAAGGGTGGCCTTCCATGAAGCGCGCTTCGAACTGCTGGCCGAGCTCGCAGCTGCCAGGAGTCTCGATGCGAAGCTCGACGGCGGGTCCGCCGTCGGCGGGGGTGAACCGGGCGATGCAGACCGGACCGCTTTTGCTGTGGGCCATGGTCTCGACGGTGGCGGTGCCGGGGACGCCTGCTTCGCCGTGGGAGGCGCGGTAGCCGTTGATCAATTCGGTGGCGTTGGCCCACAGGGCGATCGGGAACGCCAGGAAGATGATCGCGACGACGGTCACGAGGACCGCGGCAAGCGCGGGGTGCTGCTGCTTGCCGACGGGGGCAGCGCTCATCTCGGCTCCACGGGTTCGGTCTGATCGGTCCGGTACAGGATGGCCCGACGGTGCCACCTCGGGCGCGGCGGGCTCGGTCGGTTCAGTGCGGTGGGCGCGGTGGGCGGGGTACGGTCGGGGCGAGTAGATCGTGCTGTGCAGATGGGAGCTGGGATGAGCTTGCGGCCGTTCGATACTGGGGACTTCGCGGAGCGGATGCGGCGTGGGGCCGAGGCCGCTGCGGCGGCCGGGTTCGACGGGTTGCTGGTGGCGCCGGGGCCTGATCTGCAGTACTTCACGGGTTACCGGCCCGCGGTGACCGAGCGGTTGACGATGCTGGTGCTCGCGGCGGGGCGGGAGCCGGCGTTGATCGTGCCGAAGCTCGAGCGGCCGGACGCCGAGCACGCGGCGGGCGCGGGGGCCGTCGTCATGACCGATTGGACGGACGGGGCTGATCCTTATGCGGCCGCGCTGCCCTTGCTGGGGGACGGCACGCGGTTCGCGGTCTCCGACAACGCTTGGGCGATGCACCTGCTGGGGTTGCAGCGGGCCGTGCCGGGGTCGTCGTATGCGGCGCTGACCGAGAGCCTGCCGATGCTGCGCGCGGTCAAGGACCGGCATGAGCTGGAGCGGTTGGCCGCGGCGGGGGCGGCTGCGGACCAGACGTACGAGGACATCCTGAACGTGCGGTTCGCGGGTCGGCGGGAATCCGAGATCGCGGCGGATCTCGCTTCGCTGCTGCGCGAGCACGGGCACGAGCAGGTGGACTTCACCGTGGTCGGTTCAGGGCCGAACGGCGCGAACCCGCACCACGAGGCGGGGGAGCGGGTCATCGAGGTCGGTGACGCGGTGGTGCTCGACTTCGGCGGGCTCAAGGACGGGTACGGGTCCGACACGACCCGGACCGTGCATGTGGGCGATGTGATCGACCCGGAGGTGCAGCGGGTCCACGACCTGGTGCGCGAGGCGCAGCAGGCGGCGTTCGAGGCCGTGCGGCCGGGCATCGCGTGCCAGGAGGTCGACCGGGTCGCCCGCGAGGTGATCGCGGCGGGCGGGTACGGCGAGTACTTCATTCACCGTGTGGGCCACGGGATCGGGCTGACCACGCACGAGCCGCCCTACATGGTCGAAGGCGAGGAGCGCGAGGTCGTGCCCGGCATGTGCTTCTCGATCGAGCCCGGCGTCTACCTGCCGGGGCGGTTCGGGGTGCGCATCGAGGACATCGTGACGGCGACCGAGACGGGTGCGGAGCGGTTCAACAACACGCCGCACGAGATGGCTGTTGTCCACTAAGGGTTCGATGAGGGGCGGCCCCGCCGTCGCCAGGGACCACAAGGCGAGTACGGACAGGGCTATCAGGACCACCGACCAGCCTGGTTCTATGGGGAGCCACAGGAAGTTGGAGAGGAACGACGCCGTCGCCAAGGCCAGGCCGAGCAGGCGGGCCACCGGGCTGCCTCCCATGACGCCGATGCCGACCGCGATGGCGAGGACGCCGACGGCGAGGTGCACGAAGCCCCAGGCGGCGATGCTGAAGCCGAAGTCGTAATCGGGCGGGGCGTCGAAGTACCCACCGGTCGCCAGTGCCGCGACGCCTTGGAGCGACTGCGCGAGGCCGCCGAGTATGAGCAGCAGCGAGCCGGGCAGCACCCGCTTCGGGTCGATCCTTCGTGACTCCATGGCTCCCCCGATCCGAATCGTCATGCTCGATCATCGCCCGGCGGGAGGGCGGGCGCAGGCGGGTCGGCGAGAGCGGTGCGGGAAATCGGCCGACACGTTTGAGCGGCCGCTGGAACGTTGTGGTCGCATTCCTGCCAGCATCGGCCTCCGTTTCGGGGTGGAGTTGGGCGCGCATCGTCCGCCGCTCCACGACGGGAAGACTGATCTTGAGCACTGCAACCGCGACCGCCGTCCGCCCTGGGCACGCCTGGCCCGCCGTGCTCGCCGTGACGGCGGGGATCTTCGTCATCGTCACCGCCGAGATCCTGCCAATCGGCCTGCTGACCTCGATCGGTTCGGGTTTCGCGGTCTCAGACGGCATGGCGGGCCTGACGATGACCATGCCGGGGTTCCTCGCGGCCGTCGCCGCGCCGCTGGTCACGGTCGCGACGGCGAGGCTGGACCGGCGCGCCGTGCTGTGCGGCCTGATGCTGGTGCTGCTCGTCGCCAACGCGCTCGCGGCGGTCGCCACGGCGTTCTGGGTGCTGCTGGCGTCGCGAGTGCTCGTCGGGGTGGTGATCGGCGGGTTCTGGTCGGTCGGCGCAGGGCTCGCCGCGCGGCTGGTGCCTCCGGTTGCGGTGGGCCGGGCGACCGCCGTCGTCTTCGCCACGGTGCCGCTCGGGTCCGTGCTCGGCGTCCCCGCCGGGACGCTCATCGGGGACCTCGCCGGGTGGCGCGCCGCGTTCGCCGTGCTCGCGGTGCTGAGCGGTGCGGTCTTTGCGGCGCTGGTGTCCACGCTGCCGCGGCTGCCCGCCGAGGCCCCGACGCGGCCGGCCGTGCTCCAGGGGCTCTTGCGAAGCGGCGGTACGCGGGTCGCGTTGGCGGCGACGTTCCTGATCGTGCTGGCGCACTTCGGTGCCTACACCTATGTGACGCCGTTCTTGGAGCGGGTCACCGGGGTCGGTCCGGCAGCGGTGACGGTGATGCTGCTGGTCTACGGCGCGGCCGGGATCGGCGGCAATCTCGTCTTGGGGGCGATGGTCGCGCGGTTCCCCCGGGCCGCGTTCGCGGCGGCGGCGGTGGCGATCGCCACGGCGACGCTGCTGCTGCCGGTGTTCGGGCGCGATCCGGTCGGCGCGGTCGCGCTGCTCGTGCTGTGGGGCGCGGCGTACGGCGGTGTGCCGGTCTGCTCGCAGACCTGGTTCGCGAACGCCGCGCCGGGGGCGCGGGAGGCCGCGTCGGTGCTGTTCACGGCGTCGTTCCAGGCGACGATCGGGCTGGGGGCGCTGGCCGGCGGGGCCGTGGTCGATGCTTCGTCACCGGCGGCGGTGATGGCCGCGGCGGGTGCCGTGGCCCTGCTCATGGCCGTGCTCGTCGCCGCTCGGAGGGCCTAGCGGGGCGCGGCGGTCGAGGCGCGCACGACGAGTTTGGCGTCGCAGACGGTTTCGCGGGCGGGGAGGGCGCTGTTCTCGAGGCGTTCGACGGCGTTGCGGACGGCGTGCTCGGCGATGCCGGTGGCGTCCTGGCGGACGGTGGTGAGGTTGATGTGCGACAGATGGGAGAGGTTGCTGTCGTCGTAGCCGACGATCGAGACCTGGCCCGGGACGTCGACGCCGCCGCTGCGCAGGGCGTGCATGAGGCCGATGGCGCACCGGTCGTTGGCGGCGAGCACGGCCGTGGGCAGTGTGTCCTCGCCGAGCAGGAGCATCCCGGCCGCGATGCCGGCGTCCTCGTCCTGGGCGCCGGGGATCACGCGGATCTCGTCGGCGAGGCGGTGGCGGCGCATGGCGGCGCGGTAGGCGGTGCGGCGGTCGGCCGAGCCGGGGCCCTTGCCGCCGTCAATGTGGACGATGCGGCGGTGGCCGAGTTCGACGAGGTGGTCGACGGCCTGGCGGACGCCCTTGGCCTCGGCGGTGTGGACGGAGTCGACGCCGGGGGTGGCGGCCTTACGGCCGACGACGACGGTGGGGACGGCGCCGCCGAGCTGCTCGGTGGAGTGCGATTCGGGGTCGGACACGAGGAGGACGAGGGCTTCGCAGCGGTGGCCGAGGAGTGCTCCCGTGGCCATGTGCTCGTCGCGGCCGGGAGCGATGGCCGAGAGGAGGACGTCGTAGCCGAGCTGCGCGGCGGCGGGGTAGATGGCCTTGACGACTTCGGCGTGGAACGGCTGCTCGAGGTTCATCAGGACGCCGAGGGTGCGGCTGCGGCCGCGCGCGAGCATCTGGGCGGCGCTGTCGGGGCGGTAGCCGAGCTCGTCGGCGGCCTTGAGGACCCGTTCGCGGGTCGCGGCGCCGGCGCCGGGGCGGTCGCGCAGGACGAGGGAGACGAGGGTGCGGGACACGCCCGCGCGGCGGGCCACGTCGGCCATCGTCGCGCGCTGCGGGGAGCCCTGGTTGCGGGCCGGCTGCTGCTGCGACTCGAGCGCTTCGTCCAACGACTCTTCCTCTCCTGGCCCCGGCAAGGTGACCGGGCGGTAATCCGAGTGTATTTCCGACCGGCCGGGCGGCTTGACGCGCGGCCCTGGATGTGAGTATATTGCAAATCACTGTCGCGCGACAGTAACGCGCGACAGTGGAGCGCGCAAGACACACGAGGAGGTGCGCCTGTGGCCGCGACGCATGACGTCGTCACGATGGGCCGGGTGGGGGTCGACATCTACCCGCAGCAGATCGGCGTCGGCCTCGAGGACGTGGAGTCCTTCGGCAAGTTCCTGGGCGGCAGCCCCACGAACGTCGCGGTCGCGGCCGCCAGGTACGGGCGCAGCGCCGCCGTCATCACCAAGACCGGCGCGGACCCCTTCGGGACCTTCGTGCGCAACGCGCTCCGGGGCTACGGCGTCGATGACTCGCTGGTCGGGACCTCCGCGGGCCTGCCCACGCCGGTGACCTTCTGCGAGATCTTCCCTCCCGACCACTTCCCGCTCTACTTCTACCGCTTCCCCAAGGCCCCCGACCTCGACATCCGTCCTGAAGAACTCGACCTCGAGGCGATTCGCGGCGCTGCCGTCTTCTGGGTGACGGTCACGGGTCTGTGCCAAGAGCCCTCGCGTTCGGCGACCCTGGCCGCTCTGGAAGCGAGGGGCAAGCGCGGCATCACCGTGCTCGACCTCGACTACCGGCCGATGTTCTGGGACTCGCCCCAGGAAGCCCGCGAGTGGGTGAGACTGGCCCTGCCGCACGTCACGGTCGCGGTGGGAAACCGCGAGGAGTGCGAAGTGGCCGTAGGCGCCCACGACACGCCCGCCGAAGCCGCGCAGGCGCTCCGCGCGGCGGGGGTCTCGCTCGCCGTCGTCAAGCAGGGCCCCAAAGGCGTGCTCGCCCTCGACGACACCGGCCAGGTCGAGGTCCCGCCCGCGCCGGTGACAGTGGTCAACGGCCTCGGCGCGGGCGACGCCTTCGGCGGCGCGCTCGTCCACGGCCTGCTCGCCGGCTGGGACACCGAGCGCATCATGCGCTTCGCCAACGCCGCGGGCGCGCATGTCGCCGGGGAACTCGCCTGCTCCGACGCCATGCCGACCGAGGCCGAGGTCGAACGCAAGCTGCAGGAGGCGACCGATGCGGTCTGACCGACTCGCCGAACTCGCCCGCACCCGGCTCGCCGACCCGGCCGCGATCCGCCGGGCCGCCGACGCGCGCAAGCGCGCCACCAGCCCCGTCGGCCCTTCCGGCAAGTGCTTCGTCATCGCCGCCGACCACCCCGCCCGCGGCGCCCTCGCCACCGGCGGCGACCCGATGGCCATGGCCGACCGCGGCGACCTCCTCGACCGCCTCGTCACCGCCCTCGAGAACCCCGGCTGCAACGGCGTGCTCGCCACCGCCGACATCCTCGAAGACCTGCTCCTGCTCGGCGCCCTGGACGGCAAGGTCGTCTTCGGCTCGATGAACCGCGGCGGCCTCGCCGGGGCCGCGTTCGAGCTCGACGACCGGTTCACCGGCATGAACGCGGACGCCATCGCCCGCATGGGATTCGACGGCGGGAAGATGCTCACCCGCATCGACCTCGACGACCCCCGGACCGTGCGCACCCTCGAAGCCTCGGCGCACGCCGTCGACGCCCTCGCCGACCTCGGCCTCGTCGCGATGGTCGAGCCGTTCATCTCCCGCCGCGAAAGCGGAAGCGTCGTGAACGACGTGACGACGGAGGGGGTCGTCAAGTCGGTCGCGATCGCCTCCGGTCTCGGCTCGACCTCCGCGCGCACCTGGCTCAAGGTCCCCACCGCGCCCGACATGGCGCGCGTCGCGGCCGCCTCCACGCTGCCGATGGTCGTCCTCGGCGGCGAAGTCGCCGACCTCGCGGCGCAGCGCGAGAGCTGGGGCCGGTCCCTGGCACTGCCCAATGTGGTCGGCCTGACGGTCGGCCGCTCGCTGCTCTACCCGGCCGACGGCGACGTCGCCGGGGCCGTCGACGCGGTGGTGAGCCTGCTGTGAACTACTACCTGCCTTCAAGGTCGACCGCCGACGGCCCGTACGACACGGTCGTCACCCCCGAATCCGCCGGCTGGGGCTACTCCGGGCTCAAGGTCCTGGCGTTGGAGCCCTCCGGCACCGCCACATTCGCGACCGGGGACGCCGAGGCGCTGGTGCTGCCGCTCTCCGGGAGCTGCACCGTCACCTGCGACGGCCAGGCCTTCGAGATCCAGGGCCGGCGGAACGTCTTCAGCCGGGTCAGCGACTTCGCCTACGTCCCAAGGGACGCCACCGTCACCGTCACGAGCGCGAGCGGCGGCCGGTTCGCCCTGCCCTCCGCGAAGTGCGAACGCCGCCTGCCCGCCCGCTACGGCCCCGCCGAAGACGTCCCGGTCGAGCTGCGCGGTTCCGGCCAGGCCTCCCGCCAGGTCAACAACTTCTGCACTCCCGAGACCTTCGAAGCCGACAAGCTCATCGCCTGCGAGGTCATCACCCCCGGCGGCAACTGGTCCTCCTTCCCGCCCCACAAGCACGACGAGGCGCAGGAAGGCGAAGCCGAACTCGAAGAGATCTACTACTTCGAGGTCAGCGACCCCGCGGGATTCGCGTGGCAGCGCGTCTACGGCACCCCCGAGCGGCCCATCGAGGTCAGCGAAGAAGTGCGCTCCGGCGACGTGGTCGTCATCCCGCACGGCTGGCACGGCCCCAGCGCCGCCGCCCCCGGCTACGACCTCTACTACCTCAACGTGATGGCCGGCCCCGGCGAGGACCGCGCCTGGCTCATCAGCGACGACCCCGCCCACGGCTGGGTCCGGTCCACTTGGGCCCCTGAGGATCTCGACCCGCGCCTGCCCCTGTCCTCGACCGTGGAGAAGGAGGGCACCGATGCCCGCTGAGACCGTACGACTCACCACCGCCCAAGCGCTGGTGCGGTTCCTCGCCGCCCAGCATTCCGAGCGCGACGGGCACGAGCAGCGGCTCATCCCCGGCGTGTGGGGGATCTTCGGGCACGGGAACGTCGCCGGGCTCGGGCAGGCGCTCCTCCAAGCGGCGCAGACCGGCGAAGCCGACCTCCCGTACTACCTGGCGCGCAACGAGCAGGCCATGGTCCACGCCGCGGCCGCCTACGCCAAGATGAAGAACCGCCTCCAGGCCTTCGCGTGCACCGCCTCGACCGGCCCCGGCTCCACGAACATGATCACCGGCGCGGCGCTGGCGACCACGAACCGGCTCCCCGTATTGCTCCTGCCCTCCGACATGTTCGCCTCGCGCGTGCCCGACCCGGTGCTGCAGCAGCTCGAGGACACGCGCGCCGGGGACGTGAGCGTGAACGACGCGTTCCGTCCCGTCTCCAAGTACTTCGACCGCGTCAGCCGCCCGGAGCAGTTGATCCCCGCCGCGCTGGCCGCGATGCGGGTGCTCACCGACCCGGTCGAGACCGGAGCGGTCACCTTGTGCCTGCCGCAGGACGTGCAGGCCGAGGCCTTCGACTGGCCTCTCGAATTCTTCCGCAGGCGGGTGTGGCGCGTCGGCCGGGTCGCGCCCGAACCCGCCGCTGTGGAGCGGGTCTCGGCACTGCTGCGCAGTGCCGAGAAACCGCTCATCGTCGCCGGCGGCGGCGTGGTCTACAGCGAGGCCGAGGCCGAGCTGCGCGCCTTCGCCGAAGCGACCGGCATCCCCGTGGCGGACACGCACGCAGGGAAGGGCGCGGTCCCGTGGGACCACCCCGCCGCGGTCGGCGGCCTCGGCTCGACCGGCACCTCCGCCGCGAACGCCCTTGCGGCCGAAGCGGATGTCGTGCTCGGCATCGGCACCCGGTACTCCGACTTCACCACCGCCTCGCACACCGTGTTCGGCAATCCCGACGTCACCTTCGCGAACCTCAACGTGGCCCGCCTCGACGCGGCGAAGCACTCCGCGGAGATGCTGCTCGCCGACGCCAAGACCGGCATCGCCGCACTCGCGAAGGCCCTCGACGGCTGGAGCGTCGCCGACGAGTACCGCGCCGAGACCCGCCGCCTCGCCGACGAGTGGCAGGCCAAGGCCGACGCGTGCTTCGACCTCGGCCACGGCCCGCTGCCCGCGCAGACCGAGATCCTCGGCGCGCTCAACGCGGCCCTGGACGACGCCGACGTGGTCATCAACGCCGCCGGCTCCATGCCCGGCGACCTCCAGATGCTCTGGCGCGCAAGGGACCCCAAGGCCTACAACGTCGAGTACGCCTTCTCGTGCATGGGCTACGAGATCGCGGCCGGGGTCGGCACCAAGATGGCCGCGCCCGAACGCGAAGTGGTCGTCCTCGTCGGCGACGGCTCCTACCTCATGCTCGCCTCCGAGATCGCGACCATGGTCGCCGAAGGCCTCAAGGTCATCATCGTGATCGTCCAGAACCACGGGTTCGCCTCGATCGGCTCCCTCTCCGAATCCCTGGGCTCCCAGCGGTTCGGCACCAAGTACCGCTACCGCGACGAGAAGTCCGGCCTCCTCGACGGCGACGTGCTCCCCGTCGACCTGGCCGCGAACGCCGCCAGCTTCGGCGCCGAGGTCGTCAAGGCCGACAGCGTGGCCTCCTTCCGCGACGCCATCGCCCAGGCGAAGGCCAACGACCGCACCACGGTCGTCCATGTCGAGACCGACCTGACCGGCCCGAACCCGCCCGGTTCGGCCTGGTGGGAAGTGCCGGTCAGCGAAGTGTCCGAACTCGACTCCACCCGCGCGGCCTACGCCGCCTACACCGACCACAAGCGCGACCAGCGCCACTACCTCTAAGGAACCGTCGCAATGCAGATCATCGAGCACTGGATCGGCGGCAAGCCGACCGCCGGCGAGTCGGACCGCCTCGCGCCCGTGTGGAACCCCGCCCACGGCAATGCGCAGGCGCAGGTCCGCCTCGCCACCGTGTCCGATGTGGATGCCGCGGTGCAGGCCGCCAAGACCGCGTTCGCGTCCTGGGGCCAGCAGTCGCTCTCCAACCGCTCACGCGTCATGTTCCGCCTCCGCGACCTGGTCGAGCGGCACGAGCTCGAGCTCGCCAAGATCGTCGCCGCCGAGCACGGCAAGGTCGTCGACGACGCGCGCGGCGAGATCGTGCGCGGCCGCGAGGTCATCGAGTTCGCGTGCGGCATCACCTCGGCGCTCAAGGGCGGCTTCTCGAACGACATCTCGCGCGGCGTCGACTCCTACGACTTCCGCCAGCCCATCGGGGTCTGCGCCGGCATCACGCCGTTCAACTTCCCGGTCATGGTCCCGATGTGGATGCACCCCATCGCCATCGCCACCGGCAACACCTTCGTGCTCAAGCCCAGCGAGCGCGACCCCTCCGCCAGCCTCTTCATCGCCCGGCTCTACGCCGACGCCGGGCTCCCGGACGGCGTGTTCAACGTCGTCAACGGCGACAAGACCGCCGTCGACGCCCTCCTCGACCACGAGGACGTCGCCGCCGTCTCGTTCGTCGGCTCGACCCCGATCGCCAAGTACATCCACGAGCGCGGCCAGGCGGCCGGCAAGCGGGTCCAGGCCCTCGGCGGCGCGAAGAACCACGCCGTGGTCATGCCCGACGCGAACATGGACTGGGCGGCCAACCAGCTGACCGCCGCCGCGTTCGGCTCAGCCGGGCAGCGCTGCATGGCCATCTCCGTCGCTGTCGCCGTCGGCGACGCCGCCGACGAACTCGTGGGCCTCCTCAAAGAGAAGGCCGAGGCGGTCGTCGTCGGCGCCGGGGACGACCCCGAGGCCGAGATGGGCCCCGTGGTCACCAAGGCCTCCTGCGAGCGCGTGGTCTCCTACATCGAATCCGGTGTCGCCCAAGGGGCCGAACCGGTCGTTGACGGCCGCGGCCTCCAGGTCGAAGGACACCTCGGCGGGTTCTTCGTGGGCCCCAGCGTCCTCGACAAGGTCACGCCCGACATGGACGTCTACCGGGACGAGGTGTTCGGGCCGCTCCTCGCGGTCGTGCGCGTCGACACCCTCGAGGAGGCCATCGACCTCATCAACGCCAACCCGTACGGCAACGGCACCGCGATCTTCACCTTCGACGGCGGCGCGGTGCGCACCTTCGAGCGCGACGTGAACGTGGGCATGGTCGGCGTGAACGTCCCGATCCCGGTGCCGACCGCGCACTACTCGTTCGGCGGCTGGAAGGACTCCCTGTTCGGCTCCAGCCACATCCACGGCCACGAGGGCGTGCGCTTCTACACCCGCGCGAAGGTCGTGACCTCGCGCTGGCCCAAGCACACCGAGTCGCAGGCCGCGCAGCTCAACTTCCCCACCTCCAGCTAAGGAGCACGTCAATGTCGACTCAAGCCCCGAATCTCCGACTGGGCTCGGCCCCCGACTCGTGGGGCGTGTGGTTCCCCGAGGACGACCGGCAGCTGCCGTACGAGCAGTTCCTGGACGAGCTGCAGGGCGCCGGCTACGAGTGGCTCGAGCTCGGACCGTACGGGTACCTGCCGACCGACCCGGATGTGCTCGCCGACGAGGTGGGCAAGCGCGGACTCAAGGTCTCCGGCGGGACCGTGTTCGGGAACCTGCACCGGCCCGAGAAGTTCGACGAGACCATCGGCATCGTCTCGAAGGTCGCGAAGCTGACGGCCTCGCAGGGCGCGAAGCACGTCGTGTTCATCCCGCCGCTGTTCCGCGACGAGAAGACCGACGCGGTCAACGACGTCACCGAATGGGACGCCGCCCAGTGGAAGACCGTGCACGCCACGGCGAACCGCATCGGCAAGCAGATGTTCGAGGAGTACGGGGTCACGATCGCCCTGCACCCGCACGCGGACTGCCAGATCATGACCCAGCCGCAGATCGAGACGTTCCTGGACGGCACCGACTCGGATTTCGTGTCGCTGTGCCTGGACACGGGCCATGTGGCGTACGGCGGCGGCGACAACGTGGACCTGATCCGCCGCTACGGCGAGCGCGTCGGCTACGTCCACATCAAGCAGATGGACCCCGAGATCCTGCGGCAGGTGAGCGACGAGGGCCTGGGATTCGGCGAGGCCGTCAAGCGCGGCGTGTGCGTCGAGCCGCCCGCGGGCGTGCCGAACCCGGCCGACATCGTCGCCGAACTGTCCAAGTTGGACGCTCAGCTGTTCGTCATCGTCGAGCAGGACCTCTACCCGTGCGAGCCTGACGTGCCCTTCCCGATCGCGGTGCGCACCCGCAAGTACCTCAACGGCTGCGGGCTCGGCGCGAGCCGCCAGCAGTCCTAAGCCAACCCGAACGAAGAGGAGCACCATGAGCATCGGCATCGGCCTGATCGGCACCGGCTGGATCGGCGAGCAGCACGTGCACCGCCTGGCGAACGCCGTGGCCGGGGCGCGGGTCGTCGCGGTCTCGGACATCGACCCGGCGTCGGCGCAGCGGGTCGCGGCCTCGGTCGGCGCGCGCGTCGTCGACGCCGCCGACCGCCTGATCGCGGACCCGGAGGTCGAGGCGGTGGTCGTGACCTCATGGGGCCCTGCGCACGCCGAGCAGGTGCTGGCCTCGATCGCGGCCGGCAAGCCGGTGTTCTGCGAGAAGCCGCTCATCACCGAGATCACGGACGGCCTGCGGATCCTCAAGGCCGAGCAGGAGGCGGGGCGCCGCCTCGTGCAGGTGGGGTTCATGCGCCGCTACGACGCCGGGTACCGGCAGATGAAGCGGGTCCTGGACGCCGGGGAGATCGGCGAGCCGCTGATGGCGCACTGCGTGCACCGCAATCCGTATGTGCGCGAGGCGTACACGACCGAGATGGCTGCGAAGGACACTGCCGTGCACGAGGTGGACGCGCTGCGCTGGCTGCTGGGCGAGGAGTTCGCGTCGGTGCAGACGGTGCTGCCGCGCAAGACCTCCAAGCGGTTCCCGCACCTGCAGGACCCGCAGATCTTCCTGTTCGAGACCGCTTCGGGCGCGCGCGTCGACGTCGAGGCGTTCGTGAACTGCCAGTACGGCTACGACATCCAGTGCGAGATCGTGGGCGAGGAGGGCGCGGTGCGCCTGCCGGACCCGGCCGCGCCGGTGGTCCGCAAGGCCGCCAAGGCGAGCACCGAGGTGCTGCAGGAGTTCGGCGACCGGTTCGCCGACGCCTTCGACGTCGAGCTCCAGGACTGGATCGACCACCTGCTCGCGGGCGAGGAGCCGACCGGCCCGAGCTCGTGGGACGGGTTCGCGGCCACCGTGGTCGTGGACGCGGCGGTGCGCTCGCTGCACTCGGGCGAGATCGTGCCGATCGAACTGCCGGAGCGCCCGGACTTCTACGCCTAGGACGGCGGGCGGCGGGGCGCGGGCAGTGCCCGCCTCCCGCCGCGCACGGGAGCGAGACGGCGGGATCGGGGCGACCTCTCCCGGGGTGTTTGCTAAGGTCACGCTGATCAAGGCCCCTGCCGGCAGGCCGGGGCCTTCTCCGTGTCCGAGAGTCCGTGAAGGTTCGCAAGCCGATGCAGCAGTACGCGATGTTGATATCGCCCTCCGCCAACCGCGTGTACGCGCGCACCGCCGCCCGCATGGCGGCGAACGAGATCCGCGTCTTCAGCGCCCACGCGCTCGACGGCGAGATCGCCGAGGTCGAGGAGGCGCTCATCGGCGGCGTCGCGTACCTGACCTTCCGCTCGGACACGCTGAGCGGGCGCGACCTGCGCCTGCTGGCGAACCTCTCGTCCCTGTTCGCGCTGTTCGCGGTCCGCGGGGACCTGCTCGAGCCGATCGCGGTGGAGCGGCTCGACCGCTACGACGACGACCTGGTCTCGATCCTCAAGTACGTGGGGAAGACGAACGAGCAGTTCACGAAGCTGCTGCTCAATGTGACCGCCGCGGTGGCGCTCGAGCCCGACCGGCTCCTCGGCGGGCCGGTGAAGGTGTTCGACCCGATGTGCGGGCGCGGGACGACGCTCAACCAGGCCGCGATGTACGGCTGGGACGCGTTCGGCGTGGAGGTCGACAAGCGCGACTTCGAGGCGTACGGCGCGTTCGTGCAGCGGTGGCTGAAGGACAAGCGGCTCAAGCACACCGCGGTGTCGAGCCGGGTCAAGCGCGAGGGCCGCGGGGTCGGCCAGCGCACCCGGGTGGAGTTCGCGGCGACGAAGGAGCGCCACCGGGCGGGGGACCTGCAGGTGCTGGAGATCGTCAACGCGGACACGGTGCGGTCCGGCGAGGTGTTCAAGCGCGGCGCGTTCGACCTGGTCGTGACTGACGCGCCGTACGGGGTGCAGCACGCGGCGGTGAAGGACACGCGGGCGTTGACGCGCAAGCCGACGGAGGTGCTCGAGGCGGCGGTGCCGGTGTGGGCGGCGCTGCTGCGCCGGGGCGGGGCAATGGGGATCTCGTGGAACCTGTACACGACGAGCCGTCCCGATCTCGCCTCGATCCTTGAGGACGCGGGCCTGGAGGTGATGGACGCGGCGCCGTTCCTCGACTTCGAGCACCGGGTCGACCAGGCCATCAACCGCGACCTCATCGTGGCGCGCAAGCCGAAGTAGGCCGCCCGAGGGGCTTGGCAGGGACGCGAGGGTCCGTCACGATAGGACGGTGTCGTTCTTCTGGAGGATGCGGCCGGGCCGCGAGCGGACGCCGTTCACCCTGGGCCGCTTGACAGGGCAATTGTGGCGATTCGGGCTGCTGGAGGCGCGCGCGTGCGTCTTCGCGGTGGCGATCTTCCTCGGCCTGGCGGCCTCGGCGGTCGTGCCGCTGCCGATGGAGCGCGGTGACGCGCTGTTCGTCTACGGGATGGGCATGACCCTGTTCTTCCTGCTGTTCAGCTCCGACACGTGGAAGGAGCTGCTGCTCGTCACGGGCTTCCACGCGCTCGGCCTGGGGTTCGAGCTGGTGAAGGTGGCGATCGGCTCCTGGACGTACCCGGATCTGGGGGTGCTCGCGGTCGGCGGCGTGCCGCTGTACAGCGGGTTCATGTACGCGGCGGTGGGCAGTTTCGTGTGCCGGTCGTGGCGGCTGCTGCGGCTGCGGATCGAGGGGTACCGGCTGTGGGCGACCACGGCGGTGAGCCTGCTGATCTACCTGAACTTCCTGTCGAGCGGCTGGCTGTTCGACATCCGGCTGGCGCTCACGGTGCTGCTGCTGTTCATCACGCTGGGCACGTGGGTGCATTTCACGGTGGGCGACGCGGAGTACCGGATGCCGCTCGCGCTGTCGTTCACGCTCATCGCGGTGTTCCTGTGGATCGCGGAGAACATCGGGACCTATTTCGGCGCGTGGGTGTACCCGCACCAGGCGGACGGCTGGGAGCCGGTGCACCTCTCGAAGCTGTGGGCCTGGGCGCTGCTGGTCACCGTCTGCTTCACGCCGGTGGCGGCGTGGAAGGTCCGCTCGAGCGCCGCGCCGCTGCCGAGCGAATAGGGGGCGCCGCCGGGTCCTGGGGCCCCGGCGGCGCGGTGCGGGGGTGCGGCTAGCGGCGTCCGCGGGCCTTGGCGAGGCCGAGACCGGAGTCCTCGGCCACGTCGTCCCACTCGACGTACTTGAAGTTGGTGCTGGATTCGTCCGTGCCTTCGGGGGTGTTGTCGCCGTCCTGGACGACGAGGAGGCCGCCGTCGAAGCCGGGGAGCGAGACGTTGACGACGTCGGCGCCGTCGCTGTGCTGGGTGCCGTCCACGTCGCCGTCGCCGATGGCGAAGGAGCCGAGGTAGGCGTTGCCGCCTTCGATCGTGTAGACGGCGTAGGTGTCGTCGCCCTGGCTTGAGGCGAGGAGGTAGCCCTTGCCGCGGCCGGTGTAGTAGATGGTCAGGCCTTCGATGTCGGTGCGGAGGTGCTCGCCGCCGAAGCCGGGGTTCGCGCCGTACTCGCACTCGTCGGTTTCGGCGTTGTAGGCGCCGGGGAGGCCGAATTCGACTGCGGTGTCGACGAGTTCGGGTTCGCCGGTGAGGTCGGCGCCGACCTTCCAGATGCCGACGAGCTCCTGGCCGAGGTAGGCGGTGCCGGTGGTCTTGTCGACGACCATGCCTTCGACCTGCGCGTACTGGCCGGGGTCGTCGCAGGTGGTCCAGGTGGAGCCGTCGGGCATGGTGAACTCGGCGGGGAGGGCGAGGGTGCGGACCTTCTCCCAGCCGACGGTGTCGCCGTTCGCGACGAGCTTGAGCAGGGCGACCTCGGTCTCGGAGTTGCGGCTGACGAGCGCGTACGCACCGGTCGCGTCTTGCCACGTCGTCAAGCCGTACGCGGTGTGCTCGTCGTTGACCTCGGCCTGGGACTCGGAGAAGATCCAGCCCTCGTCCGGGTCGGTGACTTCGACGAGTTCGCCGTCGTCGATGACGAAGATCCCGATGTCGTCCATGCCCCTGTCGGAGGCGACGGCGAGGTCGACGCGCTCGCCGCCGAGTTCGAAGCCGCGCACGAGGTCGACGTTGTTGTAGCGGCCGGGCGCGTCGTCCTCGCCGGGGGCGGGCTTGGGCGCGATGTGCTGGACCGCTTCGCCTTCGAGGTCGTAGACGTACAGGCCCGCCTCCTTCGCGGTGGTGATGACGAGGCTGTCCTCAGGGTCGTCCTGGTCCACCCAGATCGCGGGGTCGTCGGCGTCGGCGTCGTCCTCGGCCCACAGCGCGGGCGTCTCGAGCTCGGCGGTCAGGTCCTCGTCGGATCGCTGATGCGCCTGCGCGGACGCGGCGCACACCAGCACGGCGGCCGTGCCGAAGGCGGTGAGGGGGAGCAGTCGGGAAAGCAAGGCGTCTCCTCGAATCGGGGTGCAGTTGTCGACTCGATGCTGCTGCCCGGCCGTGAATCCCAGGTGAACACGGCTCGACCCGCAGAGCGAACTTCCCGGACCCGCATCACGGCTACCGTGGTGCGATGGAGTCCCACGAACCGCCCGGGTATCACTGCCCGTTCTGCAATCTGCTTGCGGGGCACGGCGACGGCGTCGCCAATGTGGAGGACATCGTGCGGCGCACCGAGCACGCGGCGGCGTTCGTGTCGCCGCGCTGGTGGCCGCGCAACCCCGGGCACGTCCTCGTGGTGCCGACCGCGCACCACGAGAACCTGTACTCGATTCCCGCCGAGGCTTATCGGGCCGTGGGCGACCTGGTGCGGGAGGTCGCCGTCGCGATCCGCGCGACGTACGGCTGCGACGGCGTCTCCACGCGCCAGCACAACGAGCCCGCCGGGAACCAGGACGTCTGGCACCTGCACGTCCACGTCTTCCCGCGCTATGAGGGCGACCGCCTCTACCAGAGCCCGCCGCTGCCCGGCTGGGCCGACCCGGCGGACCGCCGGGTGTACGCCGAGCGGCTGCGCGGTCATTTCACGTCCTCGTCCGGGTCCTCCACAGGAGCCAGATGAAGTAGGGGGTGCCGATGAGGGCGCAGACGAGACCCGCCGGGATCTGAGCGGGGGCGATCACGGTGCGGCCCACCGTGTCCGCGAGGCTCACGAGCAGGGTGCCGAGGAGGATCGAGACCGGCAGCACGCGGGCGTGCCGGCTGCCGACCAGCGCCCGGGCGAGGTGCGGGGCCACCAGGCCTACGAAGCCGATCACGCCGACCACCGCCACCGCGGCGGCGGTCAGCACCGCCGCCGCCCCCAGCAGGAGCAGGCGCGTGCGCTCCAGACGGACGCCGAGGACTCGCGGGGTGTCGTCGTCCAGGGCGAGGAGGTCGATCTCCTTGCGGTGGGCCAGGATCAGGGGCAGGACCACGACGAGGGCCGCCGCGAGCGGGATGAGGCGGTCGGCCGTGCGGCCGTAGGTGGTGCCCGAGAGCCAGGTCATGGCCTTGGGGATGTTCCAGGGGTCCGAGGCGAGGATGATGAGGGTGATCGCGGCCATGCCGAGGGACCAGACGCCGATGCCGATGAGCACCAACCGGGACGTGTTCAGCCCGCCGCGCCAGGCGAGCGCGTACACGAGCGCGAACGCGCCCAGGCCGCCCACGGCCGCAACGCCGGTCACCGTCCACGCCCCCGCCGAGGGCGCCCACGTGATGAGCGCGACCGCGCCGATGCCGGCCCCGGCCGTGACACCGAGGAGGCCCGGTTCGGCGAGCGGGTTGCGCAGGAGCCCTTGCGTGACCGCGCCCGCGCATGCGAGCGCCGCGCCCGCGAGGATCGCGGCGAGGACGCGCGGGTAGCGCTGGTCGATGATCCACGTATAGGAGTCGCCGGTCTTCCCGGCGAGCCAGTTGAGGAGGTCGCCGCCGAGGAGCATGGTGTCGCCGGCGAGCATCCCGCCGATGAGGGCGGCGACCGCGGCGGCGGTGAGGCCGATCCAGATGAGGGCGAACGCGGTCCGGCTGCGGTTCGCCGCGCCGTGCAGGATCGCGGGCCGCTCTTCGGCCCCGCCGCCCGCGATCGAGCGGGCGAGCCAGATCATGACGCCCGCGCCGAGGAGTGTGGTCGCCACGCCCACGGGCACTTCGATGCTCTTCTCGGCGCCGAGGACCGCGCGCACGGCCAGATCGGCGGCGACGATGACGATCGCGCCGCACAGGGCGCTGAACGGGATGAGGACGCGGTGCGCGAGCAGCGCCGGCAGGCGCACCGCCACTTGGCGCGCGATCACGGGCGCGGCGAGGCCCACGAAGCCGATCGGGCCGGCCACGGTCACCGCGCACGAGGCGAGGAGCAGCGAGGAGACGACGGCGACGAGGCGGACGCGGCGCACGTGGACGCCGAGGCTCGAGGCGGTGTCGTCGCCGAGTCGCAGCAGGTCGAGGCGGGGCGCGGCGATCATCGCCACCGCTACCGCGAGGAGCACGAGCGGCACGGCCTGCCCGATGCTCCCGAACCCGGCCAGGTTGAGATTGCCTGAGCCCCAGGCGAACAGGCCGGTCGTCTCCTCCTGGAACAAGAGCACGAGGAGCGAGACGAGCGAGTTCGCGGCCATCGCGGTCGCGGACCCGGCGAGGATGAGGCGGGTCGTGGTGGACTCGCCGCCGCCCGCCGAGAGCGCGAGCACCAGTCCCGCGGTGAGCAGCGCGCCGGTGAACGCGACGCCGATCCCGGACAGCAGCGGCAGCGTCAACCCGAATGCCGCCACCGCGGTCACGGCCAGGTGCGCGCCCGCGTTCACCGCGAGCGTGTCAGGGCTCGCGAGCGGGTTGCGCGCCACCGACTGCAGCAGCACGCCGGAAGCGCCCAGCGCGACGCCGGTGAGCACCGCGCCCGCCAGACGCGGCAGGCGCGCGCCTTCGAGCACGTTCCACACGGCCGGATCGGCGCTGCCGGCGAGCAGCCGCAGCAGATCCCCACCGTCCACAGCGGACGTGCCCTGGGTGAGGTGGAGGGCCGCCAGCGCGACCAGCGCCCCGGCCGCGGCGGTGAAGACCGCCGCGGCCGAGAGCAGGCGCGGGGCCTTCGGCCCCGCGACCTCGGTGCGCGCCGGCGGGCTCACGGTGCTCAACTGGCGTAGACCTCGGCGAAGTAGTCGAGGATCGCGCCGGAGGAGCGGGGGCCGCCGAAGGTCCAGATGCTGTGCGGCAGTTCGTACATGGAGCCGTCCTCGACGAACTTCAGCCCGTCCCAGATGGGGTTCCCGACCAGCTTCTCGTTGAAGATGTTGTCGTTGTACGAGTTGTTGTAGATGAACTTCAACTCGGTGTCGGTGAACTGGGCCATGCCCTCGACGTCGGTGCCGCCCAGGCCCCAGGCCGGGTCGGTCTCGCCGGTCCACGCGTTCTGCAGGCCCACGGACGCGGCGAGCGAGCCCACGAGCGAGCCGGTCCCGAAGGGCCGGATGGAGATCGCGTCGCCCTCGACCCAGCCGTCGGCGTACAGGTAGGGCACGCTGCCGGTCCCGGCGGCCTCGATGGCGGTCCTGGTCGCCTCGACCTTCGCCTCGAACTCGGTCCACAGCGCGTCGGCCTCGGCGGTCTTCCCGGTGAGGGCCGCGATCATGTCGACGTCGCGGTGCATCCGCTCGAGGTTGTCGGTCGCGTTGGAGCCCTCCACGACCAGCACGGGAGCGAACTCCTCGATGCCGGCGATGAGCTTCTCGTCGTCCGGTTCCATGATGATGAGGTCGGGGCTGAGCCCGGCGATCGCGTCGACTGACGGCTCCTGGCGGGTACCGACGTCCACGACCGAGTCGTCCATGGGCTCGGACGCGCCGACCCACGTGTTGTACCCCTCCAGGTCGGCCGCGCCGACGGGCATGACGCCGAGGCTGGCGGCGATCTCGGTCTCGGCCCACTCGAGGGTCACCACCTTCGCGGCGGGCGCGTCGAGTTCGACGGTGCGGCCGAGGAAGTCGGTGACGGAGACGGGACCGGCCTCGGCCGTGGTCGCCTCGTCGCCCGCGCCCGCTTCGGTGGTGCCGCAGGCGGAGGCGGCGAAGAGCGCGGCGGCGGCCAGTGCCGCGGGCACGGCGGAGCGCTTGAGGTGGGGGATTCGCATCGGGTTCCTTCTACTCGGTGGCGGTGCCGGCGAACCTGCGGGTGTGCCGGCCGATGGGCCGGGCCGTGAGCAGGCCGGTGGCGGGGTCGGCGTCGACGCGGATGTCGATGCCGTAGGCGGCGGTGAGGTGCTCGGCGGTGAGGACCTGGGCCGGGGTGCCGGCGGCTTTGACGCGGCCGTCGTGGAGCAGGACCACGTGGTCGGCGACCGCCGCGGCCTGGTCGAGGTCGTGCAGGACGATGCCGACGGCCGTGCCGTGCTCGTCGGCGAGGTCGCGCACGAGGTCGAGGATCTCGACCTGGTAGCGCAGGTCGAGGTGGTTGGTGGGCTCGTCGAGCAGGAGCACGGCGGTGTCCTGGGCGAGGCAGGAGGCGAACCAGACGCGCTGGCGTTCGCCGCCGGAGAGCGCTTCGACGCCCTTCTCGGCCATGTCGGCGACGCCGCAGATCTCCATGGCGCGCTGGATCTTCGCGGGTCCTTCGGGGTCGCCTTGGCGCCAGCGGCCGCGGTGGGGGTGGCGGCCGTAGCCGACGACGTCGAGGACGCGGATGCCGCCGGGCACGGGCCGGGACTGGGCGAGGAGGGAGACGCGGCGCGCGAAGTCCTTGGGGCTCAGTGCGGCGGCGTCGGTGCCGTCGGTGAACTCGACGCCCCCGGCCTCGGCCTTGTGGAGGCGGGCGAGGGAGCGCAGGAGGGTGGACTTGCCGGACCCGTTGGGGCCGAGGAGGGCCGTGACCTGCCCGCCGTGGAGGGTGATGTCGGCGTCGTGCACGACGGTGTCGCCGAAGTAGGCGAGTCGGAGGGCGCGGCCGCGCAAGCCCGCATCGTCTGGCATGTAGGCAAGGCTAACCTATCTCGCGTTCGAGCGCATCTCGGCAGGCCACCGTGATGAGCGCGGTGTGTTATGGGCAATGAGTCCCATTCGCGCCCAAACGATCTCCTCCAAGTGAGGAATCGGATACCACGCGTAAGAGTGAATTCCGGCGCGGCACTCTGGACTTGGCGGTGCCGGGTGGGGTCGACTGGTCCTAGGCGTCACCCGGCCGATGCACCCCGTGTCGGCCCGGCGCGCCAGAGAGGACCAACATGACACCGAATGCGAAGGTGGGGCCTTCGGATGTCGTCATCGACGACGAGGTCTGGACCGTCGAGCGCGTCAAGTCGCTCGGCGTGATGACGAATGTCGAGACGGCCGCGCAGATCCTCGGGATCGGCAGGACGGTCGCCTACCGGCTGGCGAAGGACGGGCAGTTCCCCGTCCAAGTCCTCCGGATCGGCCACAGCTACCGGGTACCGGTGCTGCGGCTGCTGGAACTGCTCGGCGCGCCCGATTCGGCGAATGAGCGCGACCGGGTGCTGATCAACTAGGAACCGCACGCGAAACGGCGGCGCGCCTCGGGGGAGGAAGCCGCGCCGCCGTTCTGCGAGCCCTATCGCTTCTTGCGCTTGTCCTTGTGCTGGCTGTGCTCATGACGGAAGTGGACGAAGAGCCGACCGAAGTTCTTCGAGTCCTTGTCCACCCGGTGGTACAGGGCCTTGACCTCCTTCTGGTCGAGGAACCGCAGCACCTTCTTCTTCAACTGCCCCGAGCCCTTGCCCGGGATGATCTCCACGAGGTCGATCTTCTTGGCGACCGCCTCGTCGATGACGTCGCGCAGCGCCTTCTCGATCTGGTCGCCCTTGTTGAAGATGTCGTGCAGGTCCAGCACCAGTTTGGCCATGGTCCGAGCCTAAGCGCCCGTGCGCGGGATGTCCGGCTCGATGTAGATGATCGTCGCCTTCGGCACGGCCGCTCGGATGCGCGCCTCGGCCGCGTCGATCTGCGAGGCCACCTGCTCGCCGGTCGCCGAGGTCCCGATGCCGACCTTCGCCGCCACCAGCAGCTCGTCCGGGCCCACGTGGAGCGTCTTGAGGTGGATGAGGGTGTCGCCCTCGCCGTCGTTGATGGCGTTCTCGATCGCCGCGATGTCCTCGAGGGTCGCGGACTCGCCGATGAGCATCGAGCGGATCTCGATCGCGAGCACGATCGCGATGAGCACCAGCAGCACGCCGATCGCCATGGTGCCGAGCGCGTCGAACAGCAGGTCCCCGGTCAGCCACGACAGGCCGACGCCGATGAGCGCCAAGATGAGGCCGACGAGCGCGCCGATGTCCTCCAGGAGGATCACGGGCAGCTCGGGCGAGCGCGAGCCCTTGATGAACTGCGGCCACGACTGCTTCCCGCGGACCGCGTTCGACTCCTTCACGGCGGTGCGCAGCGAGAACGACTCCAGGATGATGGCGATGACCAGCACGACCACCGCGACCAGCGGGTTGTGCAGCTCCTCGCCGTGGCTGCGCTCACCCAACTTGTGGTAGCCCTCGTACAGCGCGTACACGCCACCGATCGAGAACAGCACGATCGAGACGATGAACGCGTAGATGTACCGTTCCCGCCCGTAACCGAACGGGTGGGCCGGGCTCGCGGCCTTCCGCGAGGCCTTGCCGCCGATGAGCAGGAGGACCTGGTTGGACGCGTCGGCCACCGAGTGGACGCCCTCGGCCAGCATCGACGCCGAACCCGTGATCCCCGCCGCGACGAACTTGCTGACCGCGATCCCGGTGTTGGCCAATAGGGCCGCGACGATCGCCTTGGTGCCGCCTTCTGCTGACATCTGCTCGCCATTCCTTCCGTATGTGTGCGTGACACGCAGAAAGGAGTCTGTCATGGCCTCGCCACTCCCGACGCGACGAGGCCGCGGCTTCCCGCCAGGTGCGCGGGCGGCGGATGCGACGAACTTCACCATTCCGGTTCGGCCGCGGCGGCGCTACCCTGGATGAAGGCGACGCCCCAGAAGTACATCGAGCTTCTGGCCAGGGTAAACGCACGTACACCGCCAAGGGAGCCCCGCTCCCGGCCGAACGCCTCCTCGCGAGGCCCACAGCCCCTGTACGCGCTGAAACCCGTGTCACCGAGCGCGGACCGAGTGGTGGACCGGTTCCGGCAACGAGTCTCAGGACTCCGACCCGAACCGAAACCGCTTGGAGCCGCAGCCGTGACCACCCTCGACGAACGCCAGACCCCGCTTCCCACCGCGATCGACACCGCCGCGCCCGAGCGCGCCACCGTCAAGCAGTGGCTCGCCGTCGCCGCCGTCGCTCTCGGCGTCTTCGTCGTCATGACCTCCGAGGTCCTCCCGGTCGGCCTCCTCACCCCGATCAGTTCCGAACTCGGCGTCACCGCCGGCACCGCGGGCCTCATGGTCACCGTCCCCGGTCTCGTCGCGGCCGTCGCCGCGCCCCTGAGCATCGTCGTCACCCGCCGCGTCGACCGCCGCCTCGTGCTCATCGGCCTGGCCGTGCTCGTCGCCGGCGCGAACGTGGGCGCCGCCCTCGCCTCCGGCTTCGAACTGCTGCTCGCGGCCCGCGTCCTCGTCGGCCTCTCGATCGGCGCGTTCTGGGCCGTCGCGGGCGGCATCGCGCTGCGCCTGGTGCCCGCGCGGGACGTGCCGCGCGCGACCGCCGCCGTCTACGGCGGCATCGGCGCCGCGACCGTGCTCGGCGTCCCGGCAGGCACCCTCATCGGCGACCACTTCGGTTGGCGCGCCGCCATGTGGGCGCTCGCGGGCCTCGCGATCGTCGCGATGACCGCGATCGCGCTGCTCGTGCCGAAGCTCCCGTCGAACACGACGGTCTCGTTCGCCTCCCTCCCGAAGCTGGTGCGCGCCAACAAGGGCGTGCGCATCGGCCTGGCGCTGACCTTCTTCATCGTCACCGGCCACTTCATCGCCTACACGTTCGTCAGCCCGATCCTCCAGGCCAACGGCATCGCCGCGGGCCAGGTCAGCGGGCTGCTCCTCGCGTTCGGCGCGGCCGCGCTGGTGGCGACGGTCGCGTCCGGCTCGCTCATCGGCACCCGCCTGCGCGGCACGCTCGCGGCGCTCGGGATCGCGATGGCGGCGGGCATGGCGATCATGGCGTTCGCCGTCGGCGACCTGTTCTCCGCCACGGCCGTGCTCGTGCTCTGGGGCATCGGATACGGCCTGGTCTCCCCGGTCCTGCAGACCTGGTACATGAACTCGGTCGAGCCCGGCGAGGTCGAGATCGCGACCTCGTTGAACACGGTCATGTTCAACCTCTCGATCGCGGTCGGATCGTTCGCGGGCGGCTACGTCGTGGACGCGATCGCCCCGAGCGGCGTGCTGTGGATCGGCGCGCTCCTGCTCGTCCCGGTCGTCCTGATCGCGATCCAGGCCCGCAAGCGCGCCGAGGCCTAAGCGCCGCAGCTTGCGGTCCGCCCACGCGGCCAGCAGCGCCAGTGCGAACGCGATGGCGAGGACGGCCGCGATGTTCACCAGCGCGCGCAGGTAGCCGATCGCGGCCACATCGAGGAACGGGTACGGGTACCAGCCGGTGAAGGCGCCGTGGACGAGCGTGTACGCGATCCAGGCGACCGGCCAGACGAACGCCCGCGCGATAGCGGTGCGGTCGACCCACCCGCGCGGGCCGACGAGAACCCAGCCGAGCACGGTCGCCAGCGGCGCGAAGTAGTGGAGCCCGGCGTTCACGGCGAGGGACGCGCCTTCGAGTTCGACGAGCGGCAGCAGCACGGTCACGAACACGATCCCGGTGATCGCGATGCCCAGCAGCGCATCGAGGTGCAGGACGCGGAACGCCGCGCTGTCGCGGCCGGGCCGCAGCGCCAAAGCGAGCGCGCCCGCGAGCACGAGGATGTTGCTCTGGATCGTGAAGTAGCTGAAGAGCCGCACGAGCCGCACCGGCAGGCCCGCCTCCGGCGCGCCGTCGGCGGCGTTCACGTCGGTCCCGCCCTGCACGACCAGCACGACCTGTCCGACCAGGGCCGCGACGACGACCACCGCCACCGCGGCGTACCAGGCCCGGCGCGCCCCGAGCCGCTGCGCGCTCGCGCGGACCTCGCTGTCGACGATCATGCCCAGCTCCCCTCGTTCGCTCGTTGCCTGCGGAAACGATACGGGCCGGGAGGCGCGCGGCCGGGCCGAACGCGTCAGACGGGCACGGCTTCGCGCTGGAACGCCGGCACCGCCGGGTCGCAGGCGGGGGCGCGTTTGCGGAAGCGGCCGGGCGGCTGCCCGAAGTCGCGTTTGAACGCGGCCGCGAACGCGAACTCGGAGGCGTACCCGACCTGCCGGGCGACCGCGGCGAGCGGCGCGTCGGTGTCGGCGAGGAGCCGCGCGGCGAGGGTGAGGCGCCAGAACGTCAAGTAGCTCAACGGGGGCTGGCCCACGAGCTCGGTGAACCGGCGCGAGAACGCCGACCGGGAGAGCCCGGCGACCTCGCCGAGCGAACTGACCGTCCACTGCCGGGCCGGTTCGGCGTGGATGGCCTGGACGGCCGCGCCGATGGAGCGGTCGGTGAGCGCGGCGGCCCAGCCGTCGAAGCCGCAGTGGCGGTCGTTCCCTTCGAGGACGGCGCGCAGCAGGTACATCAGGACCGCGTCGAGCAGGGCGGGCACGAGGGTGTCGCCGCCGCCGCGTTCGGCGCGCAGTTCGGTCTCGAGCATGGCGATCGCGCCCGCGAGCCCGGGCCGCGCGGCCGGGTCGGCGGGGATGCGCGTGAAGTCGGGCATGGCCCCGAGCAGGGGGTGGGCGCGGCCGGGCGCGAGGTCGTAGGCGAGGCACACCATCACGTGCGAGGCGTCCGGGTCGTCGGCGGAGCGGACGATGAGCCCGGCGGGGGTCTCGTCTTCGCATTCGGTGACGGGTTGCGCCCCAAGCGAATCGGAGACGACGGTGTGGGCGCTGCCGCGGGGCGTGACGAGCACGTCGCCTTCCCGCACCTCGATGACCTCGCCGTCCTCGGTGGTCACGAACGCGTCGCCGCGGACCATGACCTGGACGCCGAAGCCGTGGGGGTGGCTGCGCCGGTGGTCGGCGAAGGGCGCGTTGAGCGAGAACCGGGCGGCGAAGGGCCGTCCGGTCCGCAGCACTGCCAGTACGTCGCTGAGCACATCCATGCCGCAACCCTAGCCAGCGGTGACGCCGCGCGGGAGGGCCGAGGACGATCGCGTATGAACCCGGGACGCTCGATGATGGGCGGCCCCGGCTCCCCGCCTTACCTTCGAAAGCGTTCCCCCGAAACGTATCTCAAGGCAGTGGAGTCGATATATGTCCAAATTGGATGAACAAGTTCCCGTGCGGGCCGCCGCCCCGGTCTGGCGCACCCGCCTGCTCGCCCTCGGCGCCGCACTGGTCGCGACCGCGCTCGCCTGGGTCGTCGCGTACCTCGCGGGAGTCGAGCTCACCGCGAGCCAGCCCGGCATGGACGCGGTGCCGATCGGCATCGTGAACGTCGCCGCCTCCGTGCTGCTCTTCGGCGGCCTGGGCTGGCTGGCCCGCGCGGTCCTCGACCGCTTCGCGAAGCGCCGCGCGGTCCTGGTCTGGCGCATCGGCGCGGGCGCGGTCTTCGTGCTCGAGTGGTTCCCGGTGATCCTCACCGACGCCACCTGGGGCACGAAGGTGTTCCTCGCGGTCCTGCACCTGATCGTCGCGGCGATCCTCATCCCCGTCCTCGGGAGGCGCCTCCCCGAGTCCTGAGGCGCGGCAGCGCCTCCCGCTCGCGGCGGGAGGCGTTCGCGCTCAAGCGATCGGGTGCAGGTCGACCTCGGGATCGCGGGCGGTGATGCAGTACTCGAGGCCGCCGGGGTCGCGCATGACCTGCCACCAGTGGTGGCGGCGCACGGTCTCGGCCCCGAGCCCGACGTGCCGCTCGGTCTCGGCGTCGATGTCCGAGCAGGCGAGGTCCATGTGCGCGGTCGCCACCTGGCCCTTCTCGGCGAAGTCCAAGCGCTGCAGCAGGAACTGCAACGGAAGCTCCGGCGGCGGCAGGAGCCGCCGGAACTCCCGGGAATCGGTGAGGGTCTGCCGCCAGGCGGTGAACATCTGCCAGAACGCCAGCTCGTGGTCGAAGGCCTGCGGCGGGATGTCGACGCAGATCTGGTCGGTGCGGCTGCGCTGCCCGCCCGGCCAGCCGAGCGACGGCGGCACCGTCGTCTCGCCATAATGCCTGACCAGGCAGAACGCGAACCCGGCAGGGGAGTGGAGCACGACGAGCCCCGGCTCGCGGTGGACCGCGCTCGCACCGAGCTCGACCGCGCGCTCCGCCTCGGCTTCGACGTCGTCCACATGCAGGTCGAGGTGGCTGCCGCCCTTGCCCTCCCGGATGCGCTGCACCCGCAGGTACGGGTCGCCCCCGGCCGGAATGAGGGTCGCGAACTCGCCGTCCGGGCCGCGCCGCGCCGACAGGGTCGAGTCGGTCGCCTTGAGCCAGAACGCGATGCCGCTCTCGAAACCTTCAGCGGGGTAGTCCCAGAACGCGGTCGTCCATCGAATCGCCATCCCCGCAGTCTAAGGATCGCGAGCCCTCCTCGCGCCTGTTTTCCGCAACCCAAGCCCCGCAAGCGAACCCGCGCCGCGCCGCGCAACGCGGCGGCGCATACTGCGGCGATGGCAGTTGCTATCCACCACATCGTCATCGACGCGCACGACCTGCCCGGTCTCTCCCGTTTCTGGGCCGCGGTCCTGGGCTGGCAGGTCGTCTCCGAACGCGAGCGCGAGGTCATCGTCGGCCCGGACCGGGACGCGGCCTGGGGGCTGTGCTTCATGCCGGTCACCGAGCCCAAGCGGGTGAAGAACCGCCTGCATTTCGACCTCAACGCCGACAGCGCGGAGGACCGGCTCGCGGAGATCGAGCGCATCATCGAGCTCGGCGCCACCCGTGTCGACATCGGACAGACCGGCGACGAGTCCTGGACGGTCCTGGCCGACCCGGAGGGCAACGAGTTCTGCGTGGTCCGCCCCAAACGCGACCTTGTCGGCTGACCGCCCGGTAAACCGCTTCCCCTGCCGCGCAGGGACTGCTAGACAACGGGCATGACCGAAACGCAGCCGCTCACGTACGACGACGCCGTCCGCATCGCCGAAGCCGACCCCGCCGTGGTCGGGCTCTTCCTCATCGGCTCCCAGTCCATGGAGGGCCTGACGACCGCGCACTCCGACCACGACCTGTTCGTGATCACCGCCGAAGGCGCGCAGGCGGAACTCGCGCGGCTCCACGGCATGCGCAGCTCCACGCTCGACCTGAACGTGTTGCCGCTCAACGACCTCCTCGGCGACGTCCTCCCGGAGTACACGCGCTACGCGCTCGCCAGGAGCCGAGTGGTCCTGGACCGCACCGGAGGCGCCGTCACCGAGTACCTCGCGGCCAAGGGCCGCCTCGATGAACGGAAGGCCTTCGACGAGGCCGCCGAGTTCCTGGACGGCTACCAGAACCTGCTGTACCGCTCGGTCAAGAACCACCGCGACGGCCGCGACCTGGCGTCCCGCCTCGACGCGGCCGAGAGCGTCGGCTGGCTCCTGAACCTGCTCTTCACCCTGGAGCTGCGGCCGCGACCCTACAACAAGGCCCTCGAATGGGAGCTCGAGCGCCACCCGCTGCGGGACTGGGACTCGGCCGCGCTCCTCGACGCCATCGGCCGCATCACCGCCACCGGCGACACGACCCTGCAGCGCCAGGTCTTCGCCCAGGTGGAGCCCCTGGCCCGCAACGCAGGCCACGAGAAGACCCTCGACGAGTGGGGAGAGGGCCTCCTCCTCATGCGCCCGGCCCGCTAGGTCCGTCCCAGGTGCCCGTCTGCGGCGCGATCGCGCCGACCCGACCATGGCCGGTCCTAGGCGCGGCCTTCAGCCGCGAGTTCCCCGGGTCCGGTCTCCGGCGGGCTCGGGATGACGACCACCGGGCACCGGGCGTGGTGGACGCAGTACTGGCTCACCGCCCCGAGCAGGGCCGTGGCGAACCCGCCGCGGCCGCGACGGCCGACTACGAGGAGGTCGGCGTGTTCGGAGTAGTCGATGAGCACCGCGGCCGGATGGCCGTGCTCCACGCGCGTCTGCAGGGGGACGCGGGGCTCGCCGAACGCGGCCCGGTGCACGGTGTCGTCCAGCGCCGCTTTGGCCTCGGCCACGATGTCGGAGGTGCGCGGCACGGTCATCGCCATTCCGGTGTCGGTGGCCAGGTCCAGCACCCGGAGTGCGGTGATCCGCCGGCCAGTGGCTTCGGCCTCCTTCAACGCCCAGCGCAGGGCGCGCACTGACGACGTCGAGCCGTCCACGCCCACCAGGATGCCGATGTCGGCGTATTTGTCGTCTCGCATGCCGTGCCCTCCGCGGTCCGCTCCTGCTCCCCTCATTCTGGGGGCGACAGGGCTCCGTCACGGCCGGACGCCGCAATCGCCGCTTCCTGGACGCGGACCGAGATCGACCGTTTCAGCGTCCGATGAAGAACCCCAGGATGTTGGTGAGGATGAGGAACGCGAGGGTCGCATATCCGGCGATGACCGCGGCCTTGCCTGAGGGGCGCCCGCGACGGCGGGCGCGGGAGCCGAACCAGATCGCTCCGACGCAAGGCGCGAGGAGCACCAGTGTCGCGGGGATCCCGGCGATCAGGCTCGCCCCGACCGGTGCGGCGCGGTCCGAACCGATCTCGTAGCCCTGGGCCTCCAGGATCAGGCTGCCCAGCACTGCCGCCGCGGCGTACGCGACCGGCACTGCGGCCAGCGAGATCCAGGCCAGACGGATGTCGCTGCGGCCTTCCTCCGGGGAAGGACGCCTTCCGGGGTCCGCCATCGCGGCCTCCTTCGCGGCTCGTCGCGCTCCGATCGGAGGGTTCCCGCGCATTGATCGACGCAATCGGGTGAGGGCCGGCGTGTCCTGTACATCGGGGAACCGGCCGTATCCGAGTCCGTCGGTCCGCTCGCAGCGCCGATTGACGGCTCGCAAGCGTCGCCGAGCCTGTGGCGCGGCTACTCCGGTGCTGCATTCGGAGGGCCGGCCACGCAGCGAGCGGGCGCACTTACTGGGCAGCGACCGGCCTGATCCACAGGGCAGCCCCAAGCGGTGAAGAACGCGGCGAGCGCCTCGGCGACCCGGCCGGGCGCGTTCTCCATGGGGATGTGTCCCGCGCCCGGCACGCGCACCAGCGTCGTGCGCGGGACCTCCGAGACGAATCGCTCGGCGTACGCAACGCCCTGGAACTGGTCGTCCTCGCCCCAGACCAGGAGCTTTGGGGTCTCGGACCGCAACAGCGCGGGCAGCAGCTCCATCGTGAAGCGGCAGTCGGCCGCGCCCACGTAGCGCACCCAGTTGCGGCGGACCTCCTCCCGGGTCCACGGCTCCAGGTACTCGCCGACCAATGCTTCCGTTGCGGCACCGGCCAATGCGGTCGTGACGGCCTGCCGACGCGCGCCGAGCAGCTCCTCAGCGGTGAAGACGGCCTCGGGGTCGCGGTACCGGGCGACGCTGCCCACGGGCCACGAGTCGTAGGTGACCGAGTTGACCAGCGCCAGCCTGCTCACCGCCACCGGACCGTGGACGAGGAGGCGCTGGGCGACCGCGCCCCCGATGTCGTGCCCCGCGACGGCGACCGGCCCGGTGATCCCGAGCGCGGTCGCGAACCGGCCCACCCAGTCGGCGAGCGCCGGGACGGTGCCGGTCTCCAGGTCGAGCTCGCCGTCGGAGTGCCCGAGTCCCGGCAGGTCCACTGCGATGGGCCGCAGGCCCGCGGCGGCGAGGCCGTCGAGCACCGGGAGCCAGACGCGGCTCCAGTAGGTGCCGTGCAGCAGCAGCACCGGCGGGCCGTCGCGGTCCACGGTCAGGTAGCTCGCCTGGTGGCCGTCCACTGCTACCGAGGTTCGCAGCGCGTTCGTCGCATCGTTCTGATCCATGCCGCCCACTATCGCCGCGCATCGAGGCCGCGCCCAGAGTCTCGAATGACATCTACAGGTACATTCTTGCCATGAGCCTGCACCGCGTGGTGGCACTGGTCAGTCCGCCCCAATCGCCGTTCGAGCTCGGCTGCGCCGCCGAGGTCTTCGGCACGGCCCAGTCCGGGGTGCCGACCCGCTACACCTTCCGCACCTGCGCCGAGCGACCCGGCCCGGTGCCGACCAGCGTCGGTTTCTCGATGCTCGTCGACGCGGGGCTCGAGGCCCTGCGGGAGGCCGACACCGTGATCGTCCCCGGCTGGCTGCCCCACGGCTCGCCGGTGCCGCAGGAGGTCATCGAGGAGCTGCGGGCCGCCCACCGGAGGGGAGCGCGGATCGCCGCGATCTGCACCGGCGCTTTCGTCCTGGCCCAGACCGGACTGCTCGCGGGCCGCCGCGCGACCACGCACTGGCGCCACACGGCCCGCCTCGCCGCCGCGTTCCCCGATGTGGAGGTGGACGCGGACGTGCTCTACATCGACCACGGCGACGTTGCCACGAGCGCCGGCACCGGCGCGGGCATCGACCTGTGCCTGCACTTGGTGCGCTCGGACCACGGCGCGGCGTACGCAGCGCAGGTCGCCCGGAACATGGTCCTCCCGCCGCGACGCGAGGGCAGCCAGCTGCAGTACGCGGCGCAGGCGGTCCCCGCGAGGGCCGACGAGTCGCTGGCGCCCTTGCTGGAATGGGCCGCATCTCGCCTGGACTCCCCGCTCACCTTGGCGCGCCTCGCCGAGCACGCGGGCATGTCGAGCCGGACCCTCGCCCGCCGGTTCCAGGAGCAACTGGGCACCAGCCCCGGCCAGTGGCTGCTCAGCCAGCGCATCGAAGCGGCGCGAGTCCTCCTGGAGCAGACCGACCTCCCGATCGAGTCCATCGCGACCAGGGTCGGCCTCGCCGCGGCGGTGAACCTCCGCCGCCACTTCCGCGCCCACCTCGGCACGACCCCCGCCGCGTACCGCCGCACCTTCAGCCAGACCTGACCGCGCCGACCGAATCCGGTTCCCTGCTCCGGAACCCTGCGCTTACGATGCCGGGGTGAAGGCTCACTTCGAATGCGTGGTCCTGGACTGTCCGGACCCCACGACGCTCGCCGAGTTCTACCACTCCATTCTGGACGGCGAGGTCAACCGGCCCGACCGACGCTGGTCGCTCGCGGACGGCGGCGCGACCCTCCACCTCGAATCGGGATTCGTGCTCCTGTTCCAGCCGGTCGAGAACTACCGGCCCCCGCAATGGCCCGACCCCGCCTACCCGCAGCAGTTCCACCTCGACTTCGCGGTCCCCGACCTCGACGAGGCGCAAGCAGAAGTCATCGCCAACGGCGCTGTGCTGCTTGACGACCAGCAAGGCTGGCGCGTCTACGCCGACCCCGCCGGCCACCCCTTCTGCCTGGTCCGCGACTGGTGGACCCAGCAGGGCGGGCACCAGATCCAGAACACCTGAGCGTTGCGACCCACCCCGAGCCCGCGACGGCCGGGGAGCTCGCCGGAAGCTGTTGGAGGCATTCAGGCGGTGGCGAGGTATCCGAGCATCGTGGCCTTGCGCTCGTCCGAGGTGAACGCCGCTTCGATCGCATTACGGGTGAAGCCCGTGAGCTGGTCCAAGCTCAGACCGAGTTCGGCTGCGGCAATGTACTCCTGCTCGATGGTCGTGCCGAGCTGGATCGGATTGTCGGTCGCCAAGGTGACCGCGACCCCGGCCTCGACCAGCCGCAGCAGCGGATGCTCCTCGAGTTCGGGCAGCACGCCGAAGTACTCGTTGCACGTCAACGCGCACTCCAGCGTCACGCTCTGGTCGACCAGCAGTTTCAGCAGCTCCGGGTCGGCCGCGGCGTGGACGCCGTGCCCGATCCTGGTCAGGCCCGGCATGCGCGCGGCGGCGGCGATGTTGGCCGTGGACAGTTCACCCGTGATCCCCAACCCGGCGTCGGCGAACCGCTCCGCCAGCCGGTACATGGGCGCCCAGTCCGCCTCGGTGTCATACGGGGAGTAGAGGAAGTCGATCCCGGCGAGCCCTTCGTCGGCGGCGCGGATGCAGGAGTCGGCGAACGCGTCGGCGCGTTCGGGGTCCTGGCCGGCACCGATGACGATCGCCATCGCCTCGGCGTGCAATCGCGGATACTCGGCGCGGACCTGCCGCTCGGCCTGCCGAAACATCGACATGAACCCGTCTCGGGTGGCGATCTCACCGCCGCAGCGGATCTCGACGTAGCACGCCCCGGCCGCGGCGTGGTCGCGCATCAGGGCCGCGAACCGCCCGATGAACAGCTCGTCCTCGGCGTCGTGGTCGATCGAGACCGGCTGCATCGAGCCGATCTGCTGCAGGCGCTCCTTGCCGGGCGGGACCTCAGCCGCGAGCCGCCGGCGCCAGGCCGCCCAGTCGTACGGGTCGCGACCCTCCCGCTCGGCGAGGATGATGTCGAGGTAACGGGTCGCTTCCTGATGGACGTGCAAGTCGGCTTTCGGCAGGCGGACAAGGGCATCTGAGGTGGTCATCGACCGACTCTATCGAGTCCGGACGAGACTGATCGCCCGCCTGAAACCTCCACGAACCTGCGCAGCTGCCCGATGTGTGCAGTCGCATCGTTGCGCGACAATACGGACCACCACATGTGTAGGAGGCCGCTGATGCCAAGTGTCGATGCCGTCGCGGCTTCGCTCGCGGCCAACAAGGCTGGAGCTGAAGAGCTTGCCGGGCAGCTCGCGGAGTGCCGACAACAGGCGGAAGAACTGCAGGGCCGGATCGCGGCCCTCGGTGCGGAAGGCACGGCAGATCTTGCGAGTTCAGCCGTGCACGCCATCGAGGAGCTGATGGCCGAAGCTGCCTCGCTTGCGGATCGGATAGGCGAAGCCCAGTCCAAAGTCCTCGCCATCAAGCAAGGAGCTTTACTCGCGACGAAGGGCAGCGGGAACGACCCGCCGGATGCGCTCGCCGCACCATCGGCTACCTCGGGTACGAGCTCGGGCGCTTCAGGATTCAATCCCAGCCAGAGGAACCCGCACTCCGGGAGAGCGGTTCGACGATTCGGTGGCCTAGGAACGCCAAGGGCCGGATCAGCGCGCGCGGGGTTGTTCGACTCCGAGGGAAACGAAGTGCTGCATCAGCTGCTCCGCGCCAAGCGCGGGGGCGAGGTGTTCGACGCGCCGGAGCTGAAGGACCCATGGCGTTCCGACCGCGCCATGAAGACCACATGGCATATCGAAGGCGGAGTCGCGGCCTACATGCGGCGCACGAAGACCAAGGTCATGGCGCTCTGGCTCAATGTTCCACCGTGCGAGGGCTTGGACCGCGCAGACCCGAAGGGATGCTACGAGAACCTTCCGAAGATCCTTCCGAAGGGGTATACCCTCTACGTCCATGCCGAGCTCGAGAACGGCGGGTATCAACGAGTGATCGTCAAGGGAACCGGGGAGGCACTGCGATGAACGAGGACTTCCGGGAATTCGTAGTCTCCAGCGATCCGAACATCGCCGCCGAGTTGCGGGCCAAGTTCGAGGAGTTGGGCAGCGACGGGTTGGCCGACTATGCGCTCTCGCTCGGCCTGCACCCACCGGGCTACGAAGCCGGCCAGCGCCATTCGATCGCGGAATACGCCCCGCCTGGTCACGACGGTCCCGGCTACTTGGTCTGGAGCATCGGCCTCTGGTCGCCCGATGCGGAGGACCAGGATGGCGAAGACGATGAGGAAGATGATGACGAAGCCCCGGATCCGTGGGCGGCGCTGGAGTGAGTGACGAGATCGGGGCATGGGTGGTCACCGGCGATAGGGCGAAGATCCGACTTGGGATGCCCCTGACCCCTGAGCGGCCCAGCGCGATGAGGGCCGTCGCCGCGGATTCGCGGTGACGGCCCCTCGACATGTCGCCTTGGAGCGCTGGGTCAGCTGGTCTCTGCCGCTGGCTCGGTGCGCTCGTAGATGAAGAAGTCGGCTATTGAGCCCGATTCGCCTTCAGTGCGCCACGGGCGCGGGTTGTCGATGCGCTGGCGCAGCTCCCACTCCGGGAAGCGCTCCGCGACATCGCGCTGCACCGGGCGGTGCCGCACATGGGGCGCGAACTCCCCGGCCATGGCCGGGTCGTCGGCGTCGCTCGTGAAGAGAATGACGTGCTGCCGCGCGGCACCGAAGACATGCTCGAGGTGCAGGTCGTAGACGTTGTCCTCCACGAGGTGGAAGATCACGTCGAGCGACAGCGACAGGTCGGCCGTGACGAAACCGGCCTGGTCCGAGAAACCATCGGGGTTGTAATGCACGAAGCTCTTCGACGGATCGTGCGCGAACCGGTCCATGGTCCGACGCAGCTGCGTCGGAGACACGTCCAGCCCCAGGTAGCGCGGATATTTCGCGAGCGCGAGCTGTTCCCCGTCGCCGCAACCGAACTCGATGACACTCTCGATGCCCTGCGACTCGACGTACCGGTTCAGCACCTCGGCCTTGAACTCGGCATGCGCGCCGCGCGACCCCGCCCCGGAGTTCCCCCCTTTGGCGTAACGCTGTTCCCAGTACGCGGCGGAGCCCGGGAAGCTCTTCTCTTCGACGTCCATCATTCGGCGGCCGCGAGGAGTGCTTTGAAGTCGACTGCCCCGAGGTCGAAGATCGGGGAATCATGACCAAGCTTCGAGTCCCGAACCTGGAACGCGCCGAATTGTGAGCGGGCTTCGAGACATTGGCTGTCATCACCACCGCCGCTGCGGCTGCTCTTTCGCCAGGTCACTCGGCATTCCACGCAGCTGCTGTCGTCGCCGCTGTTGCTGCGAGTGCTTTTGCGCCAGTCGCTAAATCCAGTCATCCAAGTGCCCTCCGATTCTTGAACCAACAGACCACATTCCCTTACATCGGTCATGGTACAAGCTGATCTTTTCGGGCTCCTCGACGTGTCGGCTCTGATCCAGTGCCTCGACGTAAACGAACGGCGGTGCCGCCTCAGCGCGGCCGGCTGGAAGAAAGATCTCGAATGAGTGGTCAATGCCTTGGTGCAATCCGTCAACGATCCGGATTTCGCAGTTGGGCCAACGGTCGATCTTGAGGAGGTGATTGAACTGGCGCTCAGCCCATTCCCAGTTGCTCAGCTGGCGCAGCGCGTTGGTGCTGGTAAGGAACTTCATGACAGGCAGGGGGCGGCGGCTGCCGATGGTCAGGAACCGCCGGTGCTGTCGCTGCCAGTTCTGCATGGGGTTGGCGCTCGCTTCGGGCAGCTTTTCAAAGTGGTAGCGCTCGATCTGCAGTGGGCCAGGGATGTACCACGGTTCCCACTTCCAGAATTCGCCCGAGGTCGCCTCGGCGCGCTCCACGATGAAGATGTTGCGCTGGCTGAGGTCCGAAACAATCCCTCCGCTGTCCAGCTGCTTGATGACATGAGAGAGGAAGTTCGCTCGCTTTTCCGTTCCGCCGCAAGCTTTGGCGAGGGAGGCTGCCATGCCTGCTTTTGGCCGGGTCTCGCCGCTGAGGTAGTTCGTGATGGTCCGTGAACTCACTCCGACCTCAGTTGCGATCTGCTGATGAGTGAGATCGGTTTCCTCAACGAGCGCGTTGAGCTCGGCTAGGACGTACCAGTCGGCGAGTCTTGAGAGCGGCATCGGACTCCCCCTGAATTCGTTGGCGGGAACGCACTGTAGTGGAAAAGGTACACTCGGCCGCCCGTTCGAATCAACAGGGAGGAAGGACCGGAAGGTTTGTGGTGCAAAACTTTCCGGTAGATCTTGCTGGAAGCACCTGCTAGAAGAAGTTCTACCTGCAGGTTCTTTCATTGCACGACCGCACTGCCTACATTCGAGGTATCGAGGATTCGTCGCCGGGGAAAGCACTGTCGGCAATCTGACAGCTCGAAAGGGAGGTAGAACATTGGTCAATCAAGGCAACGGTCTGGAGCGGGGTGAGTTCCGGGATAGCTTGCGCACTTATCGGGTTCGCGTGTCAAGTAATGAAGCACCGGACTCGTTTCAGGTGTACACCGGGCAGAGCGAAGACATCGTCCTCATCGTCTCGGGGATCAACTCGGGCAACCTGAAAGCGACCTGGGGCCCGGGTTGGCGTGGGGCGGAGGAGGACTGGAAGGTGTGGGTGGAGGAGTGCGCCTTCAGCCTTGTGATCGTCGGTGCGCACGTGGGCGACCGGCTGGGGGAGCGGACGCGTCCGGGGCGTCCGTCGCCGATGGGGCGGCACATGATCGAGCGAAACCCGGCGTCCGTGAGGTTCTGCGATGGGTGAGACCGCAGTTGCGGCGGCGGCTCCGGAGCCGCGCTCGCGGCGCGGGCGTCGGTCGGACGGCGGTCTCGCGACCCTCGGCTTCCTCGGCGACTTCGCAAGGGGCCATGCGCTGTTCTCGGTCTACCGGCTCGGTCCGGACCAGACCCGCTACCCGAACGGGCCGTGCGAATACCTGATCGACTGCGACGACGGCGTGGGTCCGCACGAGGTCTGCCGGTTCGACGGCGCGGATTTGGCGCCGCGATGGCACGGCTCATGGAACGGCGATCCGTGGTGCCCGTGGCTCATGAAGCGCGCCAAGGAATTCATCGCCGAATAGCGACCGGTCGGCCCAGGTGGGGGCCGACCGGTTCACTCGATTGGTAGCGTTCCCGCACGCTTGATGCGATTCCGATTGGTGCAACACGCCGCATGATTCGCCGAATCAGGGCAGAAAAACTCGTAAAGTAGCTGCCCATGACCGGTTTGCCCGAAATCCAAAGCCGCCAGTCTGTGCCCGAAACCAGACAGAGCGAAATTGCCGACCGCCACGATGCAAGGCAAGCGGTGCGCCAGACGAACGTCGATGCCCTGATCGAGCGGGCGCTCGATTCGCTGGGTTCGGCGCGCTGCAAGGACATCCACGAGTGGGGCCAGTACCACAATTCGCGACTCGCGTTGCGGGTTCTGGCGCAGCTCGCTTTCCCCGATGATCCCGATGTGCTTCTCGCGCTCCGCGAGCGCGTTCCGCGCCTCGCGAAGGCCGCGCTCAACCTGGAAGCGCTGTGCGCGCTCGCCGCATCCGTCGCGATGAAGGCCACGACCGACGACCAGCGCACGCACGCGCTCGCCCTGTTCGACCTCGCCTATCGCAGGCTCGGCGCGCAGATGCCCCGCGAGTACCGCGAGCTGCATGTGACGACCGCGCACCTGCACGGCCGCAAGCGGCAGGTGCGGCAGCTGCTGCAGTCCTACAGCGGGATCAGCGCCATGCTGGTGGACTCGATCGACTGCCAGAACGCCCACCCCCGCCTCGGCGGCAGCGTGCGGGCGTACCTGCGGAAGTTCAGGCGGTTCACCGACTGGCCCGAACTCGAAGCGCCCGAACGCGGTGCGCCCCTGCACTTCGACGGGCTGCGCACCGCGCCGCTGAAGCCGATCGAGAAGGGGCCGATGATCTCGGTCGTCATGACCTGCTTCCAGCCCGGGGAGGGGCTGCTGACCGCGGTGCGGTCGGTCGTGGCGCAGACGTGGCAGAACTGGGAGCTGCTGCTGGTCGACGACGGGTCCGGCCCCGAGTACGAGCCGATCCTGCTGGAGGCGGCCGCGCTCGACCCGCGGGTGAAGCTGCTCATCCAGCCGGAGAACGCCGGCACGTACCAGGCGCGCAACCGGGCGATGGCCGTTGCGAAGGGGAAGTTCATCACCGGGCTCGACTCGGACGACTGGTCGCATCCGACGCGGCTGGCGAAGCAGGTGCGTCCGATGCTCTCGAACGACGGGCTGGTGATGGTCGAGTCGCGGTGCATCGCTGTCGCGGAGGACCTGTCGCTGATGATCGATCCGCAGATCGCGCTGATCGCGGCGCGGTCGACGCCGATCATGATCCGGGCGGACGCGGTCCTGAAGAAGGTCGGCTTCTACGACGAGGTGCGCAAGACCGCGGACTCGGAGTACCGGTTCCGCGTCAAGGCGGCGTTCGGCGACCAGGCGGCGCTGCGGATGGGCGGGGGGCCGCTGACCGCGGTGCGGTACAACGGGTCCACGCTGTCGGCGGGCGAGGTGTCGCGGCACTGGATGCTGCCGAGCCGGTTCGCGTACCACTCGGGGTTCTCGCGGTGGCACCGCGCGATCGGGCGGGGGCAAGCGTCGCCGTTCATGGCGTCGATGCCGCGGCCGCGGCCGTTCCCGATCGCGAACGACATCACGCGCTCGAACGCGGAGAACCGCGCGATCGTCTACGGCCGCATCTACGCGGCGGACTGGAGCGCGCTCGACGCGAAGCGGCGCATGATGCTCGACGAGGCGGCGACCCGGGCTGACGAGGGCGTCGCGGTCGGGCTGCTGCACTGCCCCGACTGGGCCGGGGTGTGCGCCGAGCAGGCGCTGATGGACCGGACGGTCCTGAAGGTCGCCGCCGCGCACGGCCTCGACTTCGTGGAGATGGAGGCGCGCCACAAAGCGCCCGTCGTCGTCCCCACTGAGGAGTACGCCGAACTGCTCTGCTTCGAACATCCCGTCCTCGACGCCCGCCGCATCGAGATCATGCCCGAATGCACGGCGAGCGCCCCGAACACGCGCTCCGCGACCGACGCCGCCTCAGAACCCGACGCCGTCTCGGATTCGGGCGAATGTCGGACCCCTGTGGGACAGTCATCCCATTTCTTCGGAAGGTCGGAGGTGGATGCGGGTGGGAAGGGGCATGCCCTTCACCCCGCCGCCGCATCTGCGGCCGCCGCCGTTTCCGCGTCCGGCGCCGCCGGAGCCGCATCCGACGCGACAGCCGCCGTCGCCCTGGCGGCCGCAAGCGCCGCAACCGCCGACGGCGCCGCACCCGGCAGCAGCGCCGAGTCCGCGGCGGGCGTGGCGGGTGCCTCGGCCACCGCGGCCGACCCCGCAGCCGGACGTCCCCTGCTGCAACGGGCGCAACCCGAGGCGGAAGACCGACCGCAGGACCGTCGCCGCCCGAGCTCGTTCCGCGGCCTGCGCCGGGGCGACCTGCTGCTGATCACCGGCGGACTCGCGTCGGCGGCCGCCTCCGCGTTGGCCGCGAAGGCGATCGAACCCGCGGCCCTGCCCTGGGTCGCGGGCGCGGGCCTCGCGGTCTGGGCCGGGTCGCTGCTCGCGCTGGCCGCGTGGCGGGCCGTCATCCTCCCCGCCGTCGCGGGCTGGCCGCCGAGCGCCCCGCCGCGCCCGAAGCCGATCGTGCCCCAGCCGCGCAGCGGCAAGCGCCGGCTCCTGCGCAAGATCGCGAGAGCCGTCGAGAAACGGCCGTTGTGGACGACGGCGGCCATCGCGCCGCTGCTCCCCGTGCTCGGCGTCCTGGCGCCGCAGTCCTGGCTCCCGGCCGGCATCGCGCTCACCGTCCTGTGCTTCCTCGCCGCCGGCATGCAGTCGCGCCTGGTCAGCCTGCTCGACCGCGGCCGCGCCGACGCGGCCGGACCCGAGTCGGTCAACGCGGCCGACATCGCGACCGTCTCCGCCAAGAAGCTCGCCCTGGTGGAGCCGTGGGAGGTGAAGCTGAACCACGGCTGGTCCACTTCCGCCAAGGCCCGCCTCGAGAAGTTCGCGCGCGGCTCCGCGCGGGGCCACACCGAGACCCAGATGCACGCGCTCGCCGCGCTCTGCGCGTACCGCGCCCGCGTCCGCCGTCCGGCCCGCACGCTGCACGTCGACATCGTCATCGTCTCGACGCTGAACCTCAAGGGCGGCACCACCTCCGCCAACGAGGCCGAAGTCCTCGCCTACCGGTCGGCCGGGCTCACCGTGGGGCTCGTCAACCACCCGGTGAAGGAGCGCGCCGCGGGTCGGCCCGTCGACCCGAAGATCCGCGCGCTCTTCGACGACGACGGCGTCTTCGAGATCGGCCCCGACGACACCGTCCACTGCGATCTCGCGATCATGCGCTTCCCGGTGGCCTTCGAAGACATCATGGAGGACAGGCCCGAGATCAAGGCGGCGCGCACCGTGCTCCTGGTCAACCAGACGCCCTTCGAGGAGTACGGCCCGACCGGCGGCTACGGCACCGCGTGGAGCATCGGCGCGGTGCACCGCAACGTCACCGACTGGGTCGGCCCGCACACCTGGTACGCGATCGGTCCGGCCGTGCGCGACGTGCTGCGCACCCACCACGCCGAGGAGATGGCGGACATCGACCTCGCCGAGGACTTCTGGTACGAGACCATCGACATCGCCGACTGGACGCCGCGCCGGCGCCGACACCGGGCCGAGGGCGAGCCGATCCGGCTGGGGCGGCACAGCCGCGACCACGTGACGAAGTTCCCGAACATGGCCAAGCGCCTCCGCGCCGCGTACCCGGACGCGGAGGGCATCGAGGTGCACATGCTCGGCGCCCATGACGCGCTGCAACGCATCCTGGGCACCATCCCGGAGCGCTGGACCTCGCACCCGTTCGGCTCGATGTCCGCGGTGGACTTCCTCGGCGAGGTCGACGTGTACGCGTACTTCATCGACGAGAACCTGCTGGAGGCCTTCGGGCGGGCGCCGCTGGAGGCCATGGCGGCGGGGGTGCCGTGCATCCTCTCGCCGGACTTCGCCGAGCTGTTCGGCGACGGCGCGATCTACTGCGAGCCCGGCGAGGTCGAGGCCCGCGTGCGCGAGCTGGGCGCGGACCGCGCGTACTACGCCGAGCGCGCCGCGGCGGGCCTGCGGGTCGTGGAGGAGCGGTTCTCGCCGGACGCCTTGCTGCGCAGGGTGAAGGGGCTCGGCGTCAAGTTCGGCGCGAAGCCCGGACCTGTCGGCGGCGCGGTCGCCGCTGCGGTGCCTGAGGCCGCCGCTGGGGCTGCGACCGAATCCGAATCCGCTGTTCGACCGAGCCTGGGAGGCGCCCGATGAAAGCCGCTGCCATTGCGCGCCGCGTAGACCGCCGCACCGCCGTCGCCTTCGCGGCGGCCGCCGCGACGCTGCCGCTGCTCGTGCTCGACCCGCTGTACGCGGCCCTCGCCGCGGGCCTGGTGCTGACCGTCCTCATCGGACTCAACTGGGGCACGGTGCTGCGCATCCGGCTGCTGCGGCGCGACATCGCGGCCAAGCGGACCGCCGCGGAGCGGGTGCGTCCGCTCGACGACGCCGACCCGCGGCTGCGGCGCATCTTCGAGGCGCTGAACGGCGGGTTCCCGCAGTCGGCGATGCGCGAGGTGCGGGCCGTCTCCCGCAACACGCGGATCCCGATCGGCGACCGGTACGCGGTGCTGCAGGCGGTCGCCGCGTGGCAGGCCGAGCATGAGAAGTCGCGGCGGCCCGAGCCGGAGCGCTCGGCCTTCGACGTGGTCTTCATCGTCGGCGGCGAACCGGGCGGCGCGGCCGCGAGCGCGGCCCAGATCGCCGTCTGCCGGGACCTCGGCCTCAGCGTCGGGGTGCTGCACCACCCGGTGTACCGCACGCACCCGAACCCGCCGCCGCCCCGCCGCGTCCAGGCGCTCATCGACGGGGAGTCGGTGCGCCGCATCGGCCTTGACGACGAGGTCCGATGCGCGCTCGCGGTCGTGCGGTCGCCGCTGGCGCTCATGCACCCGCTCGAGCGGCGGCCGCGGATCGCGGCCGGGCGCACCGCGGTCGTCGCCGACCGGACGCCGTTCAAGCGGTACGGGGAGGCGGGTCCGCGCGACCAGGTCTGGAGCGTCGAGACCGTCGACCGGCATGTGACGGACTGGCTGGGGGAGCACACCTGGTACGCGGGCGGGCCGCTCGTCCAGGCGGTGCTGCGGGAGCACCATGCGGAGGCGTTCGCGGACCTCGACCTGGCGGCCGAGCCGTGGGGCGAGGTCGTCGAGGTCGACCAGTGGCGGCTGGACGGCCGCCGGGTCCCGGACGGCAGCGTCCGCATCGGCCGCGCCGCCGCCGACCACGGTCTCAAGTGGCCGGAGGAGCGGGAGCTGCTGCTGGCGAGCTATCCGGACCGGGAGCCGTTCGAGATCCACGTCCTGGGCGGCGCGGAGGCGCCGGCGCAGGTGCTGGGCGGCCTGCCGGGGAACTGGACCGTGCATCTGCCCGCGCCGGACGCCCTGGGCACCAGGGAGTTCCTGGCGGCGATCGACGTGATGGTCTGCTTCACCGAGGCCGATGCCTTGGGGGCGTGCGACAGGGCGCCGCTCGAGGCGATGGCGGCGGGGGTGCCGGTGATCATGGACCGCCGGTTCGAGCCGGCGTTCGGTCCGGCCGCGGTCTACTGCGAGCCCGAGGAGGTCGCGGCCGTCGCCGAGCGGCTGGCCGGAGACCCCGCCGCGTACGCCGCGCAGCAGGCCGTGGCCTGGGCGCACTTGGCGGACCGGTTCTCGGCGAAGGCCCTCATGGACCGGCTGCCGCTGGCCGCGGCGGCCGGTGTGCCATCGGGCGAGCGCCGTTAGGCGATCGTCATCGAGTTCCAGCCGTAGTCGATCGGGGGCGAGCTGAAGAAGCTGCCCGTGCCGTCTCCGTGGAACAGGTAGAGGTGGTTGTGGTCAGGGTCCTTGCCGACCCAGTCGAGGTGGCCGTCGCCGGTGAAGTCGCCGACGGCGGCGGCCCCCTCCAGCACGTCCCAGCCGCAGTCGAACAGGACTCCGGGCTTGAACTTCTCGCTGCCCGGTCCCGCGTAGAAGTACATGCAGTCGGCGACGTTGCGAACCGCGACGACGTCCGCGTGGCCGTCCTCGTTGGTGTCCCCGACCGCGGTCAGCTCGTGCAGCTGGTTCCAGCTCGACCCGATGTTCTGCCGCTGGGCGAAGGTGACCCCCGTGCCGGTGCCCGGGTAGAGCCACAGTGTGCCGGTGCCGGCTTCCACGGCGATGATGTCGACGTTGCCGTCGCCGGTGTAGTCGTGCCCGGAGACGATGGCGCTCATGACCTCCCACCCGCGGCCGATCGACTGGAACGGCGAGAAGGTGCTGCCGTTGCCGGGGTAGAAGTACAGCCGCCCGGTGCTGGCCTCCCTGGCGATGAGGTCGGCCAGGCCGTCGCCGTTGAGGTCGCCCGCGGTCTCGATGAGGTTCATGGCGTTCCAGCCGAAGCCGACGGTGTAGCGGGCGCCGAAGCCGCTGTCGCCGTTGCCCGGCCAGACTTCCAGCGCTCCGGTCGGGTTCCTGCGGGCCACGATGTCGGCGAACCCGTCCCCGTTGTAGTCGTAGTCCCCGGAGGGGACCTGCTGGGGCGAGGCCGCTTCGGCGCCGTCGTGGGATTGGGCGAACGCCGCGTTCGGAACGATGAGGGCCGCGACGCCGGCGATGCCGGTGCTCCAGATCAGGAACCGGCGCCGGAACCCGGCCAGGCGCCCGCGGATGGTGCTGTCTTCCATGCTTCTTCCTTCGTGATCGGGGCCGAAGCCCACTTCGAATGCCGATACAGGCGATTCTCATTCAACTAGACATAGTGGATTCGGTCCTGATTCCGGAAAGGATGAGAGAAGCCCATGTTCAGGAGTTTCCGCCGAATCGACCTGCCCCGGGGCCGGGGTGGCTATCGTCCGGTAAGGAACGACGTGACCGAGCATCAAGGGGAACAGGGGCGGCCTCATGACACCTGAATCGGCCGAACGGCGCACCGGACGCAAACGCTCCGTCCTGCGCGGGCGCCGCGTGTCCGTAGTCGCGATCACGGCGCCGATCGTCGTCTTGCTCGCCGCCACCTTGACCGCCGCCGCGCCTCCCTCCGCATGGCACTCGATGCTCGGGGAGCCCGAGCAGGCCGTGGACGAAAGTCCGAACTACCGGCGCGTCGCGCTGTCCACTGCAGGGGCGACGATCGAGATCATCGGGCAGACCGAGACGTTCACCACCGGAGGAATCACCGGCGAGGTCGACCTCGCGAGACCTGAGGGGGACCAGGCGATGGTGGCCGCGAACCTCGTGGCCTCGTCGGACGAACTGGCGGACTTCGGCCAGGTCTACCTCGCGATGCGCCCCGGCATCCCAGTGAATTTCCAGTACGACACGTCGACCCAGTCGATCATCTTCAACCCCGGCATCGAATTCAAAGTAGACATGGTCCCGGGCCTCACCAGCAGCACGGACTTCCTCTACACCCAGCCGATCAGAATGCTGCCGACCGAACCCGTCGCGGACCCGGCGTTCCCTCCGCTGGAGCAGACCTTCGCCATACCGAGCCTGGCGCTGCTGTGGGAAGGCGAGCAAGGCGTCACCGGCTCCGAACCGATCGGCTTCATCACCGGATTCGAACTGACCATCACCCACCCCGGCTGAACCGCCATTCCATTAGGGAGAGAGGGAACGACATGCGCTTCACCGCACGCGGACGGCTTCTCGTGGGTGCCTCCGGACTGCTCGCCGCCATGATGGTCGGCCTCCCCTCCCAAGCCCAGCGGAGCCCCGCACCGGTCCTCGAATTCGCCACCGCGACCTGCGGCGGATCGGGCGAACTCGAGGTGGAGTTCCTGCTCACTGATGACATCGACGCCCCCGTCCACCCGGAGTACCGCTATACCGTCGCCCGCACCGACGTCCAGACCGGCCCCGAAACGAGCCCCTGGCGCGAAGGCGACCTCCAGGGCACCCTGCAACCCGGCGCCGAGGTGCCGCCGACCGGCGAGGGCGCGCTCTCAGGAATGACGATCGTCCCCGGGGACACCAGCCGCGTCGTGCTGAAAGCGGAGATCGACCGCACCACCGCGGACGGGAGCCGCCTCGAGACGATCGTGGTGCAGGGCGAGGCCGACCTGAAGGCATGCGCACCGGTCGTCCCGGAGCAGGCCGAGGTCCCCGACCGGGTCTGGGGTCCCTACGGCGGGAAGCGAACGATCCCGACCCAGCAGAACCCCGGCGGCGGACAGACCACCCACCCGGGCGTCATCCGGGTGCCCGGCGGTTGGAACGGCTACGAGTACTGGATGGCGCACACCCCTTATCCCGGAAGCAACTCGGCCTGGGAGGACCCGAACATCGCCGCGTCCAACGACGGCGTCAACTGGGTCGTGCCACCGGGCCTCACCAACCCGATCGACGACCAGCCAGGACTGCCCGGCCCCTACAACTCCGACACCGACCTGGAGATGGGCCCGAACAACACCCTGTACGTGTTCTGGCGCGTGGTGATCCCGGATGCGGCACAGGAGCGGATCAAGTACTCGACCTCGACCGACGGCGTCAACTGGTCGGCGCCCACGGAGGTCCTGCGGAGCTCCATGCCCGATCGCCGCCCGCTGTCGCCCGCCCTCATCTACGAGAACGGACGCTGGGTCATGTGGGCGATCGAGATCAACCGGTCGCCGAACCGCATGGTCTACTTCGAAGGCGGAGCGACCCCCGCGAAGGCCAACTGGGGCCCAATGCAGACGGTGAGCCTGGGGACCATGCAGAACGGCAAGGAGCCGTGGCACCTGGACGTCGCCAAGAACGGCGACTCGTACATCGGTCTGCTGAACGACACCGACCTCGCCTCCACCGGCCGCAACGGCGACCTGCTCTTCCTCTACGGAACGACGCCCACGAGCTTCGCGAGCCAGCGCTTCTCGGCCGTGCCGAGACTCAAACCGGCGATGCACGACCACCTGTACCGGGCGACCATGTACGCCGACACCGAGTACGGCAAGCCCGGCTACCGGGTGTGGTACTCGGCGCGGATGGCCCTCAACCCGGACGTGTGGAACATCCAGCAGACCTTCCTCAACGGGGCCGCCGTCCACGGCGCGCCCTAAAAGGATCATGAGGAATACTCCAATAATCGCGAAGATGAGAGTTTTCCCAGGTTAACGCGACCCGTTTCTGGCTATGTTGAACCCATGGACGACATAGGGGCCGCGGGGAACGCAGTGCGCGGCAGGAGCCGGACATGGGTGCCGCTCGCGGTGGTCGGGGTGCTGCTCGCGCTCATCGGCGCCGAGGCCGCCTTCGAGCGGTCGCAGCCCGACACGGTGCAGCCGGTGCCCGACACGGTGATCGAGTTCGGCGCCGACCGGGGGGCCTCGGTCCAGGCAGGCGAGGGGTGGACCGTCGACAACGCCCTGAGCGACCTCAACTCCCGGCTCGTGCTCGTGCACGGCGACGTGATGGTCGAACTGACCAGTGTGACCTTCCCGGACGGGACCACCCCGGACGAGATGTGGACCGGCCTCGACCGGCTCCTCGACATCGAACGGCACCAAGGGATCGAGGCGCGGCTCGCCGAAGCCGCCGAGTACCGCAACGCGGCCGGCCTCACCGGGGTGCGAGGCGACCTCCAGATCGGGGACCGGACCGGACAGGCCTTCGTCCTCCCCGACGACGAAGGGGTGCGGGCCGTGCAGGCGCAGATCCTCGCGCCCGCCCAAACCGGCGAGGACGCGCGCGCCGCCGCGGCCGCGCTCATCGACACGATCGCGTTCGAGGAGGAGTCATGACCGTCTACAACCACGTCGTCATGCCGCGCCCCGTGGCCGTCAGCGCCCGGACCGTCGGATTCTGGACCCTGATCGGCTTGTCCGCCTTCGGTCTGTGGACGCTGAACAAGAACTTCCTGCCGGTCGTGCTCGCCTTCCCCGGAAGCGCCGTGCTCGACCTCGTCGTGCTGGCCTTCAGCCTCGCGGTCGCCCTCTGGGCGGCCCGCCGGTTCCTGCGCCCCGTGCAGGCCCCGCCGTGGACGGGCACCTGGCTCGCGCTCATGTGGGGCGCCTTCGCCGCCTGCGGCATCGCCCTGCTGCTCAACGGGCTGCTGCTCACCGCCTGGACCGAGGCGCTCGGACTCCAGACCGCCGCCGAGTGGGCCGCGGCGTTGACCGCCCCGGTCAACGAGGAACTGGTGAAGACCGCCGGCGTGCTGCTCCTCGCGTGCGTCTCGACCCGGCTCGTGCGCAGCGCCGCCGACGGCTTCGTCTACGGCGCGCTCGTCGGGTTCGGCTTCCAGCTGATGGAGAACTTCACATACGGGCTCAACGCGATCGGCATGTCAGGCGGCGTGGACCCGGTCGGCGCGACCGGGCAGGTGCTGTGGATCCGCATCCTGCTCACCGGCATCGGCTCCCACTGGGCGATGAGCGCCGTCGCGGGCGCCGGCATCGGGTACCTGGTGAGCGCCTCGGGCCGGACGCTCCCGCGGCGCATGTGGGTCGCGGTCGGGTGCCTCGCGCTGGCGATGGGCATGCACTGGCTGTTCGACAGCCCGCTGTTCGGCGGGATCGCGGGCGCGATCGGCAAGCCCCTGGTGAACTTCGTGGTCCTCGTGATCGTGTACCTGGTGGTGCGCCGCCGCTTCCGCACCCGCTGGGCCGAGGTCTCGGCCGAGGAGGTCCAGGCCGGGAACCTCGCCCCGATCGAGGCCGAGACGCTCTCGCGGCGGCGCTCGCGGCGCCGGTTCCTGCGCAGCTTCGGCCCGGTCCGGGTGGCGCAGGAACGCCTGCAGCAGTTGGAACTCGACCTGCTCGAGGAACGCGTCCCCGAAGGCGTCGAACCGGCCGCGGCGCAGCCGTGGCGGGACGCCGTCGCCGCGGCGCGGCAAGGCACCCTGGTGGACCGGACACCGCCGGTGCTGTGACGGGAAGGGCCGGGCGGGACCGCCCGGCCCGCTCACTGGTGGAACACGACCTCGGCCCTGTCGAGGTTCACGGAGCCGGGGCACAGGAACGAGCCCTTGACCTTCTTGGCGCCGACCGGGCCGCCGCTATAAGAGCGAGACGCGCCGTCTCGCTCCAAGGCCACCCGAGCGGCCTCGTACGTGCAGGTCACCCCGAACTTGGTGGCGGCGATGCGCACGTCCTCCGCCGTTGCGGTGCCCGCCGCGTCGTCGAACGCGAACGCGGTGTCGCCGGCGAAGTCGAACCGGGTGCCGCCGCTGCAGTCGAAGTCGATCTCGTCAGCGTCGATCGCGACGGTCGCCGGCGGCGCGGCGTCGACCTGGACGCCCTCGACCGCGCACCTGCTGCTCCCTTCGGCCAGCACGATGTCGACGTAGTCGGCGGTCTCCCCAGACGCCGCAGCGGACGCGGCGACGGTGGTGCAGAGCAGGAGCGCCGCAATGGCGGCGGCGAAAGCGGCAGGGCGGTGCGCAGTTCCCGACACTGGTCCGGGCCTTTCTCGCGCGCGGCGCATCTGCATGGCCGCGTTCCGGATCGAACATTTCGGACGCTAGCCGAGCCCCCTCCCGTTCGCGGCGTTTTCGAGGGTTTGCGGGTGCGGGCGGCGATACTTTCGTATCGGCCCGGCGGCGGCCCGCGCGCCTTCGGTATCGACCCGCGCGAAACCGCTCCTTCCTTGGGCTCGTTCTCAACCGGATCGTTTGCGCAGATCAGGCGGGGTGGATACGGTCGTTCAAGATCGACGGAAAGGCGAGCCCAATGCCCACCGACAGCACCCGCACCGGCGACACCACCACCGTGGCCGACGCCCCCTGGCTCGGCCCGGCCTTCCTCACCGGCCTGCCGCTCCTCGGCGCCGGGCTCGGATGGGGGCTCACGTTCATCGCCGAATGGATCACCGGGCTCCCGACTTTCCCGCTTCAGGGCCTCATCGAGCGGTACACCGACCTCTCCCCGACCCTCCAGCTCGTCGTCGGTATCGGCGTCGGGCTCATCGCCGGGATCGTGCTCGCCCTCTTCGTGATACACGAGATGCTCACCATCACCGTCGGGCGCGACCGCATCGACCTCAAACGCGGCGACTACGAGCGCGGGGCCGACCGCGCCGACGTGCGCGGCGTCTTCGTGCAGGACAAGCGGGTCGTCGTACTCGGCCACCGCCGCCAAGAACTCGCCAACGTCGAATTCGACCTCGACCGCGACGAGCTCGCCGCCGCCCTCCGCAGGCACGGCTACCCCTGGCTGCCCGACGGCGACCCGTACGCCGCCGAATACCGGCGCTGGGTCCCCGGCGCTGACGGCCTCCCGCCGGGCGCGGACCCCGTGCTCAAGGCCCGCCAGCACGCCCTCGAGAAATCCAACGGCAATGACCTGCGGGAACTCCTCGACGAACTCGACGGACTCGGCGTCGTCGTCCACGACAAGGACAAGAAGCAGTACTGGCGGCTCGCCGACCCGGCCTGAACCCGGTCGACGAACCCCGTCACTGTGCTGATGCGGCCCCCGCCCGAAACGCGGAGCATGGTGGTCCAGGCACTGCATTAGGGGGAGTCCATGACCGCGCTGCTGCTCTTCGGCCTGGCGATCCTGCTCGCCGCCATCGTCCCGGGACCCGACTTCGCGATGGTCGTGCGCAACACCGTGCTGTCCGGGCGCGTGAGCGGGATGTGGACCGCTGTCGGGATCGGGCTCGGCATCGGCGTGTGGGTCGTGGCCACCTCGATCGGGCTGGCCGCGCTCCTCGCCGCCTCGGCGCTGGCGTTCACGGCCGTCAAGCTCGCGGGCGCGGTCTACCTCGTCTACCTGGGCGTGAAGTCGATCCGGGCGGCGGTCAAAGAGCGGCGGCGGCCGGCCGCCGAGATCGAACTCGACCGCCCGATGGGCCACTGGGCCGCCTTCCGCTCCGGCCTGATGTGCAACCTGCTCAACCCGAAGGCGGTCGTGCTGTTCACGGCGCTGATGCCGCAGTTCCTCGGCGGCGGTGGCTCGCAGGCCGTGCTCATCGGCGAGCTCGCGGCCGTCGGGATGACCGTCTGCTGCCTCTTCTACATCGGACTCGCCAACCTGATCGGCCTGCTCCGGGCCGTGCTCGAACGCCCGAGCGTGCGCGCGTGGCTCAACGGCGTCACCGGAGCGGTCATGGTCGCCCTCGGACTGCGAGTGGCCGCCAACTGAACCCCCGCCCCGCGCGGTGGCGCCGCACGGGCATGAGGTGAGATAACAGCGCGGCGGCCAGCCGACCGACCCTTCGCGCTTGCGGGAGTGCGACGGGACGGCAGACCGGCCGCCGCGCTCTTGCAGACGGCAGGGCCGCGCTCCAAACGCGATAGCGGTTTCTCTGCGGCTCATGCACAATGATCGCCATGAGCACCTGGGAACTTGAGACCGAGATCGAGTCGTACTACGAGCGCGGCGAAGAGCGCGAACGGCTGACGCGCAACGCGCGCGGCCGCCTCGAGTTCGCCCGCATGCAGGACCTCCTGCGCCGCAAGCTCCCCGGCGCGGCCCTCGACGTGCTCGACGTCGGCGGCGCGACCGGCGCCCACGCGAAGTGGCTCGCCGAGGACGGCCACCGCGTCACCCTCATCGACCCCGTCGCCAGCCAGGTCGCGGTCGCCGCCGAGCTGCCCGGCGTCACCGCCGTCGTCGGCGACGCCCGTGAACTGCCCTGGGACGACGCGAGTTTCGACGCCGTGCTCCTCATGGGACCCCTCTACCACCTCACCGACCGGAAGTACCGCATCCAGGCCATCGCCGAAGCCGCCCGCTGCACCCGCCCCGGCGGCGTCGTCGCGGCCGCGACCATCAACCGCACCGCGGGCTGGACCGACTGGCTCATCTTCCAGGCCAACGGCATCGACCGGAAGATCAGCGCCGAAGACGGCCTCCGCGTCCTCCGCGAGGGTGAACTGCGCTACTTCGACCAGGACATCTTCACCACCGCGTACCTCTCGCACCCCGGCGAGGTCGCCTCCGAGTTCGCCGACGCCGGCCTCCCCGGCGCGGCGCAGTACGCCGTGCAGGGCTTCCCCGGGTACATCCCCGAACTCGAGCGGCTCATCGACGAGCCCAGGGTCAGGGAGCACCTCATGGACGGCCTGCGCATCATCGAAGCCGAGCCCTCGCTGCTCGGCGCGAGCAACCACCTGCTGACGGTCGCGAACGTCTAGCTCCAGCCGCCCGCCGGTCCGCCGACCGGCGGGGCGACTGGCATGCGGGCGTTACGGTGTCGGCCGTGAACCTCGCCGCCCCGAAGCCGATCAGGACGCCACCGGCGCTCATCGCCGGAACGATCGCGCTCTGGGGCGTGCTCGCCTACGGCTGCTTCAGCGGGATGAACGCGAGCATCGCACGCATCAGCGTCATCTCCGCCGAACCCGAGGCCTCCTGGATCGTGCTGCCGCCCCACTACGGCAAGATCACGCTCCTCGGCATCGGCCTCACTCTCGCGGCCACCGTGCTCCGCCTCGTCTTCGCGATCCAGCTCAGCATCGGCAACCGGCGCGTCGCCTACGCCGCCATCGCCACCGAACTCGTCTGCGGCGCCTACTGGATCGTGACGATCAACCTGCACGTTGACATGCCCGTCGGCATCGCCGACTACACCGGCATCGAGCAGGCCGAAGCGCTCACCGTTCCCGCGATCGGCCTCTCCGCGCTGGTGATCGTCCTGCTCGCGATCCAGGGGCTCTCCGGGAGGACACCGCAAGCTGGGAAGGTTTACACGGCCGTTACCGGTTCCCGCTAACGTCCTGTGCATGTGGAATCGCAGCTTTCTCATCCTCCACGGCGTGGAGAACCGCCGGCCCGAAGGCCACTGGGAGCGTGAGCTCGCCATGGACCTGCGCGAGCGCGGCGAGCAGGTCTTCTACCCGCAGCTGCCCGACACCGACCGGCCGCACCTCTTGGACTGGACCGACGCGATCCGGTCCGAGCTGGCGCTCATGCGCGGCGAGAAGGTCGTCGTCGCCCACAGTCTCGCCTGCGCCGCCTGGATGCACCTCGCGGCCGCCGACGCCGCCTCGGCCAATCCGTTTGCGGCCGACCGGGTCCTGCTCGTGAGCCCGCCCGGACCGGCGGCCTACGACTGGGACGTGATCGCCGGCTTCTCCACGGCCGGCCTCGACCTCGCCGCGCTCCGGCTCGCCTCGAAGTCGGTGCGGCTGGCCTGCTCCGACGCCGACCCGTACTGCACCGAAGGCGCCGCCGAGCACTACGGCCGGCCCCTCGGCTGCGACGTGGACGTGATCCCCGGCGGCGGCCACCTCACCCCCGACGACGGCTACGGCCGCTGGCCCTCGGCCCTGGCATGGTGTCTCGACGAGAAGGAACGCCTGGTCCCCAACGCTTGACGGCGTTCGCGGCCCGACCTGCGGGCCGCGCAGTGTCGTACCCTGAGACACCCTGAAGACCGGGGGCGTCGCGCTCCGACACACCCGACCCCGGGGTGCCGACGGCAAGCCCGCCCGCGAACTACGTCGTACCCGCGAGGCACCCTTGGTGATCGGGGGCGCCGCGTTTCGACACACCCGACCCCGGGGGCACCGTCCGAGACCTCTTCACACCGGTCTTCCTCAGTGCCAGACTGAGATCGATCGGGCTCGCGCACCCCTGCGGGCCTTCGGATCGGCTCGCCGGGAGGCCACATGCGCTGGGTTCGGATCGCCATCGTGGGCGTCTTCGTGCTGGCCGCCGCCTCGGCCGCGCTCGCCGGGACGCTCGCGAGCCCGCGCGGCGCCGAGCCAGCCGTCGTCTCCGACCCGCCCGTGCTCTCCGCCACGGCCGAGATCCGCCGCATGTTCATGAAGCCCGGCCAGTTCGCGGTCGCGGTGACCAACGGCGGCGACGCGCCCGTGCGGGTCCTCAGCGCCGAGGTCGTCACGGAGTCGTTCGCACCGTTGGGCGTCCAGGAGTTCGACACCGAGGTCCCGCCCTATGCCGCAGCCCGCGACCTCTTCGTGCAGTACGGCGACGCCCGCTGCCCCGACGGCACCGCCTCGAAGGCCGACCCCTCCTCAGTGGTCCTCGAGGTCGCCACCGAGGACCGGGCGGTTCACACCGTGACCCTGGAATTGTCGTACCCGAACGGCACACTTGACCGATTGGTCCGGGAGGCGTGCGCGGCGGAGGCGGTGGCCGCGAACGCCCGCGTCGAACTGGGGGAGCTGGCCGCGGCCGCGGACGGCACCCTCGAAGGGAGGCTGAACGTGACGCCGCTGGGGGAGGCGGCACTCGATGTGTCAGAGGTGCGCGGCAGTGTCCTGTTCGAGATCCGCGCGGAAGCGTCAGAGCCCCTCGCGGGCGGCGGCGTCTCCATGCCGCTGATGTTCGACGCGCACCGCTGCGACGGGCACGTGGTGGGCGACGCGAAGCACCCGTTCGGGTTCACCGCGTGGATCGTCATCGACGGGGGCGAACCGGTCGCCACCCCGATCGACGTGCAGGAGGACCGCCGCGAGGCGCTGTGGGCGATGCTCGACGCCCGCTGCGCCGAGCGGGAGTGAGCGGTGGAACCGTTCCAATCGCTGGAACTGGGGGAGGCGGACATGGCACATCGGACGTACGCTGGAAGATGTGGGTGATCACACCGATACTTCCGGTAACGAGGCGCACCAGTTGCGCACCCGCCTCGTGGGGAGCCTGCGGTCGCGCGGGGTGATCCGGAGCGAGGCGGTCGAGACGGCGATGCTCGCCGTGCCGCGCCACCGGTTCGTGCCGGAAGCGCCGCTGCGCATCGCCTATGCCGACGACGTGTACGTCACCAAGCGCAACCGCGACGGCGAGCCCGTCAGCTCCGCCTCGCAGCCTGCGATCGTGGCCGAGATGCTGGAGCAGCTCGACGTGCGGCCGGGTCACCGCGTGCTCGAGATCGGCGCCGGCACCGGTTACAACGCCGCCCTGCTCGACGCGCTCGTCGGCCCCGAAGGCGCCGTGACCACTGTAGACATCGATGCGGAGACGGCCGGGCGGGCGCGCAAGGCGCTCGAGGAGGTCGGCTCCGGGCGCGTGCGGGTCGTGCAGGGCGACGGCGAACTCGGGTTCGTCGACGACGCGCCGTACGACCGCATCATCGCCACCGTCGGCACCTGGGACCTGCCCCCGGCCTGGTGGGACCAGCTCGCCGAGGGCGGCAGACTCGTTGCGCCCCTGAGCATCCGCGGGTGCGAGCACTCGGTCGCGTTCGACTACGCGGACGGCGCGATGCGCAGCCGCTCGATCGTGAGCTGCGGCTTCATGCCCATGCGCGGCCTCGGCAGCCAGGAGGGGCAGACCGTCGAGCTCTCCGAGGGCCGCATCATGACCTTCCACGTCGAGCACGAGGTCGAGGCGGACGGCGTGCGCGGCGTGCTCGACGGACGCGGCACTACGGTGTGGACCCCGGTGCAGCTCAAGGTGAACGACGACGCCACCCAGCTCTCGCTGTGGCTGGCCTGCGCGTTCGCCGGGTACGGCCGCATGAGCGCGCCCTTCGGCGACCACGGCCTGCAGCGGCTGCTGCTGCGCTGGGCGAACCCGGCCGTGGTGGAGGGCGAGGACTTCGCGTACCTGGTGTGCCGCAGGACCGGGGGCGGCATCGAGATCGGCGTGCGCGGCCACGGGCCGCACGGCCCGGCGCTCGCCGCGCGCGTCGCCGAAGAGGTGCGCCTGTGGGACCGCGAATGCCGCGACGGCGTGAGCCTCCAGATCACCGCCTACCGCAAGGGCACCGGCCCGGAGGTCGAGCCGCGCTTCATCGTCCCGAAGCGGCACACCCGCCTCGCGATCGAGGTGGCCTTCGACGGGAACGGCCTCGAGTAGCGGACGAGACTCGCACGGCCGCTTGAGGATTGGCGGCTGCGGCGGTTGCCCGCGCCGTGCGGGCGGATCGATCTGAGCGGCTGTCCGCAACCCTCCCGTTCCCCGCCTTACGGTTCGAACTAGGGTGGGAAGGCGTCGTCGCCCGACTCCCGCCGCGTCCACCCCCTGGCGCCCCCCTCTGGACCGGGCGACCCCGTGTAGCGACATCGCTGCGACCGGTCGCAGTGGATGCAATGCAGTAATAGTGGCTGACGCCCCGGAAATACTCCCGGCCCCACTCGCCTCCGCCCCGAGTCGGCCGGTCGAAAGCCGTTCCCAGAAAGGACGCCCCATGTCCGAGCCGACGTTCAAGCAGCGGGCACGCTATTGGTTCGACAACACCATGTCGAAGGGCACGAAAGCGCTCATTGGTTGGCTGACCGTAATCACCTTGGCGCTCACTGCGATAGGCGCGCTATTCCTCGCGGTCGCCGGAGGAGCCGACGGCTTCGGCGGTACATTGTGGAAGTCGTTCATCCATATCCTCGACGCCGGGACCATTACCGGCGAGGAGGACGGCGGCCCCGCGATGGTCGTCATGTTCGTCACCACGATCGGCGGCCTGGTGATCCTGTCGTCACTCGTCGGTGTGCTGACCACCGGTCTCGACGCGAAACTCGAGGACCTCCGGAAAGGCCGCTCGCTCGTCGTCGAGAAGGATCACACCGTCATTCTCGGATGGTCCGATCAGGTCTTCATCGTCATCTCGGAATTGGTGGAGGCCAACGAAAGCGAGAAGCGCGCCGTCATCGCCATCCTCGCCGACCGCGACAAAGTGGAAATGGAGGACGAGATCCGCACGAAGATCCCGAACCTCAAGTCCACGCACGTCGTCTGCCGCACCGGCGACCCCGCCGACCCCGACAGCATCGCCCTCGTCAACGCCTCGCAGGCCAAGAGCGTCATCATCCTGACCTCCGCCGAGGACGACCCCGACGCGCAGCTCGTGCGCTCGCTCCTCGCCGTCACCCAGGGCGGCAACGGCATCAAGTGCCACGTCGTGGGCGCGGTCGTCGAGGGCCGGAACCTCCCCGCGGCCCGCCTCGCCGGCGGCCGCGCGGCCCACATCGTCGACGCCAACGACCTCATGGCCCGCCTGATGGTGCAGACCTGCCGCCAGTCCGGCCTCTCCGTCGTCTACACGGACCTGCTCGACTTCGGGGGCGACGAGATCTACATGGTCGAAGAGCCCGGCCTCTTCGGCCGCCCGCTCAGCCAGGCCCTGCACTCCTACCGCACGTCGTCGTTCATCGGCGTGCTCACCAAGGAGGGCCGCTGCATCATCAACCCGCCGTCCTCGGCCGCGCTCCAGCCCGGCGACAAGCTCATCCTCATCGCCGCCGACGACTCCGCGATCCAGCTCGACGGCTCCCGGCCCGTCATCGACGAAAGCGTCATCGTCGCCCGCGCCGAGAACGGGAACCGGCCCGAGCGCACCCTCATCCTCGGTTGGAACGCCATGTCGCGCATGATCCTCGAGCAGCTCGACCAGTACGTGGCGCCCGGCTCGGTCACCGACGTCGTCTCCGACCACCCCGACGCGCCCGACGCGATCCGCAAGATCGGTCCCACCATGCGCGTCCAGGGCCTCAACTTCAAGGAGGACGACACCACCGACCGGGTCCTCCTCGAATCGCTCAACCCCGGCTCGTACAACCACATCATCGCCCTGTGCTCGGACGACGTGGCCCCGCAGCTCGCCGACTCGAAGACCCTCGTGACCCTGCTGCACCTGCGCGACATGGCCCAGCGCAGCAACAGCCGCTTCAAGGTCGTCTCGGAGATGGCCGACGACCGCAACCGCACGCTCGCCCAGGTCACGCAGGCCGACGACTTCATCGTCAGCGACAAGCTCATCAGCCTCCTGCTCACCCAGACGGCTGAGAACCCGCACCTCTCGCAGGTCTTCGGGCAGCTGTTCAGCCCGGAGGGCTCCGAGATCTACCTCAAGCCCGCCGAGCACTACGTGCGCCCGGGGGTACCGGTCAACTTCTACACCGTCGCCGAGTCCGCGCGCCGCCGCGGCGAGACGGCCATCGGCTACCGCGTGGCCGCCCTCTCCAAGCAGGCCCCGGACTACGGGGTGCACCTCAACCCGGACAAGGGCGTGCAGTTCATGCTGCAGCCGGGCGACAAGGTCATCGTCCTCGCCGAGGACTGAAACGGGCGCGCCGGTCGGGAGCGGCTCTCGTCGCGGACGGTCACCGTCACCCGACCGGCGTACGACCATAGTCGTAGGACGCTTATGACCTTCGGCCGATGCCGGTGTCAGGGGCCGCAGGTAACTTCGATGGAGACCGCAGCACCCAGCGGAGGAAACAGGAAATGACCGACACCACCACACCCGCCCCCGACGCGGCCGAAGCGCCGCCCGCGCGGGCCCCGATCACCCGATTGTGGGCCTACGCCCGCCAGCACCTGCGCCTGCTCATCATCGGCGGCGCGCTCTCCTTCGCCGGAGGCCTCGTCGGCCTCGTCCAGCCGCTCATCGCCATGGACGTCATCGACACCCTCGCGGCGAACGAATCGCTCACCCGACCGCTGCTCTACCTCGGCGCGGTCGTCCTCGTCGGCGGCGCGCTCGGCGCCCTCGGCCCCTACCTCATGCAGATCGCCGGGCAGGACGTCGTCCTGACCGTGCGCAAGCAGCTCATCGACCGGCTCGTGCGCCTCGAGGTCGCCGAAGTCGACCGCCTCAAGCCCGGCGACCTCGTCTCCCGGCTCAGCTCCGACACCAACCTCCTGCGCACCGTCGCCAGCACCACCGTGATCGGCGGCGTCACCGACTCCTTCATGATCATCGGCGGCATCGCCCTCATGGCCTGGCTCGACCTGGCCCTGTTCGGCACCACCATGGCCATGGTCGTGTTCGTCACGGTCATGATGCTGTTCATCATGCCGCGCATCCAGAACGCGACCGTCGCCTCGCAGAAGGCCTTGGGCGACATGGGATCCCTGCTGGAGCGCATCTTCAGCGCGTTCCGCACCGTCAAGGCCTCGAGCGCCGAGTCCCGCGAGATCGAGCGCCTCAACGGCGCCGCCACCGTCGCCCGCGACACGGGCGTGAAGGCCTCCTTCTGGGAGGCGCTCGCGGGCGTCGTCGCGTTCCTGCCGGTGAACATCGCGTTCCTCATGGTCCTCGGCGTCGGCGGCGCGCGCGTCGCCTCCGGGGCCATGGAGGTCGGCACCCTGATCGGCTTCCTGCTGCTGCTGTTCTACCTGATGGGGCCCATCAACGGCCTCGTCGCGTCGCTCTCGCAGCTGCAGACCGGCCTGGCCGCGATCCACCGCGTCGAGGAGGTCGCGAACCTCGACGCCGAGGACTCCTCCTCCGAGGGCAACCTGCCCGAGGCCGTGCGCATCCCGGTGAGCTCCGGGCCCGCGCAGGTGGTCTTCGAGGACGTCACCTTCCGGTACGCCGACGACCTGCCGTACGTCCACCACGGCGTCTCGTTCGCATCGAGCGGGCGCGGGCTCACCGCGCTCGTCGGCCCTTCAGGCGCCGGCAAGACGACCGTGTTCTCGCTGATCGAGCGGTTCTACCCGGCCACCACCGGCTCGGTGAAGGTCGACGGCGTCGACGTCGCGGACTGGCCGCTCGAGGAACTGCGCGGCCTGATCGGCTACGTCGAGCAGGACGCGCCCGTCTTGGACGGCACACTCCGCGAGAACCTCGTGATGGCCTCGCCCGACGCGAGCGAGGCCGACCTGGACGAGGTCGTGGAGGTCGCGCGGCTCACCGAACTGGTCGGCAAACTGCCGGACGGGCTCGACTCGCGCATCGGCTACCGCGGCACGACCCTCTCGGGCGGCGAGCGCCAGCGGGTCGCGATCGCGCGGGCACTGCTGCGCAAGCCGCGCCTGCTGTTGCTCGACGAGGCCACTTCGCAGCTCGACGCCGCGAACGAGGCCGCGCTCAAGCAGGTGATGCTCGACGCGGCGGAGCGCACCAACGTTCTCGTTGTGGCCCACCGGCTCTCGACGGTGACCAGCGCCGACCAGATCGTGGTCTTCGACGCCGGGCTCGTGCGGGCCGTCGGCACGCACGCGGAGCTGGTGGAGAAGGACGAGCTGTACCGCGACCTGGCTGCGTCGCAGCTGCTCACGGCCGCTTAGGAAAAGCGCCGGCGAGCGCCGGACCCCGACCGGGGTCCGGCGCCGCGAGTATCGGAGCGCCGCACGGCGATGCGATGGCTGCGCGGGCGAGCCGGCCGGGTCCGCCTCTGGCGGCTCGGCTTCGGCTGCTCAGCTTCGGCTGGGGGCGTTGGCGAGCGCCTTGCGGACCAGGTCGGCGAGCTCGGTGTAGTACTCGTCGACGTAGTGGTACGGGCCGATGCCCCAGCGGTGGCCGGGATCGGCGACGCGCAGCGATGCGTCGACCTCGACCGGCGGCAGGGCCCGGTCGCCGAGGGCCGCTGCGAGGATGTCGTAGGCGCGCCCGAGCCAGGCATTGTTCCGGCGGGTCCGGCGCAGGTCGCTGACCGGCTTGCCCGCCGTGTCGAGGGCGGCCCAGAAGGCGCGGTGGACCAGCACCGGGCGGGCGGGGAGCCGCTTCACGAACTCCATTGTGGCCGTGGCGAACGGGCCGTCGTCGGCGAGGTCGGTGTCGTTGGGCACGAGCGTGTTGCCGGGCCGCTCTTCCAGGCCCGCGTTGCGGAAGTAGATCGTCGAGGTGACCAGCCCCGATCCGGTGTCGATGAGCTGCCAGCGCTCGTCGATGAGGTCGATGACGATCGGGTGGTCGATACCGGCGAGCGGGTCGAGCGCCGTCTTCTGGTGGTCCTCCACGATCGTGCGCCGCTGGAAGGCCGAGTCGAGCTTGATGTCGTCGGGATCGAGGGGGGTGGGGGTCGACACGAGGCTCTGGATGCGGGTGCGCGAGACGAAGTGCACGGGCGGAGGCAGCGGGTCGCGGCCGAGGTCGGCGGCGTCGCGGCTGACGCAGCAGCCGATCAGCGAATAGGTCGGCTCCATGGGGGCTCCGTTCCGGTTGCGGGCGCGAAAATGTCCAGTGTGCAGGACCGGGGCGGCGTACGGAAGTGCTGGAAGAGGCCACTTCTGTTGTTCCGCCGCAGGCAATCTGCGCGCAACCTCGCGCCCGTCTCGGCGCTACCGGAGACATTCGAGTGCTTCGATGCTTGACGTGCGGGCGCGGATGCGCCAAGATGTCTTAGAAAACGGTTCCTATCAATATATGGATCGTTTCGGGGAGGTCCAGCCTTCCCGGATTCCCTTCCGGAGCGTCGATCTAGAAACCGATACCTGCGGATTCGCGTCCCGGGCATCGGATCGCGGCATCCTGCCGGGATCGGACCGGCCGGGAGGGGTCGAACGGGAGGCCGTCGCCTCGGTGACCGTACCGATGGTCAGGGTGGTGCATGCCGGGGTGGCCACCACCGCCGAGGCGACGGCCTCCCGCACGGCCCGTGCCGCGTGTCCGCCACCGCCGCGCGCCGGATTTCTGGCATCGTTCAGGCACCGTTCATGTTCGCGCCGAACGGGTGACGACCGCGGCCGCTTGACTGAAGGCCCATCCCCGATGGAGCCGCGCCGAAAGGCCGCGCCGTCCCCACGAAAGGACCTTCATGTCCCTCAAGAGCGTGCTCCTGCGCGGCGCGGCCGTGCTGACCGCCGCCGGAGCCCTCGCCGGCCTCGCCGCCGCCCCGGCCGCCGCCAAGCCCCACCACGACGAACCCCTCGTCATCGCGCACCGCGGCGCCAGCGGCTACCTGCCCGAGCACACGCTCGAGGCCTACGCGCTCGCCGTCGAGATGGGTGCCGACGTCATCGAACCCGATCTCGTGCTCACCAAGGACGGCGAACTCCTCGCCCGCCACGAGCCGGTCCTCGACGAGACCACCGACGTCGCCGCGCACCCCGAGTTCGCCGACCGCAAGACCACCAAGCTCATCGACGGCAAGCCCGTCACCGGCTTCTTCGCCGACGACTTCACCCTCGCCGAGCTCAAGACCCTCCGCGCCGAGGAGCGCCTGACGGCCCTGCGCCCGGGCAGCGCCGAGCACGACGGCGAGTTCGAGCTGGTCACGTACGACGAAGTCCTCGACTACGTGGCGACCCTTGACCGCAAGGTCATCACCTACCCCGAGATGAAGCACCCGTCCTACTACGAGGACAAGGGCATGAGCATCGAGGACGCGCTGGCCGACCTGCTCGAGGAGCGCAAGCTCGACAAGAAGCGGTCGCCGGTGTGGATCCAGTCGTTCGAGTACGAGAGCCTGCTCAACATCGACGAGCGCGTCGACAACCGGATCGGGCTGAACATCGACGGCCAGGGCGCGATCCCGGACGCCCAGCTCGATGAGTACGCCGAGACGCTGGACACGGTGAGCCTCAACAAGAACCGGATCTTCCCGCGCGCGGCGGACGGCTCGATCTCGGAGCCGACCGACATCGTCGAGCGCGCGCACGAGCGAGGGCTGGACGTGCACGTCTGGACGTTCCGCGCCGAGAACTCGTTCCTGCCGGCGAACCTGCGCGAGGGCTCCGACCCGGCCGCGTGGGGCGATTACGAGGCCGAGTTCGAGCTGTTCTACGACCTGGGCGTGGACGCGGTCTTCAGCGACTTCCCGGACCTGGCGATCGCCGCGCGCGACTGCTAGGGCGGGGGCAACCCAGGATTCGCACCGAGAAAGAGGGGCCGCCCTGCCGCCGGGGCGGCCCTTCGGCGTTTTCCGGACCCTCTTTTGCTAATGAAAATCGTTGTCGTTAAGATCGCGGCATGGCAGTTCCGAAAAGGCGCCTCTCGCGCTCCAACACCCGCAAACGCCGCTCGCAGTGGAAGGCGAAGGCCCCTGTGCTGCAGGTGTGCCCGTGCCCGCGGCAGGAGATGATCCGGCCGCATCACGTGTGCACGCACTGCGGCCAGTACAAGGGCCGCCAGGTTCTCGAGCCGTAGTGACGAGGTTCGACTAGAACGTGCGGTGGAGTCGCGCGGCGGAGGCGGCCCGTCGCGCGGCGTCTTGCGTCCTGCCGCGCCGCGCGCGGCGGGGTCGCTCTGGGCGCGTAGGGCGTGCCCCTTCCCACCCGCATCCGCCTGCCGACCAACCGAAAAGGTCCACGGTCGCATGGGGGTGTGACATGTGAGGGTGGTTCGCGAGTTGCGGGGGCATCATGTCGGCGC
>NZ_JBFAMQ010000001.1:103385-497019 GCF_040674615.1 Glycomyces sp. NPDC049804
GCAGGGCGCAGGGCGCAGGGCGCAGGGCGCAGGGCGCAGGGCGCAGGGCGCAGGGCGCAGGGCGCAGGGCGCAGGGCGCAGGGCGCAGGGCGCAGGGCGCAGGCGGTTAGCGGGGGATCTCCAGTTCGAAGTGGACTGTTTGGAAGGGTGCCTCGGAGATTTCGGGGCGCATTTCGTTGATGGCGATGCGTTCGTCGAAGAGGATGGTGCCGCGCTTGGACCAGAATTCGACGGCTCCGGGGGTGCGGGCGTCGGTGTGGAGGTAGACGGCGGTGTAGCGGTCGCGGCTCGCGATGAAGTCCAGGCAGGTGTCGACGAGGGCGGCGGCCAGGCCGCGGCGGCGGTGCTCGGGGCGGACGTAGACGCGGTAGAGGGTCGCGGTGTGGCCCTCCTCGAAGCGGTTGGTCACCTCGAGCGGGTGCGGCGGTGAGACCGGGGTCTGGCCGCGCACGCCCGCGGTGGCGGCCACGACGCCGTCCTGGACTGCGACGAAGAGCGTGTTGTCCTCGGGTGCAAGGTAGTACGAGTCGATGTCGATGATGTCGGAGTGCCATTGCGGCAGGTACCCGGTCCCGAAATCCCGGTAGACGGTGTCGAGCATCACCGATCGCGCGCCGGGGAGGTCCCCGGGTTCGGCCTGTCGGAGAACGTAACCGTCTACACCTCGGGCTCCACGCGTCACAGCGATATCTGACATGTGTGCCATTATTGCATCTAATTTGCAATAGGAAACCCCTAGCGATAAGAGACGAGGCTCACTCCATGCCGCTCTCCCGGCGCTCCCTCATCACCGCAGCCGCACCCCTCAGCGTCGGCGGCGCGCTCGCCACCGCAGGCTGCTTCTCCTCTGGCGCAAGCGAATCAGGCACCCTCGTCTTCGCCACCGCACTCACTTCCGCGGCCGGGCTCTCGCCGCATTCCGAGGACGCGTTCCTCCTCGCCCGCTGGGCCGTCGCCGAAACCCTGCTCGGCCTCGACGACGACGGCCTCCCGGTCCCCAAACTGGCCCTCGACTGGGTCCAGACCGAGCCCACCGCCTGGGACCTGACGCTCAGGGAAGGCGTCGTCTTCCACGACGGTTCGCCGCTCGACGCCTTCACCGTCGCCGTGGCCCTCAACTCGGCCGCGCAGTCCGCGAGCGTCCCCCGCGTCATCGACGGCATCGGCCTCACCGTCGACGACACCGGCGAATACACCCTCCGCCTCAAGACCGATCTGCCCGACCCGGTGCTGCCGCAACGACTCTCGAGCCCGTACCTCGCGATCCTCTCCATGGGCGCCTACGCGAGCGACCCCGTCGACCCGGTCGGGCACGCCACCGGGCCGTTCGCCATCACCGAGTCCACCTCCACAGGAGTCGTGCTCGAACGCAACGACGACTACTGGGGTGAGCCCGCCGAGATGTCCGGCTTCCGCGCCGACTACGTGCCCGACGCCGCCACCCGGGTCGCCGCCCTGCGCTCCGGCGAAGCCCATGTCATCGAAGCGGTCCCCTACGCGCAGATCGCGAACCTCGACGCCTCGCAGCTCCAGGACGCCCCGACCGGCCGCACCGTCAGCCTCTACCTCAACACCGCGAACGGGCCCCTCGCCGACCCCGCGCTGCGGGCCGCCGTCGCCGCCGCGATCGACCCCGCGCCGATCGTCGACGACATCTACGAGGGCCGCGCCGACGCACCCCAAGGCCTCTTCGGCCCCGCCCTCGCCTGGGCCGCCGACCACCGCGACTACACCCTCCCCGCGGCCGGCGCCCCGAACGGCGAGACCCTGACCCTCGCCACCTACTCCAACCGCGCCGAGCTCCCCGAAGCGCTCACCGTCCTCGCCGCCCAACTCGAGGCCGCCGGATTCACGGTCGAAACCGAAGTGCGCGAATACAACGACATCGAGCCCGACATGCTCGCCGGGGACTTCGACGCGTTCCTCATGTCCCGCTCGGTCGTCCAGGACTCCGGCGACGCCTACACCTACCTCGACTCCGACTTCACCAGCGACGGCGGCTTCAACGCCTCCCTCCTCGCCGACCCCGCCGTGGACGTGGCGGTCGCCTTGATCGCCGCGGCCGCCGAGCCCGGCATGGCCCCCGAAGACGCCGCCGCAGCGCGCCAGAGCGCCGTCCTCGACGCCGAGGCCGTCGTGCTCGCCACCGTCGCCGTCATCCCCATCGCCCACGAACGCCTGGTCACCGGCGTCGCGGGCGGCGCGGCGAACGTCACCAGCGACCCGCGCGAACGCGAGATCATCACGGCCGCAACCACTATGGAGTAGCCGGTGGCGCTCCTGCGGGGAACCCTGACCCGGGCCGCGGTCCTCACCGCCGTGCTCGCCGCCATCGGCCTGCTGCCGTGGCTCGCCGACCGCGATCCCGCCCTCACCGTCCTGCGTGCCCGCTACCCGGGCCGCGAGGCCACTGACGGCGCGCTCGACGCGATCCGCGCCGAACTCGGACTCGACGCCGGGCCCGTCGCGATCCTGCGGGACTGGATCTCGGGACTGGCGCGCGGTGACCTCGGGACCTCTTGGACCAGTGGGGAGGCCGTCGCCGACACGGTGCTTCCCGCGCTGGGGACCTCGTTGACGGTGATGGCCGCCGCCTTCGTCGTCACGTTCGCTGTTGCGGCCCTCGCCTGTGCGCCCGCGCTGCGGCGGGCGGTTCAAGGGCGGCCGGTCGGAGCGAGCGGCGTCGCGCTAGCCTCGTTCGCCGCGCTGCCCGACTTCCTCATCGCGACAGTGGGCGTGGCGGTCTTCGCGACCTGGGCCGGCGTCCTCCCGGCGTACGGATTCAGCGGCCCGGCACATCTGGTGCTTCCGGCTCTGGCGATGGGCCTGCCCGGAGGCGGGGTCCTCGCCCGGCTCGGGCGCGACGCCATCGGCCGCGTCGCCGCCGAAGACTGGGTCCGCCAGTGGCGCGCCGCCGGGTACCCGCGGCGGCGCATCGCGCGCGGCCTCCTGCGCCGGGCGCTGCCGCCCGTGCTGCCGCAGTTCGCGATCATCGCCGTCTCGATCACCGGCGCGGCCGTCGCCGTCGAGACGATCTTCGCCGTCCCGGGCCTCGGCCGCGCCGCCCTCGCCGCCGCCGACGCGCAGGACCTCCCGGTGCTGCAGGCCTGCATCGCCCTGCTCATCGCCTTCGGTTTCGCGGCCGGGCTGATCGCCCGTCTCGCCGTCCGCGCGCTCGACGGGCCGGCCGCCGAAGCGGCGGCCCCGGCCGGCCCGCCCGTCTCCGGCGGACGCGGCCGCCATTACGCGTGGATCGCCGCTGCCGCGCTGCCGGTCCTCGTCGCAGTCGCATACGGCGCCTTGCGTTCGGGCGAGATCGCCACCGGTTCGCGTCTCGACGCGCCGTCCGCCGCCGCTTGGCTCGGCACCGACGAGCTCGGGCGGGACGTGCTCGCCCGCCTCGGGCAAGGCGCGCTCTGGACCGCCGGGGCCGCGCTCCTCGCGTGCGGCCTCGCCTTCGTGTTCGCGCTCGCCCTCGGGTTCGCGCCCCGCCTGGCGCATCCGCTCGCCGAGGCGTGCAACTCGTTCCCCATCGCGATCGCCGGGATGATCGTCGTCGTGGTCCTCGGCCGCGGCCAGTTCGGAGCGCTCCTCGCCGTCGCGGCCGTCTCCTGGCCGCCGCTCGCCGCGCACGCCGCCGAACTCGTCGCCCAGGCCCGAGGCGCCGGCCACCTCGAAGCGCGCCTCGCCCTCGGCGCGGGCCGATGGTGGATCCTGCGCAGGCACACGCTGCCCCTGGTCGCCGGACCCCTTGCGGCGCATGCCGGTCTGCGCCTGCCCGGCATGGCCCTCGGCATCGCGTCACTCGGCTTCCTCGGCCTCGGCGCCGCCCCCGACAGCCCCGAATGGGGCGCGAGCCTCGCCCGCTCCCTCCCGTACCTCGAACGCGCGCCCCTCGCCGCCCTCGCCCCGGCCGCTGCGATGGCCGCCCTCACCCTCGCCGTGATGGCCGCCGTCTCGATGCCGCGCCGCCGCGAAACCTCTGCGCGATGTCGGTGAGGCGTGCGAACGTGAGGGGGTTCGAAACCGCATGCGAAGGAGCAGCGCCATGACCTCGATTCCGGTGGGTGCGCCCGTCTGGTCCGACTCCCTGACCGCCGACCTCGCCGCCGACGTCGCCTTCTACGAGTCCCTGTTCGGCTGGAAGGCCGTCGACGCGGGGGAGGAGTTCGGGCACTACACGACCTTCGCCATCCCCGACGGGACCGAAGGCGGCCGCGCGGTCATGGGCATCATGCCGTGCCCTCCGGACGCGCAGCCGAGCCGAGTGTGGAACGTCCACTTCAGCGTCGAGGACTGCGACGCGGTCACCGCCCGCGCCCGCGCGCTCGGCGCGGAGGTCATGATGGAACCCGAGGACTGGGGCCGCATGCTGCGGTTCGCCATGCTCAAGGACCCGCACGGCGCCGAGTTCGGCCTGGCCGAGATCCGCGAGGCCAGCGTGGGCTTCGGCGTGTGGGGCGAGCCCAACAGCGTCGGCTGGATCGAGTACCGCGTCGACGGCGCGCCCGCCGAGGCCATGCGGTTCTACGCCGACCTCCTCGGCTGGAAGATCGCCACGCCCCCTTGGGAGGACGAGGCCAACGACAAGCCCTACGCCGCGCTGAGCGCCGTCGGCGACGAGCGCGAGTTCGGCGGCTGCCACGCCTCCGAAGGCTTCGAACTCGGGCTCCCCGCGCAGTGGACCGTCATGCTCGGCGTCGAGGACGCCGACGACGTGTGCGAACGCGCCGTCGAACTCGGCGGCTCCATAGCGGGCCAGCCGATAGACGTGCCCGGCCTGCGCATCGCCGGGATCGCCGCCCCCAGCGGCACCATCGCGGGCATCATGTCCCCGCGCCCCTGGGAGTAGCGCCCGCTCAGTCCATCTGCTTGCTCGACATGATCGTGAAGTGCGCGCCCGTGGGCGACACCAGCACCGCCATGCGGCCGCCCGGGTCGTCAACCGGCGCCACCGCGACCCGCCCGCCCAGGTCGACCGCCTTCGCGGCCGTCAAGTCCACCGAGTCCGTGCCGAAGCACACCAGCCAGTGCGGCTTCATCCGCAACTCCGGCCCCAGCGCCATCCGCGCCCCGCCGAACTCCACCGAACGCTCCGTCAGATGCCCGTGCGTCCACAGCCCCACGTACGGCGCGTCGTGCGAGGGCTCGTCCTCGCCCGGCACCCGCACCGACCAGTTCAGCAGCTCCGAATAGAACTGCATCGCCTCCACCGGCGCCCCGTCGTACACGTACTCGAACCACACCGCCGCGCCCGGCTCCCCGTACGCCGTGAACCCGACATGGTCGCTCATCGGCTCGAACAGGCCGAACGCACCGCCGTCCGGGTCCTTGAACGCCGCGTACACCAGGTCGTCGCCCACCCGCACCGGATGGCTCACCACGGTGGCGCCCAGCTTCTCCGCGTCAGCCGCCGCCCGGAAGCAGTCGGCCACATGGAACGCGACCCCCCACGCCGACACCGCGTCAGGATCGCCAGGCGGGTTCGGCGCCAGGCCGCCCACCGCCCTCGCCACCGACACCGTCGAACCCAGGCACAACTCCGTGTAGTGCCCGAACTCCTCCCCGGTGCCGAAACTCGACCACCGGAACAGGCGCGTATAGAAATCCAGGTCCCGAACCAGATCGGGCGTGTTCGCGTCGGCCCAGATCGGGGCCCCGAGCGGAATCTTCGTAGGCATGCGGGTTCCTTTACGGCTCGGTCTCCACAGTCGGATCGGCTGCACCCACCGTCCCACGGGGGTACGACGCCGGCAAGACCCGAGTGCGGCCGGACCCGCCGGTTACCCGCCCTCCCGGCCCCGGAAACGCCACGGCCCGCCGGCGCGGCGCACCGGCGGGCCGAACGGCGACCTAGACCCGGTTGCTGTTCTGCTGCTGCCGCAGCAGATCCCGGATCTCCCGCAGCACTTCGATCTCCGCCTCCGCGTGCACCTCCTCGACCTCCTCGGCCACGGGCGCGAACCGCTCGCGAAGCTTGTTCATCGGCAGCACGACCACGAAGTACACCGCCACCGCCGTCAGGAAGAACACCAGCAGGCCGTTCAGGAACACCCCGTACGGGAACACCACGCCGTTGACCGCGAACTCGCCGCCGACCTCGGCGCCGCCGGTGAACAGCGTGATGAGCGGGTTGAGGAACGCGTCACCGAACGAGGTCACCAGCGCCGTCATCGCCGCACCCATGACCACCGCGACGGCGAGCTCCACCACGTTGCCGCGCATCAGAAAATCCTTGAAACCTTTGATCATGCGAAGAGTCTCGCATCCGCCCCGACCCGGACCGCCGCCGAGAATGCCTGTGTCGACGTGGCGCACGCGACATCACTCGAACGGGAACAATGCGGCCGATCAAGCGGTTGCACCGAAACGTGGGCCGGGCTCGACTCCCCGGCCGCCCCACCCTGAAGCACGGCTTGAAAGGCACTCCCATGAGCGACATCGTGATCGGCGGCGACCTCCAGGTGAACCGGCTCGGCTACGGCGCCATGCGCCTGACCGGCGACCCCGGCATCTTCACCCCGCCGAAGGACCGCGCGGCCGCCGCCGCCGTCCTGCGCCGCGCCGTCGAACTCGGCGTGAACTTCATCGACACCGCCGACGCCTACGCCCTGGGCGACAACGAGAAGCTGATCGCCGAGGCCCTGCGCCCGTACGCGGACGGCGTCGTCATCGCCACCAAGGGCGGCAACACCCGCCCCTCGCCCGAGGAGTGGGTCGCGGTCGGCAACCCCGCCTACATCCGCCAGCAGGTCGAACTCAGCCTCCGCCGCCTCGGCGTCGAGACGATCGACCTCTACCAGATCCACCGCCTCGACCTGGACCTGCCGATCGCCGACCAGATCGAGACGGTCGCCGAACTCCAGCGCCAGGGCAAGATCCGCCACATCGGCCTCTCCGAGGTCACCGTGGACCAGCTCAAGGAGGCCCAGGCCGTCGCCCCGATCGCGAGCGTCCAGAACCTCTACAACCTCATCAACCGCCAGAGCGAGGCCGTGCTCGACTACACCGCCGAGCAGGGCATCGCGTTCATCCCGTGGTTCCCGATCGCCGCGGGCGAGCACGCCGGCCCCGACGGGCCGGTCGGCAAGATCGCCGCCGAGATCGGCGCGACCCCGGCGCAGACCGCGCTGGCGTGGCTGCTGCGCCGCTCGGACAACATCGTGCCGATTCCGGGCACGAGCTCGATCGCGCACTTGGAGGAGAACGTGGGGGCGCGCGAGCTCGAGCTCACGGACGCCCAGTTCGAGGCCTTGAACGCGCTCGCCTCGGCGTGACCGATGCGGCAGGGTCCGCGCTTCGGCGCGGACCCTGCTGCGTCCCTTAGGGGTTGAGCGGCGCGATGCGGAACCGCTCGAATTCGGCGGTGGGGCCGTCGGGGTTGGCGAAGACGATGGTGTTGCGCCCTTCGCGCAGGTCGACGATGACCGGGTAGGTCCAGAAGTCGTTCCAGGTCCAGGTGCCGCGCATGGGGTAGCGGCCGGCCTCCTTGCCGTTGACGGTGACGGCGCAGTGGCGGGTGACGATGTCGACGTTGTACTCGTGGCCGTCGGTGCGTTCGTCGTTGGCGTAGCTGATGAGGAGCGCGTGGGGGCCTTCGGCGGTGTCGACCTCGATGGCGGCGGTGGCGCCGCGGCCGTTCCAGCCGATGACGTGGCCGCGGTGGGCGAAGTCGTTGACGACGAGGCAGGAGCCGCCGGCGCGGGTGACTTCGGCGGCGTCGACCTCGATCGGCGCGGGCCCGGGCGCGGGGGCGACGAGGAGGGAGCCGTCGATCGCCTCGGTGCGGAGCCGGTTGATGCCGGCGTGGAGGAACACGGGCCGGGCGAGGTCGACGAGGACGTCCTGGTTCTGTGGTCCGGCGAGGATCGCGGTGTCGGCGCCTTCGATGCGGTGGTAGCCGGCTTCGGCCGCGTAGACGTCGAATACGAGGCCGTCGCCGTGCTGCCGGGCGAAGGCGGCGTCGTAGCAGACGCGGCCGCCGCGGCGTTCGGTGAGTTCGAGCTTGTCGAGGGCGACTTCGCCGTTGGCGGTGCCGATGGCGCCCGATTTGGACAGTTCGACGGTGTTGGAGCCGGCCCGCAGGGTGAGGGGGACGCGGGCGATGGAACGGTGGCCCCAGTTCATGGTGCTGGGGTAGTCGAGGAGGCGTTCGGCGCCGTTGACGGTGAGGACCTGCTGCGCCGGTTGGGGTTCGGTGGCCTCGGCGCCGCGCCCGTACATGTGGGAGTAGAAGACGGCGAGGTCGTATTCGCCGGCTTCGGGGACGACGACCTGGAAGACCACGGCGGAGTCGGTCTTGTTGAGGCCGCACACGTCGTGCTCGCCGGAGGCGGCGAAGGCGTTGCCGTCGTCGGCGTGGCCGTGCCGGGTGATCTCGCCGGAGGTGATGTCGGCGGCTTCGGCGTCCCATTGCCCTTTCCACGGCGGCGGGCCGATCACGGCGGCCTCGCCGGGGGTGAGGGTGATCCAGTAGGCGGCCATGCGGTCGGGGCCGTAGACGGGGATCTCGAGGTCCGCGGGGTCGGCGACGACCTGCGCGATGGGCTGCGGCGGGCCCGAGGCGCCTTCGTAGCCGGTCCAGTCGATGCGGTGCACGGTGGCGGTGACGCGGTCGCCCCACAGCTCCGGGTCGAGGCCGGTGACGGCGACGGTGAAGTCCTCGACGGTGCCGCCGACGAGGATCTGCGCGGTGCCGCGCTCGGCGTCGAGGCTCGCGAGCCCCTGCAGTGTGTCCACAGTGTTCGGATGGGGCGGGACGACGCGCACGGTCTGGCCGGTCATCCCCGAGTACGCCTTGAGGAACCACCACGCGCCGTTGGGCAGGTTCGGCTGCGGGGCCGCGCCCGAGTAGCCGCCGGCGGCGGTCCAGTACGCCATGTCGGCGTGGACCTTCGCCTCCTCGAACATCGCCGCCCACTGCACGAGCTGGCCGGGCACCGAGAGGTCGCGGTTGTTGCCGTACTCGTCGATGTTGACGCGCCGCGGCGCGATCCCGAGCGAGCGCTCCAGGCCGCGATAGGCGGCGTAGTGCCCGCGGAACTCGGCGAGGGAGCGCGGCGACAGCTCGTGCCAGGTCATCCACTCCGGGAGCGTCCCGGTGTCCCTGGCGCGTCTGAGGAAATGCGGCAGGAACTCGGGGTGGTAGTACGCCTCGTTCGGGCCGGCGATCGGCACGCCCGGCGCGAGCCCGCGCAGCAGCTGCACGGTGGTGATCCAGTCGGCGAGGAACCGGTCGTACTTCGCGGGCGCGTTCTCCTTGAGCGAGTACCAGATCCAGTCGGGCTCGTTGAACGGCACCCACACCAGCCGCCCGGCGTTCTCGGGCGTGAGCATCGGCGGGACGACCGCGCACAGCCGCTCGTGGTAGACGTCTATCCCTGCGTCCTCGTACGGCCATTTCGCGAACAGGTCCTGCAGGTATACGAACGCGAGGCCGTCCCCGTTGCGGCGCAAGGCGCTCACGACGCTCGACGCGTCGCCGCCGGGATGCTGCGCGCCGCCGTCGGGCTTCACCCCGAGCGTGGTGATGTCGAGCGCGTCCAGCAGCTCGTCGCCGGGCACGCCGTCCTCCGAGACGCCGTACAGCGACCCGGCCGCGCCGTGCAGCACCGGACCGGTCGGGGCGGCGAAGTCCGCGGTGAGGCGGGCCGCCCCCTGGGGGAGGGGGGTGAGGGCCATGGCCGGGCCTTTCGCGTCAGGATCGGGGGCGGGGCGGGCCCGAGGTCTCGCGGACGATGAGCTCCGGTTCGGGCCAGCTCGGCTTCGGCCGCGGGTTCGAGCCGTCGATGCGGTGGCGCAGCAGCTCGAACGCGCCGCGGCCCACGCTCTCGAAGTCCTGGTTCACGGTGGTCAGCGCCGGGGTCGTGTAGGCGGTGAACGGCGTGTTGTCGAAGCCGACGATCGAGAGGTCGCCGGGGACGCTGCGCCCGGCGAGGTGCGCGGCGCGCAGCGTCGCGAGCGCGAGGTGGTCGTTGCCGCAGAGGATCGCCGTCACCGACGGGTCGGCGACGAGCGGCTGGACCGCCTTGAACGCCTCGGCGAACGTCCAGCCGGAGGGCACCGGGTCCGGCACCTCGCGTCCGGCCTCGCGCAGGGTCCGAGACCAGCCCTCGGCGCGGTGCGCCTTGCCGCCGCCGAACGTGCCCGTCGAAGTCGGGATCGCCAGGTGGTGCACCGTCTCGTGCCCCAGGTCGAGAAGGTACTTGGTGGCTTCGGCGGCCGCCTTGCCGTCGTCCATGCCCACCAGCCACGGCGAAGCGGCCAGCTCTTCGGCCGTGTAGGGGCCGATCGCGACCATCGCCTGCGGCTGCGTGTCGAGCAGGACCTGCTTGGCCCTCATGCCCGGCTCGTCGTGGGCCATGATGATCGTCGGCTCGCCCGCGCGCGGCAGGCGCGCGATGATGTCGGCGTCCGAGTGGGTGTCGGCGGGGTCGAGCACGGAGATCTGGACGCTCCAGTCGAGCGACCTGGCCGCCTTCTCGATGCCTCGCAGGGCGGCCTCGGGGCCGTAGAGGGAGGTGTCCGCTGCGAGGACGGTGACCGACTCGACCGCGCCGCCCGCGAGGCTGCGGGCCAGCCGGTTGGGCCGGTAGCCCAGTTCGGCGATGGCGTCCAGGACCTTGTCCCGAGTGGCCGCCGCGACCCGCGGGGAGCCGTTCACGACGCGGGAGACGGTCTGGTGGGAGACCCCGGCCAGCCGCGCCACGTCCCAGATACTGGCTGCCTTCTTCGGTTGCGCCATCGCTGCAGGTTCTCTTTCTTGTCCGTCGCAGGCCGTCCCAGGGGTCCGGGGCGTCCCGGTACCAGTGTGGCCGCTGTCCCATACGACGATACGCCGCGTGATGTTAGCGATCACTCGAGTTATGCGTCAAGAACAGTACAACACAGTTCTGTAACGGAGTGGTCATGTCGAGGTCACGGTTTCAAAGGCCCCCGCAAACGCCCCAAACGGCACAACCGCCGCTTCAGTTCCTCCGGTAGCGGCCTCCGGCGGCCTTGTGAGGCCGAGTTCACACATTCGAAATCTTTGGCGACAACTTCTTAACACGCAGGCCCGGGTCGCGTAACACGTCTTGGTGAAGCTGGCTTCACTCCGGTAGGTAGGAGCATCACGCGCCGGCCGATCTCGGCGAGCTTGCGAGTCGCAAGTGAGCTGAGCGCTCGGTCGGCGCGTGACACACGCCTACGCCGAGCACCGTCGCTCCCCTCACGCCGGAAAGCCCTGAAGCCCGCAGTACGTACTACCTATCTCTGGAGAGAGGAGGCGGCCATGCCCGAGCTCGACACAGGCAACACTGCCTGGATCCTGACCTCTGCCGCCCTTGTCCTGCTCATGACTCCGGCGCTCGCCCTGTTCTACGGTGGCCTGACCCGCGCCACGAGCGTCATCAACATGATGATGAAGTGCCTGGTCGCCATCGGCATCGTGTCGATCGCCTGGGTGCTGGTCGGCGAGTCCATCGCCGTCGGCGAAGGCTCGACCAAGTTCTTCGGCGACTTCTCCTCGCTGTTCGGCTCCCGCGCCGCCACCGAGCTGACCGCCGCCGCCGGGCTGAACGGCGTTCCCTCCGCGGTCTGGACCGCCTTCGGCATGATGTTCGCGATCATCACGGTCGCACTCATCGCCGGCGCCGTCGCCGACCGCATGAAGTTCAGCGCTTGGATCATCTTCGCCACCGCCTGGGTCATCCTGGTCTACTGCCCCGTCGCCTACTGGGTGTGGAACGCCGGAGGCTGGATCAAGCAGTGGGGCGTCCTCGACTTCGCAGGCGGTACCGCGGTCCACGTGAACGCGGGCGCCGCGGCCCTCGGCCTGGCGATCGTGGTCGGTCGCCGCATCGGCTGGAAGGACGGCAACTTCGCGCCGCACAACCTGCCGCTGGTCCTGCTCGGCGCCGGCCTTCTGTGGTTCGGCTGGTTCGGCTTCAACGCCGGCTCCGCCTTCGCCGCTGACGGCTTCGCGGGCCTCGCCTTCCTGAACACCCAGGTCGCGACCGCCGCCGCTATCCTCGCCTGGCTCCTGGTCGACCGGATCCGAGGCATCAAGCCCTCGATCATCGGCGGCTGCTCCGGCGTCGTCGCCGGCCTGGTCGCCATCACCCCGGCCGCGGGCCTCGTGACCCCGCTCGGCGCGATCGCAATCGGCGCCGTCGCCGGCATCATCTGCCCGTTCGCCATCGGCCTGAAGCACAAGTTCGGCTACGACGACGCCCTCGACGTGGTCGGCCTCCACATGGTCGCCGGCTTCTGGGGCTCGGTCTCCCTCGGCTTCTTCGCCTTCGAAGGCGCCGCGGGCGTCAACGGCCTCTTCTACGGCGGCGACGCCACCCTGCTGGGCAAGCAGGCCGCTGCCACTGGCGCCGTCCTGGTCTACTCGGCCCTCGTCGCCTTCGTCATCGGCCTGATCCTCAAGTTCACCATCGGGGTGCGGATCAGCGAGGAAGAGGAGCTGGCGGGCATCGACGCCGCCCAGCACGGCGAGGCCGGCTACGACCTGCCCCTCAACGGCAACACCGGCACGGGTCTGCCCGAGACCAACGCCGAGGCCGTCGAGAAGGTCACCGCGTAACAACCGACTTCACGTCACCGCCCTCGTGGCGATGCGTGCGAGCCATGAATCAATTGGGAACGGCCGCCTCCCCCCGGGGCGGCCGTTCCGCGTTCCCGGGTTCAGGTCACGCCCGATCCGGGCATCACCGGGCGGCAGGCCCGCCGCCATCCCCGTTAAGCTCGTAGGAGTCCAGCGCGCCCGGCGCCCGCTGGAGCCGCGCCCTACAGGGCCAGCTGCAAATCCGTACTGCACCATCGAGAGGTTCGCCCGTGTTCGACGCTCTGTCAGATCGACTGTCCGGGATCTTCGAGTCGATCCGCGGCAAAGGCCGCCTGACCGATGCCGACATCGACGCCACCGCCCGCGAGATCCGCCTCGCCCTGCTCGAAGCCGACGTCGCCCTCCCGGTGGTCAAGACCTTCATCAACGAGATCAAGGAGCGGTGCAAGGGCGCCGAGGTCTCCAAGGCCCTCAACCCGGCCCAGCAGATCATCAAGATCGTCAACGAGGAGCTCATCGCCATCCTCGGCGGCGAGACGCGGCGCCTGAACTACGCCAAGCAGGCCCCCACGGTCATCATGCTCGCGGGCCTCCAGGGCGCGGGCAAGACCACGCTCGCCGGGAAGCTCGCCAAGTGGCTCAAGGGCGACGACCACTCGCCGCTCCTCGTCGCCGCCGACCTCCAGCGCCCCAACGCGGTCGGGCAGCTCCAGGTGCTCGCCGAGCGCGCCGGCGTGGCCGTCTACGCGCCCGAGCCGGGCTCCGGCGTGGGCGACCCGGTCAAGGTCGCGACCGACTCGATCGAGGAGGCCCGCCGCAAGGGCCACGACGTGGTCATCGTCGACACCGCCGGCCGCCTCGGCATCGACGAGGAGATGATGCAGCAGGCCCGCGACATCCGGGCCGCCGTCGACCCCGACGAAGTCCTGTTCGTCATCGACGCCATGATCGGCCAGGACGCGGTCAACACCGCCGAGGCCTTCCGCGACGGCGTCGGCATCACCGGCGTGGTCCTCTCGAAGCTCGACGGCGACGCCCGCGGCGGCGCCGCGCTCTCGGTGCGGCACGTGACCGGGCAGCCGATCATGTTCGCCTCCACCGGCGAGAAGCTCGAGGACTTCGACGTCTTCCACCCGGACCGGATGGCCTCCCGCATCCTCGGCATGGGCGACATGCTGACCCTCATCGAGCAGGCCGAGGCCGTGTTCGAGGAGGACCAGAAGGAGGAGATGACCCAGAAGCTCCTCAAGGGCGAGGACTTCACGCTCGAGGACTTCCTGGAGCAGATGCAGGCCATCCGCAAGATGGGTCCGATCGGCAACGTGCTCAAGATGATGCCGGGCATGGGCCAGATGCGCCAGCAGATCGACTCCATCGACGACAAGCAGATCGACCGCACCTCGGCGATCATCCGCTCGATGACCCCGGCCGAGCGCCGCGACTCGTCGCTCATCAACGGCTCGCGCCGCCTGCGCATCGCGAACGGTTCGGGTGTGACCGTTTCCGAGGTCAACCAGCTTCTGACGCGGTTCAAGGAAGCGCAGAAGATGATGCGCGGCATGACCGGCGCGATGGGCCTCGGCGGCGGCACGAAGGCCACCAAGTCGCCGTACAACAAGCGCAAGGGCAAGAAGGGCAAGAAGAAGCCCGTCGCCCGCGGCGGCCGCCCCGCGCAGAACGCGATGCCGCAGCTCCCCGCCGGCATGCAGCTGCCCCCGGGCATGCCCGACCTCTCGCAGCTCAACCCCGGCGACCTGCCGAACATCGACTTCGAGAAGTTCCTCAAGGAACAGAAGAAGGACAAGTAGCAGCCGCTCTGCTGCTCCGGGAGCACTCGCTCCTGCAGCTCCGGTGAGGCGACCACCGGCGAACCTCCGCTGAGGCCGGGCCGCGCGAAGCGCAGCCCGGCCTCGCGTGTGCTCGGACACGGCGAGCCAGGGCAAGCGCGATCTTGTCGGACCCGGCCGCGAGAGTGGCGGGAGGATCTACCCACCCTGGGCGGGTAGCGGCGGTCGGCCCCCGTCGCGTCGCGCCGCCCGCCTGCCCTGGCCGCGAAAGTGGTGGGGGAGACTCACCAAACCTGCGCGGGGCGCGGTCGGCTCACCCGCGCCCGCGCCCCGCCCCTGCCTCGGCCGTCATCGCCAGGTACCGCTCGACCGGTGACGGCCACCAGCGCCGCGCAGCCGTCACCGGCGCCGGCGGCTCGCCCGTCCAACATGCCCCCGTCTCGAGGACTTCGCCGGTCCGCGCGCCCCCGTTGAACCTCCGGAGCCGTACGGGCGATACTGCGATGCGATGAACGCACTCGCACCGCTTTCGCCCGCGCCGCTCGAGCCGCTGCATTTCCGAGTCGTCTGGCTGCCCGACGACACCGTGCGCGACGTGTACGTCGACGGCGACCGGCTCGGGTTCGAGCCCGTGCCCGGCGCCCGCACCGTCGCCACCGCCGGGTTCGCGCTGCCCGGGCTCGTGGACGCCCACTGCCACATCGGGATCCGCCGCGGCCCGATCCCGATCGAGAGCCTCGACGAGGCCCGCGCACTGGCTCGCACCGACCGCGACACCGGGGTGCTCGCCATCCGCGACGCCGGGTCGCCCTACCCGTACCCGGAACTCGTGGGCGAGGACGACCTGCCGCGACTCATCCGGGCCGGGCACCACATCGCCGCCTCCCGCCGCTACCTGCGCGGCATCGGCCTCGAATGCGAGCCGCACGAGGCCGTCGCCGCCCTCGCCCGCCAAGCCAAGCTCGGCGACGGCTGGGTCAAGCTCGTCGGCGACTGGATCGACCGCGGCAAGGGCGACCTCGCCCCCTCGTTCGAGCCCGAGATCCTCACGGCCGCAATCCATGCCGCCCAAGCCGAGGGCGCCAAGGTCGCCGTGCACACCTTCTCCGAGGAGGCCGTCGCCTGCGTCGTCGAAGCGGGCGTCGACTCCGTCGAGCACGGCACGGGGCTCGCGCCCGACCTCCTCGACCGCATGGCCGAGCGCGGGATCGCCTTGGTGCCCACCATGATCAACATCGAGACGTTCGACGACATCGCCGCCGGGGCCGACGTCAAGTTCCCCCGCTACGCCGACCACATGCGCCGCCTCAAACAGGGCTTCCCCGAGGTCGTGCGCGCCGCCTGGGAGGCGGGCGTTCCCGTCTACCTCGGCACCGACGCCGGCGGCGGCATCGACCACGGCCTCGCCGCCGAGGAGATGCGCCTGCTGCACGAGAAGGCCGGGATCCCGGCCGCGGAGGTCGTCGCCGCCTCCTCTTGGCGCGCCCGCGAATGGCTCGGCGTCCCAACGGATCTGGGCGACCTCGTCGTCTTTGAACGCGACCCGCGGGCCGACATCGCCGCCGCCCGCGAGCCCGCGGCCATCGTCCTGCGCGGCCGACTCCTCAAGGCCCCCAAGTAAAACGCCTGACCTGCGGCTTTTGCGGCTTTCCCGATCCGGCCGTGTCCCCGCGGGTGGCGACTGTCGGCTATCGTGAACGTCCCCGCGCCGTTTCCGCCCGAGTAGAGAGCTACAGCGATGACCTATCCTCCGCCTCCTCCGGACCAGTCCGGTCAGGGCGGCTTCCAGTACGACCCGTACGGCAGCCAGCCCGGTTCCCAGCCCCAGAACCCCTCGCAGCCCCAGCAGCCCGGCTACCCGCCCCAGCAGCCCGGCTACGGCCCCGCGCCGCAGCTGCCGCCGCAGGCCCCGGGCTACCCGCCGGCGTACGGCGCGCCGGGCTACGGCCCGCAGCTGCCCAAGGGCCAGGCGATCGCTTCGATGGTGCTCGGCATCATCGCCGTCGCGGGCCTGTGCATCCCCTACGTCGGCAGCTTCGCCTCCATCGTCTGCGGCATCATCGCCGCGATCCTCGGCGGCGTCTCGCTCAAGAAGATCAACGCGGGTCTGGCGGCCGGCAAGGGCCAGGCGATCACCGGCCTCGTGCTGGGCATCGTCGTCTGCGCGATCGCGGTCGTCATCCTCATCGCGGTCGGCTCGATCCTCGCCACGTTCGGTACCGGCGCGGCCACGAGCTACTAGACGTACGCAATCGCAGCGGCGCGGGCTCCGGCCCGCGCCGCTGCGTCGTTCTCAGGTTCAGATTCGCCAGGTCACTCCGTGACGAGGCAGAACGGGTGTCCGGCCGGGTCGGCGAAGACCCGGAAGGTCTCGCCGCCGCCCTCCAGCCGCCGCGCCCCGAGCTCGAGCACCTGCCGCTCGCCCTCGTCGAGCGAGCCGACCTTGATGTCGAGGTGCATCTGCTGCGGGATCGAAGGGTCGGGCCAGGTCGAGGGCATGTACACCTCGGCCTGCTGGAAGGCGATCCCGGGTTGGTCCGGGCCGGTGCCGATGACCACCCAGTCGCCGTCGTCCTGCACTTGGACCATGCCCAGGACCTGTCGGTAGAACGCCGAGAGCGCGTGCGGGTCGGGACAGTCGATGATGAGGCCGTGCCATGTGCCGATCATCCCCGCAGTGTCGCACGGGGGGCCGACAGGCGCTACCGGCTCAGGTCACGTCGTCGAAGCTGGCGGCCCGGTCGCGCGTGCGCTCGGCGGCCGGCTCGGCCGCGGCGTCGGACCCGTTGGCCCCGGAACCGTTGGTGCCGTGGGTCTTGCGGGTGATGCTGCCGCGGTTGACGTCGCGGCGGGTGCTCTCGATTTCGCGCGTGGTGTCCGTCAGGCCCTCCTGGAGCGGCTTGGTGCCCTCCTGGAGGTCGCGCATCGTGGACTTGAGGGGGCTCGTCAGCATCTCCTGGTCCTCTTCGGTCAGGATGTGCTTGCGGACGAAGGTCTTGGGGTTCAGGTCCTCGGGCCGGATGTCGGTGCCGATCTCGCGGCTGAGGTCCGCGGCGGCGTTCGACGCCATGTTGCGGGCCTTCGAGATGAACCGGCGGAGGTTCGCCAGCGCCTTGGGCAGCTTGTCGGGACCCCACAGGAAGATGGCGATGAGGATGATGACCAGGAACTCGGTTCCGCCAAAGCCTCCGAACACGCTGATCCTCCTACTGCCCGACTGTTGTACCTGCTGATACCTGAGAAACCTCCGCCTAGAGTACTCCCACGTCAGTCGGTGGCCGCTTCCAGCGTGACCTGCGCGCTGTGCTCCTCGCCATCGCGCTCGTAGACGACGGTCACAACGGTGCCCGGCGCGAGCTTGCGGATGAGCGCGATCAGCTCGGTGTTCTCGGCCACCATGTTCCCGTTGAAGCTGGTCACGACGTCGCCGTCCTGGAGTCCGGCGTCGGCGGCGGGGGAGCCGTCGAGGACCTTGCTGAGGGTCACCCCGATCCCCAATTCGGATTCTCCGAGCTCGGCGCCGAGCACGGTGTGGCTGGCGGTGCCGGTCGCGATGATCTCGTCGGCGATGCGCTTGGCCTGGTTGATCGGGATGGCGAAGCCGATGCCGATGTTGCCGGCCTCGCCTTCGGCGGCGGTGGAGGCGATGGCGGTGTTGATGCCGATGACCTGGCCGGCGATGTCGGTGAGCGGTCCGCCGGAGTTGCCGGGGTTGATGGCGGCGTCGGTCTGGATCGCGGCCATCACGGACTCGACCTCGCCGTTGTTGTTCTCGGTGAGGACCGGCCGGTCGATCGCCGAGACGATGCCCTCGGTGACGGTGGAGGAGAGCCCGAGCGGCGCGCCGACGGCGAGGACGGGGTCGCCGACGGCGACCTGGTCGGAGTCGGCGAGGACCATCGCGGGGTGCTCGTCGCCTTCGATGCGGAGCACGGCGACGTCGGAGTCGGGGTCGGAGCCGATGACTTCGGCGGTGGTGACGTTGCCGTCGCTGAAGAGCACCTGGAGGGTTTCGGCGGCCTCGGTGCCGCCGCCGACGACCACGTGGTGGTTGGTGAGGACGTAGCCGTCGTCGGAGACGATGAAGCCCGAGCCGTTGCCGCCGTCGGCGGTGAGCACGGTGACGACGGAGGGCATGATCTGCTCGACGACGCCGGCGACGGAGTCGACGTCGCGTTCGACCTGCGGCTCGGCGCCGAGGAAGCTGCCGTTGCCGGAGTCGGAGCGGGTGGCCCAGATGCCGATGGCCGCGCCGAGGACCCCGGCGATGAGTGCGGTGACGGCGGAGACGGCGATGACGATGCCCAGCGCGGGCCTGGAGCGCGGCACGCGGGCCGGGAGCGGCTCGGGTGCGGGCGCGTGGGGGGCCGGGCGGGTCTCGATGACGGCGCGGCTGCCGGGGTCGCGCCAGGGGTCGGACGCGGCGGCGGGGTGCCACCACGCGGACTGGTCCGCCTGCGGGGCGGCGTACGGCTGCTGGACGGGCGCGGCCATGGCCGGCGCGCCGGAAGGCGCGGCCGGGTCGGTCTGGTAGGCGGACGGCGGCATCGCGGGCGCCTGGGCGGCCGGGTACCCGGTCGGCGGCAGCGTCGACTCCGCGGGGCGGTGCTCCGGGTTCGGCGCGGGCGGCTGCATCTCGGGCGCCCCGTACGCGGACGCGGGGTCCTGCGGGTAGGCGGCCGGCGAGGCCGTCGGATCTTGTGCGGCCGGGTACGCGGTTTGCGGAGCGGCCGGGTCCTGCGCGGCCGGTGCCGCGGGCGCCGGGGGCTGCATGTCGGGTCGCGGCGCGGTCTCGTGCGGCGCGCTCGCGTTCGCCTCGGGGTGTTGCGGATTGCCCGGATCTGCCTGGGGCGGCTGGGTGCCGGAAGTCATGACTGAAAGTCTATGCCGGATATGCCGCTCGTTCACCTGCCCCGGCATTCCGCCCGATGACGGATGGTCCGTCCGGATGCCGCGCGGTGCCGTGCGGAGCGCACGGGAAGAGCCCGCCCCGAGAGCGTTCGAGGCGGGCTCGCAGACCGTTTGGCGGTGGGGTCGGTCGCCGGGGGTGGTAGGGAGCCTCGATTACTCGAGGGCTCCTTCGAGCTCCTTCTGCAGGGTTTGGGCTTCCTCGGGGCTCATCTCCACGACCAGCCGACCGCCGCCTTCGAGTGGCATCCGCAGGATGATGCCCCGGCCCTCTTGTGCGACTTCAAGCGGTCCGTCACCGGTCCGCGGCTTCATGGCCGCCATTTTGGTCTCCCCTCGATCCAAGGCCGCAGGTTGCGACTCGACGTTGCTAGATCAAGTTTCCCTGATGAGCAGGCCGACGGCCAACTCGCCCCTCCGAGTATGTGACAAAGTTGCGTAGAAATCAGCTGAAAAGTGCCTTTTGCGACTTGCGTGATTTTTCTTAACGGAGCGTGACCTGAGTCACTTATTCCTCAGGGTCCTGCTCGTGCTCGACGCCCAAAAGGAACGAAGTGCCCTCAAGTTCCCTTCCGTAGGGCGAAACGAAGGTCGGCAGCTCCTTCGGACCGAGCGAGCGGATGTACGACCAGAACTGGCGCACGGCCTCGGCCTTGTCGATCGCCTCGATGGGCATCGAGAGGGTCACCAGCCAGTCGCTGCGGCGCTCGGGGGTCGGCAGCGCCCGGACCAGGTTCTCCCACGCCTCCGGGTTGAGCTCGATCCAGCCCTCTGCGCCCTCGGCCTCGGCGGAGCCGTAGACCTGCTCGGTCTCGACGGTCCTGGCGGGCGCCTCGAGGCGGCGTCGGTACACGATCGCCGCGCCCTTCACCTCGCCGAGCGCGAACACGCCCTCCGGCCCGGCCAGGGCCACCTCGTCGCCGTCCGCGACGCCCTCGGCGCGCGCCGGGGGCTCGACCGCTTCGACCTCGTAGGCCTGTTGCTCGGTGTACTCGTCTTCGTTCAACGCCAGCAGCCAATAACGCATGGGCATATCCCATCACGCCTCACTGCGCGGCGCCGTCTCCCCGGGCCCCTCGCGCCCTGCCTCACTGTCGGAGGCGGCACCCTCGGGGACGGCGCCGTCGAGGGCGGCCTCGTCCGTGCCGGGGTCGCCCGTCGCGCCCTCGTTGGCGATCCGGAGCGCGTCGTCCTCCTCGGGCGAGCGCAGCTCCTCGGTGTCCGCGGTCCCGTCGAGCCGCGACTGCATCTCGGCGAGCAGCTCGTCGCGGCGGCCGATCTCCCACGCGAGCCGGTCCAGCGCCGCGTCCACCTGGTCGGTGCGGTAGCCGCGCATGCCGGTGTCGAATCTGACGGAGGCGACGGCCGTCTCGGTGACCGGCTCGCCCTCCCCGAGGCCGAGCGGGGGCACCGCCGGGGCAGTGTCCAGAAGCGAGTCGCGGCCGGTGGCCCACACGACGATCGCGAAGGCGATCCACACGCCGATGGCGGCGACGACCAGCGGCAGCGCGAACTCCATAAGCAAGCTACCCACGGGGCTCCTCCAAGCGGTTCTAAGCGAAGAACGCGAAATAGGCGAACAGCGCCATTGTGCAGACCGCGAGGGTCACTCCCAGACGCGGGTTGTGGGGGACGACCGCCTTGATGGGCTTGCCGGTCCGGTCCAGCATGGGCAGGCGCGGCCGGTTGGCCATCCCCACCAGCACATATCCGACGAGCGTCGCGACCACCGGCAGCAGGAACGCGACCCACAGCGCGGACTCGCCCCCGCCGCCCGACGCGGCCAGGTAGACGAACTGCACCGCCAGGCACGCGACCATGCACGAGCCGTACACCAGCAGCTCCCGCACCACATGGTGCGACTTGGGCAGCAGCGTCGGCCGCTGCGCGGCCCGCGTCGTCGCCGTCCGGGCCGCCTCGGCCTCCCGCAGCGCCGTCTTCGCCCGCTCCAGCACGAGGTCCGCATCGGGCTCGCCTTGCCGCCCAGGCAACTCGCCCGCACCGTCGTCGACTTGCCGAGCCGTGAAGTCCGGCGTACTGTGCCGCAACCGCGCGCACAGCTGCGCGAGGTCGACCATCTCCTCGTCGATCCCCGACCGCACCTCGCGCAGGGTCTCGCGGCGGCGCTCCAGCGCCCGCGTCGCCTGCGCGGTGCTCGCGGCCGTGTCCGCGTCGAGCCGCGCCAGCTCGTGCACCAGGTCCTCGTATGCGCTGAGGCTCATCGCGACTCCACCTTCCCGGGGAGGTCCTGGACCGGCAGGCCGTCGAGCCGGCCGGGCCGCACGTACGGCACCGCGAGCGTCTCGGTGCCCGCGTGGCGGTCGATCACCAGGCACCGGTTCGTGCGCGCCTCCCAGGTGCGCTCGTACCCGCCCGTGATCGCCGCCAGGTCGTTCCCCGCGATGTTGAGCGCCACCACCCCGGCGCAGTGCTCGCGCCCGGCCGAGCCGCCGATGTCGTCAAGGAACCGCCGCGCGCCCCGCCACCAGCCGATCACGTGCACGCCCTCGGCCGGGCCGTGCAGCAGCAGGTCCCGCAGCGCCGCGGGCTGCCCGTCGGCGCCGTCCGCGCCGAACCACACCAGGTACGTCGGCATGCCGCGCTTCCCGCTCAGGATCGAACCCGGCGCGAGCTGCCGGCACTCGTGGCCCCCCGCCTCGAGCTCGGCCAGGACCTGCCGCGCCGTGTCCTCGACGCCCACGGCCGTCGCCACGACCTCGAACGCGACGCTCCCCGGCTCATGCTGGCGCCCCAGCGAAATCGCGGCCGCCGCGACCAGGTCCGCGGCCACCGCAGACGTGCCCAGCACCGCCAGGTGCCGCCCCGGGCTGCGGTCGAACTGGTAGCCCACCGACGACATGTGCACGTCCACCGCCCGGCCCAGCAGCGCCACCGGCGCATGCGTCGGCGCCAGCTCCGCGAACCGCGGATCGTCCTCCAGATGCTGCTCGTCGAAGCCGCGGAACACCACCGGCTCCACGTCCGAGTCCCGCCGCTCCCACAGCTGCCGACGCAACCCCGTCAGCAGCTCCTCCGCGCTCGACGCGTCCGGGAACCGGCAGGTCCGGTTGCGGCCCTTGATGCCTCCGGCGTCGTTGATCACCGCCTGGCCGACGCTGATCCCGTCCGCCGCGTCATTGCCCTCGTCCAGCAGGTGCTTCGCGCCCGGCAGCGCCACCCGCAGCGGGAACTGCCCGAAGATCGAGTCCTTCTTCGAGTACAGCGCCTCGATCCCCGAGATCGTCTGCGACGCCAGCACCAGATGCACCCCGTACGAGCGGCCCTTGCGCGCCAGTTCCTCCAAATGCGCCACCGCTTCACCGGCGAGCCGGTCGTTCCCGGCGAACAGCACGTGGAACTCGTCCACCACCGCCACGATCCGCGGCAGCGGCAGATCCGGCCGCAGCTCCCGCAACCGCGCCAGCCGCGTCGCCCCCGCGCGCTTCATCAGGCCCGCGCGCCGCGACAACTCCGCCCGCAGCGCCCCCAGCACCGCCACCCCGTACTCGCGGTCCGACTCCACCCCGACCGCCCGCACATGCGGAATCCACGACGGGTCCAGATGCGAGGGCGTGAACTCGGTGAACGAGACGCCCTCCTTGAAGTCCAGCAGGTACAGCTCCAGCTCGGCGGGGGAGTACCGCGTCGCGAGCCCGTACAGCACATCGAGCAGGAACACCGTCTTGCCGCCGCCGGTGCGACCGCCGATGAGCCAGTGCGGCGTCGCGTCGTCGAACGCGACCTCCACATCCCCGCCCGTCGACGACCCCGCCTGGTCCCGGCCGATCACCGTCGACAGGCCGTCCCGGCTCGAAGCCGACCACAGCACCTCCGGCACCAGATCGCCCACACTGAGCTCCCCGGCCTCCTTGCGCTGCTGCGCCCGCGACCCGTACACCGCGCGCGCAAGGGCCGGCGACGGCGCCGCGTCCAACCGCACCGGCAGCGGCAGACTCCCCAACCGCACGCCGCTCGCGTTGCAGGACAAGTACGTCGCGTGCTCGATCGCGGGCAGCGCCTCCCGATGCGGCAGCTGCCGCCACCCGCACAGCACCAGATGGCAACGCGCCGAAGGCCCCGCGTGCGCCAGCGCCGCCAGCCGCTCCCTCACCGAACTGCCCACCTCGGGCGGCAGCCCCGCGATCACGATCAGATGGAACGGCCGGTCCGCGATCGACTGGCCCCGCGCGGCGATGTCGCGCAGCTCCGTGAGTCGCTTCTCCGCGGCCGTGAGGACCCGCGCGAGCGCGAGGTGGTCCGTGGCCACCGGACCGGCGATCCCGGCGTCCACGAGCGCCGTGGCGGGCGCGAACACCTGCCCGAGGGTCACGCCGTCCACCAGGCTCAGTTCGAGGTTCGGGTGCGCGGCGACGATCCGCAGCAGCAGCGACTGCAGCATCCCGGCCACGCGCGGGTCGGCGGCGTCCCCGTCGCACACCAAGTGGCCCTTGCCGAGCAGCCCGGCGAGCGCGGGGAACGCCGGCGCGTCTTCGATCTCGGCCGTGCCGATCCGCACCGCCTCAGTGGACGGCGCGTCCGTCCACAACGGCGCGCCCGGCGCGATCGCGGCCAGCTCGTCCCCGAGCCAGCCCGTCGCCGCGGTCGCGGCGACCCCGCGCAGCCGCTCGGCGAGCTCAGCGCGCCGCGCCTCGACTCCCGTTGCGGCCAAACGCGAAGCATCCTGCCGAAGCAGATCCTCGGCCTGGTCGGCGGCGCCGGCGGCGTCGCGCAGACGAGCGGCCGCCCGCTCCAGTTCGGTCCGCCAAGTCAAAGCGCCTCCTTGCCCATGCACGGCTCGCGAGCTTCGCCGAGGCCGTGTCCCGCAACGGTCTCACCATACCGGGGAGGCACGTTCTTGTGGGTGAACGGCCTAGTGGGTGAACAGTCCCAGCGCCAGATCCGCGAGGAGACCCGGGTCCTCGGCCCCGCACAGCTCCCGCGCCGAGTGCATCGACAGGATCGGCAGGCCCACATCCACGGTCAGGATGCCCAGCTGCGTGCCCGAGATCGGGCCGATCGTCGTCCCGCCCGGGATGTCGTTGCGGTTCACGTACGTCTGCCACGGAATCCCGGCCTTCTCGGCCGAGCGCCGGAACAGCGCCTGCTCCTCCGCGCCGCTCGCATACCGCTGGTTCGCGCTCACCTTGATCATCGGGCCGCCGCCGGGGATCGGCCGGTGCCCCGGCTCGTGCTTCTCCGGGTAGTTCGGGTGGATCGCGTTCCCGGTGTCGGAGGACATCATGGCGCTGGCGGCGATGACGGTGTCGTAGTCGTCGCGCAGGCACCGGCGGAGCACCGATTCCAGAAACGGGCTTTGCGCGCCCGAGTAGGTCATCGACCCGATCTCCTCGTAGTTGAACGAGGCGAGCATGGGGACCTTGGCCCCCGTGTCGTCGGCGGCGATCAGCGCGGCGATGCCGGCGTGGGTGCTGGTCAGGTTGTCCAGCCGCCAGGCCGCGAACAGCTCCTCGTCCTTGCCGAGGTAGGCGGGCTCGTCGAGGGCGACGGTGAAGAGGTCGTGGCCGAATATGTCGTCCGCGTCCACCCCGGCTTCGGCGGCGATGAACTCGAGGAACTCGCCGTCGCGGGGCTGTCCGAGGCCCCAGATCGGGGTGAGCTGCGACTGGGCGTTGAGTTTCTGGCCCTCGTTCACGCCCCGGTCGAGGTGGATGGCGAGGCGGGGAATCCGCAGGAGCGGCCGGTCCACATTGACGAGCACTTCGGCGCCGTCGCGCATCACGAGTCGGCCGGCGACGCCGAGGTCGCGGTCGAGCCAGGTCTGGTGCGGCACGCCGCCGTAGACCTCCACGGCGACCTGTTTCCATCCCGCGGAGCCGGTGTCGGGGTTCGGCTTCACTTTGAACGCGGGCGTGTCGGTGTGCGCGCCGAAGATGCGGACCGACTCCGGCACGTACTCCGGCTCGCGCCAGGCGATGATCGAGCCGTCGCGCACGACGTACTGGCCTGTGGCCTCGGAGTCGTAGTCGTCCCAGTCCCGGGTCTCGTCCAGTCGTTCGAACCCGGCAGCCTCGAGCCTGCGGCCCGCTTCGGCGCACGCGTGGTACGGGGTGGGGCTGGCTTTGATGTACGCGGCGAGGTCGTCGGTGTGCGACCGGTCGAAGCGGGGCATCGGGTGGCTCCTTCTGGTGGCGGGTGGCCGTGGCGGCTGTCAGCATAGACGGATGCGAGCGTTGAAACTGGGCCGACGGGTGTTCGATGAGGGCGACTACGCGGTGATGGCGATCGTCAACCGCACGCCCGACTCCTTCTACGACTCGGGGGCGACCTTCGCGTTCGAGGCGGCGGTGGCCGCGGTGGACAACGCGGTGGCCAACGGGGCGGACATCGTCGACATCGGCGGCGTGAAGGCCGGCGACGGGCCCGAGGTGTCGGCGGCCGAGGAGATCGAGCGCGTGGTGCCGTTCATCGCGGCGGTCCACGACCGCCACCCCGACCTGGTCATCTCCGTGGACACATGGCGCGGCGAGGTGGCCCGGGAGGCGGTCGCGGCCGGGGCGGAGCTCATCAACGACACGTGGGCGGGCTGGGACCCGAGCGTGATCGAGGTCGCCGCCGACACGGGCGCGGGCTTCGTCGTCTCGCACACCGGCGGCCTGGAGCCGCGCACGGTGGCAGCGAAGGCCGTCTACGGGGACGTGGTCGCCGAGGTCCGCGCCGAGCTGGTGGCTCGCGCGGAGGCGGCGGTGGCGGCCGGGGTGCGCGCGGACGGCATCCTCATCGACCCCACGCACGACTTCGGCAAGACCACCTACCACTCGCTCGACCTCACCCGCCGCCTCGACGAGCTCGCGGCGACCGGCTGGCCGGTGCTGGTGGCCTTGTCCCGCAAGGACTTCGTCGGCGAGACGCTGGACCTGCCGGTGGACCGGCGGCTGAACGGGACCCTCGCGGCGACGGCGATCTCGGCGTGGAACGGCGCGCGCGTCTTCCGCGCGCACGATGTGGCCGCGACGCGGGAGGTCCTCGACATGGTCGCCGCGATCAAGGGCGACAAGCCGCCGAAGGCCCCGCACCGCAGCCTCTAGGCCGCGGACGCCCTCAGCGAGCGAGCCGCATGTGCTCGACGGCTTCGTCGACGTCGTCGGTCATCATGAGCAGGTCGACGTCCTGCGGGCTGATCTTGCCCTCGATGAGCATCGACTGCCGCAGCCACTCGTAGAGCCCGCCCCAGTAGCTCGAGCCGACGAGCGCGATCGGGAACTTGCCGACCTTCCCGGTCTGCACCAGGGTCAACGCCTCGAACAGCTCGTCCATGGTGCCGAAGCCGCCCGGCAGCGCGCAGAACCCGCACGAGTACTTCAGGAACATGACCTTGCGGACGAAGAAGTACTTGAAGTCGAGCTCGATGTGCACGAACTCGTTGATGCCCTGCTCGAACGGCAGCTCGATGCCGAGCCCGACCGATTTGACGCCCGCCTCGACGGCGCCGCGGTTCGCGGCCTCCATCGCGCCGGGGCCGCCGCCGGTGATGACGGAGAAACCCGCCTCCCCCAGCTTGCGCCCCAGGTCGACGCCGAGCTTGTACTCCTCGGAGTCGACCGGGGTGCGCGCTGAGCCGTAGACGCAGATCGCGTCGCCGAGGTCGGCGGCCTCCATCGCCTCGAAGCCCTCGACGAACTCGGCCTGGAACTTCATGACCCGCCAGGCGGCGCGCTGCTTCCACTCCTCGCGGTGCGCGGCGTCCAGCACCTTCTCATCGGCGGTGACATGGCGCTTCGGACGGCTCATGATTCCTCCACATAGGCTCGCAGCGCTTCCGCGCAGGCGCGGATGCGCGGGATCTCGACGCGTTCGTCCTGCTTGTGGGCGAGGTTCGGATCGCCCGGCCCGTAGTTCACGGCGGGAATGCCCAAGGTCGCGAAGCGGGCCACGTCGGTCCAGCCGAGTTTCGCACGGAACTCGCCTCCGGCGGCGGCGACGAACTCGGCGGCCTCGGGCCTGTCGAGCCCGGGGCGGCAGGAAGGGGCGGTGTCGGAGACGAGCACGTTGAATCCGGCGAAGACCTCGCGGACGTGCGCCTCGGCGGCGGCCTCGTCGCGGTCGGGCGCGAACCGGAAGTTCACGTCGACCCAGGCCTCGTCGGGGATCACGTTCCCGGCGACGCCGCCGCCGATGAAGACCGCGTTCAGGCCCTCCCGGTAGGTGCAGCCGTCGACCTCGACCTCGCGCGCCTCGTACGCGTTCAGCCGCTCCAGGACGGGCGCGATCTTGTGGATCGCGTTCTCGCCCTTCCAGGACCGCGCCGAGTGCGCCCGCTTCCCGCTGGTCTTCACCCGCACCCGCATGGTGCCCTGGCAGCCGGCCTCGACGAGCCCGTAGGTGGGCTCGAGGAGGATCGCGAAGTCGGCGGCGAGCAGTTCGGGGCGGGTCCGGGAGAGCCGGTTGAGGCCGTTGTGCTCGGCTTCGACCTCTTCGCGGTCGTAGAACGCGAAGCTCAGGTCGAACTTCGGGTTCGGCACGGTGGCCGCGATCCACAGGGCGAGCGCCGTGCCCGACTTCATGTCGGAGGTGCCCAGGCCCCACAGCACGTCGCCGTCGAGGCGGGTGGGGAAGTTGTCGTTGACCGGGACCGTGTCGAGGTGCCCCGCGAGCATGACGCGGCGCCCCCGGCCGAGTTCGGTGCGGGCCACGAGCGTGTTCCCGATCCGCTCGACCGTCAAGTGCTGCAAGGGCTTGAGGGCCGCCTCGACCTGGTCGCAGATCGCCGCCTCGTTCCAGGACACGGACGGGATGTCGCACAGGGCCCTGGTCAGCGCGACCGGGTCGGCGAGGACTGCCTCACTCAAAACTGTCACATCCGCAGACGATACCCGCCGCGTCGATAGGCTTTTCGCATGAGTGATTTCCTGACTGAAGGTGCATGGGGCGTCGGCGTGGCCACGGTCGCCTCCGACGGCACGGTCCTCGACGTGTGGTTCACCCGCCTCGGCCTCGGCGAGGCCCCCGCGGGGGTCGAGACGCCGGACCTCGAGCGGGCCAACCCGACCGGCACGACCTCGAAGGGCGTGTCGATCACCGTCAAGTCCCTCGCGGAGGCCCCGGAGGACACCGCCGACGTGTACCTGCGGCTGCACCTGCTCTCGCACCGGTTCGTCATCCCGCACTCGATCAACCTCGAGGGCATCTTCGGCCTGCTGCCGAACAACGCCTGGACGAACTTCGGCCCCGTCCCGGCCGACGCGGTCAACGCGGCCCGCCTCGAACTGCGCGGCCAGGGCCAGCAGCTCGAGGTCAAGTCCCTCGACAAGTTCCCGCCGATGGCCGACTACGTGACCCCGTCGGGCGTGCGCATCGCCGACGCCTCCCGCGTGCGACTGGGCGCGCACCTCGCCGAGGGCACCACGGTCATGCACGAGGGCTTCGTGAACTTCAACGCCGGGACGCTCGGCAACTCGATGGTCGAGGGCCGCATCTCCGCGGGCGTGCTCGTGGGCGACGGCTCGGACATCGGCGGCGGCTCCTCGATCATGGGGACGCTCTCGGGCGGCGGCAAGGAGGTCATCTCGATCGGCGAGCGCTGCCTCCTCGGCGCGAATGCCGGCATCGGGATCTCCTTGGGCGACAACTGCGTCGTGGCCGCCGGCTGCTACGTGACCGCCGGCTCGAAGGTCACCACCCCCGACGGCGAGATCGTCAAGGCCGCGACCCTCTCGGGCAAGGACAACCTGCAGTTCTGGACGAACACGCAGACCGGCAGGCTCGAGGTGCGCCCGCGCACCGGCACCTGGGGCGAGCTGAACGCCGCCCTGCACAGCGCCCAGTAGACCCGTCAGCGCGAAGGCCCCGGCTCCGGCCGGGGCCTCTGGTGTTCCCGGGGTGTAGTACCCGAGTGCTACGCGCCTTCCGCAGGTTCATCCCGAAGAGCGAGGTGAGCGGCCGGATCCGCGCATAGCCTGGTCCGCATGGACAGAGTTGGAGAGTTCGGCGGCGCCAATCCCACCGCTTCGGGGTTCGTGGTCGTGACGACCGAGAACGTGCCGGGCTACGAAGTGCTCGACACCCACGGCGAGGTGTTCGGCCTCACCGTGCGGTCCCGCAACTTCTTCTCCGACGTCGGCTCGGGCTTCAAGTCGCTCCTCGGCGGCGAGCTGAAGGGCCTCACCAAGGCCCTCGCCACCTCCCGCGAGGAAGCCCTCACCCGCATGGTCGACCAGGCGAAGTCCTTGGGCGCCAACGGGGTCGTGATGATGCGCTTCGACGTCTCCGACGCCCGCGACATGGGCACCGAGGTGTGCGCCTACGGCACCGCCGTCACCGTCCGCAAGCTTTGATCCGGAAACTGGGGAAATAAGAGCGGCGGCCCTCAACACCCGAGGGCCGCCGCTCAAAAGATTCGTGTCATACCCCTGTGCCAGGGTTGTTGCCGGGGGCGCTGCGAATGCCCGTTTTGAAGGCTAGAGCCAGAAAAGTCCTGGTTCCCGAGTCCGGGACCCAGCGCCTAGACCGGGCTCAGCCCCAGCTGCTTGCCCGCCAGCGACACCTTCCGCACCGCCAGCTGGTCGGCGATCGCGCGGATCGCCCGCGACGCCTCGCAGTCGGGGTCGGAGATCACCAGCGGCACACCGGCGTCGCCGCCTTCGCGCAGCTTCGGGTCGAGCGGGATCTGGCCGAGCAGCGGCACGTCCGCGCCCACGTCCCGGGTCAGCGCCTCCGCGACGGTCTTGCCGCCACCCGAGCCGAACGGCTCGATGTGCGACCCGTCGGGCAGCTCCATCCACGACATGTTCTCCACCACTCCGGCGAGCTTCTGGTGGGTCTGCGTGACGATCGCGCCCGCGCGCTCGGCGACCTCGGCCGCCGCCTGCTGCGGCGTGGTCACGACCACGAGCTCCGCGGTCGGGAGCAGCTGCGCGACCGAGATCGCGATGTCGCCGGTCCCGGGCGGCAGGTCGAGCAGGAGCACGTCGAGCTCGCCCCAGTACACGTCGGCGAGGAACTGCTGGAGCGCGCGGTGCAGCATCGGCCCGCGCCACACCACCGCCGTGTTGCCGGGGGTGAACATCCCGATGGAGATGACCTTCATCCCGTGCGCCTGCGGCGGCATGATCATGTCCTCGACCTGCGTGGGCGCGCCCTCGACGCCGAGCATCCGCGGGATCGAGTGCCCGTAGATGTCCGCGTCGGCGATGCCGACCGAGAGGCCCTTCTGCGCCAGGGCCGCGGCGAGGTTCACCGTCATCGACGACTTGCCGACGCCGCCCTTGCCGGAGGCGATCGCGAACACGCGCGTGCGCGACTCGGGCAGGTTGAACGGGATCACCGGTTCGGCGCCCGCGCGGCCGCCGCGCAGCTTCGTCTGCAGGTCGGCGCGTTGCTGCTCGCTCATGACGCCGAACTCGAGCTCGAGTTCGGTGACGCCTTCGACGCCGTCGACGGCGCCGGCGATGTCGCGCTGGAGCGTGTCGCGCATCGGGCAGCCCGCGACGGTGAGGAGGATCTTGAGGGACAGGCGACCGCCGTCGACCTCGACGGTGTCGACCATGCCCAGCTCGGTGATCGGGCGGCGGATCTCGGGGTCGTTGACGTGCGAGAGCGCTTCGTGCACGGCCTCGACGACGGCAGCGTTGTCAGACATGACTCAATCGTAACGACGCGATTCGCTGCGGCAATGTGAGCGTCGCCTTACCGCCCGGAGCCTGCCGTCGCACCGGCCGCGCCCGGCGGCGAGCCGCGCTATAACTGGCCCATGCTTCCTTTCGCGATCTACGACGTGTTCTCCGACCGCGCCTACGCGGGCAACCAGCTCGCCGTCGTCTTCGACGGCCAGGCCCTCACCACCGCGCAGATGCAGGCGATCGCCCTCGAGTTCAACTTCTCCGAGACCGTGTTCGTGCTCCCGGCCGCCGCCCCCGGCGCGGACTATCTCGCGCGGATCTTCACCCCTGCGGAGGAACTGCCGTTCGCCGGGCACCCCACCATCGGCGCGGCCATCGCCGCCGTCGCCTCCGGTCGCGTGGAGCCCAACGGCGGCACCGTGGTCCAGGAATGCGGCGCGGGCCTCATGACCGTCGCCGTCGACGGCGGCACCGCGAAGCTCACCTCCACCGCGATCAGCGTCGGCCCCGAACTCGACCCCGCGACGGCCGCCGCCGCGATCGGCCTCGACCCCGCCAAGATCATCGGCACCCCCAAGAACGCCAGCGCCGGCCTCGACCACAACTTCGTGCGCCTCGCCGACGAGGACGTGCCCGCCGCCGCCGATGTGCCCGGGCACCTGGAGAAGGTCTACCTGTTCAGCTTCGACGAGGACTCGAACGCGGTGCACGCGCGGCTGTTCCACCGCGGCGTCGGCGAGGACCCGGCGACCGGCTCGGCGGCCGTGGCGCTCGGCGTCCACTTGGTCGACCAGGGGCTCATCGGCGGCGACGGCGTGCACGCCTACGAGATCGCGCAGGGCGCCGAGATCGGCCGCCCGTCGACGCTGCACGGCGAGGTCGTGGTCGAGAACGGTGCGGCCGTGTCGGTCTCGGTCGCGGGCGCGGCGGTGAAGACCGCCGAGGGCACCCTCGTCACGCTGCCCTAACCGGAGAACTCGCGGGCGCCGTAGCGTTCGGCCGCAAGGCCTTCGGGCCAGGCGGCCGCGCGCAGCTCAGTCGTCCACAGGTGGCGGGGCCAGCGGCCCTTGCGCAGCAGCGCGGCCACGAACCGGTCGGGTTCGGGCAGGCTCGCCCACACCGACGGCAGGAACGTGGCGCGCCGGCCGCCCTTGTCCTTGAGGGTCAGGCCGTCCCGGCCGGGCCGCAAGTGGTCGAGCAGGGAGGTGAAGGCCCGCACGGCGATCGGCTCGGACGGGGACAGGACCGTGACGGTGACCTGGAGCGAGGCGACCTCGGCTTCCCCGACGGGCGGCAGGCGCGGGTCGCGGGCGGCGAGCCGGGCGTTGCGCACGACATCGATGCCCAAGGGCCGCAAGGCCGTCAATGTACCGATGCAACCGCGCAGGCGGCCGTCCCGCTCGAGGGTCACGAAGGTCGCCTCGCGTTTCGCGAGCGCGGCGGCGTGGGCCGGGGCCTCCGGTTCGGCGGCGATGAGGGCGGCGGTTCCGGGTGGCCTGTGCGCGAAGGAGGTCGCGACCGCGCTGCGCGCCAGGGCGGTCAGCACCGGGCCGAGGCCGGACTCGGGGTGCGGGTCCATTCCTCGATGGTGCCACGGGGGCGCCGCGGCGCTGACACGTTCGGGTGACACAGGGGCCGCGGGGGCCGTGTTCTGTCGGACCCGGGTGCGAAGGTGGGCTGTATCTTCCCCTCTCGTGGTGGGTGGGGGCTTGTGGACGGCCTGATGGAGGATTCTCCGCGAGCATGCCGGTTCGGCATGGTTCGGCCTGCCGCTCATCTGTTTGATAACGGTGCCGTGAGAGACTGCGGGCATGAGTGAACCGCGCACGAGCGCCGACGCATTCGATTCCTCCTTCGACGCCGACGACGCCTACGCCACGGTCGACCGGGGCGGCCTCGCCGACGTGATCGACCTCCCGTCGACCGGCGAAGGGCAGGTGACGCAGGCCTCCCGCGGGCGGCTGCAGGAACTCGACTCGCTCGCCGGAAAGATCGCGCTGGTCACCGGGGCGGGCGCGGCGGACGGCATCGGGTTCGCCATCGCGACGCGGCTGCGCCTGGCGGGCGCGGCGGTCGCGATCGTCTCCACCACCAAGCGGATTCACGAACGCGCCGAGGAGATCGGCGCGATCGGGTTCGTCGCCGACCTCGCCGACGAGGCGGAGGTGGGCGGTCTCGCCGACGCGGTCGCCGAGGCGATCGGGGAGGTCGACATCCTCGTCAACAACGCGGGCCTGACCTCGAAGACCGATCCAGCCGTGGTGAAGCCGGTCGCGCAGCTGTCCTATGCGGACTGGCGGACGGAGCTGACCCGCAACCTCGACACGGCGTTCCTGGTCTCGCGCGCGTTCGTGCAGTCGATGGCCGAGCGCGGCTGGGGCCGCATCGTGAACATCGCGGCCACCACCGGCGTCGTGAACGCCGTCCCGGCCGAGGCCGCCTACGCCGCAGCGAAAGCGGGGGTCACCGGTCTCACCAAGGCGCTCGCGACCGAGGTCGTCGCCGACGGCGTCACGGTGAACGCGATCGCGCCGGGCCTCATCCGCACCGGCTCCTCGACCGTGCCCGAGCTCCAGAAGGGCCTCGACGGCCCGATGGGCCGCCCCGGCACCCCCGAAGAGGTCGCGGCTGCGGCCGTGTTCTTCTGCGCGCCTTCGGCTTCGTACATCACGGGGCAGACGCTCGTGGTCGACGGCGGCAAGTCGCTGCGGGCGTAAACCATCACATAACGGCCAGTTGTCCGCAACCTGCGCGGGCCGCGGTCGTTACCCTTGCGTGAACACGATTGCGGCAACGGCGGTCCGGACGGCCGGTACGGAGGAAGCGCGGATGGACGAGGCTTTCGGCGAGAGCGGCCGCGAGGCCCGGGGGCGCACCGTCACCGGGCTCGTCCTGCTCCTGGGCGGCCTGGTCGGCCTGGCCGCCGCGTTCGACCTCACCTACGAGCGCATCGCCTCGCTCATCGACCCCGGGCACGCCATCTCCTGCGACTTCAACCCGGTGCTGTCGTGCGGCACCGTGATGAACACCTGGCAGGCCTCGGTGTTCGGGTTTCCGAACCCGATGATCGGGCTCGTCGCGTTCCCCTTCGTGGTCTTCATGGGCGCGCTGTGGCTGTCGAAGGTGTCGCTGCCGCGCTGGATCGCGCTGGGATTCAACGTCGGCGCGCTCGGCGGGCTCGTGTTCGTGTCGTGGCTGATCTACCAGTCGGTGTACCGGATCGGGGTGCTCTGCCCCTGGTGCATGGCGGTGTGGGCCGTGGTCCTGCCGATCTTCTGGTTCACCACGGTGCGCAACCTGCACACCGGCGCGATCCCGGTCGGGGAGGACTGGCGCGACGCGGTCGACGACCTGCTCCGCTACCACTGGATCGGCCTGACCCTGCTGTACGCGGCCGTGATCATGATCGTCGGCACCGGCTTCTGGGACTACTGGTCGACCCTGTTCTAGGCGATGGGAAAGGCCCCGGGCGTCCGCCCGGGGCCTTCTTGCGTCCTCAACCCAGCCGCAGGCCGGTCGGCTCCAGCCAGCCGCCCTCGGAGAGGTACTCGAGCACCTGCTCCACGCCTTCCCCGATCGTGATCTCGCTCGTGTCGATGGTCAGTTCCGCGGCCGGCGGCTCCTCGTACGGGTCCGAGATCCCCGTGAACTCCGGGATCTGGCCCGAGCGCGCCTTCGCATACAGCCCCTTGCGGTCCCGCGCCTCGCACACCTCGAGCGGCGTGGCGACGTGGACGAGCACGAAGTCCGCGCCCGCCGCCTCGGCCATGCGCCGCGCCTCGGCCCGGTCCGCCTCGTACGGCGCGATCGGGGCGGCCATCCCGATGCCGCCGTGCCGCGCCACCTCGGCCGCCACGAACCCGATGCGCCGGATGTTCACCGACCGGTCCGCGCGCGAGAACCCGAGCCCGCTCGACAGCAGCCGGCGCACCACGTCGCCGTCGAACAGCGACACCGTGCGCGTCCCGTCCTCCAGCAGCGCCTCGTAGACGCCGCGCGAGATCGTGGACTTGCCCGAACCCGAAAGGCCCGTGAAGAACAGGACCAGGCCGCGCTGGCGGCGCGGCGGCCGCGCCTTGCGCAGTTCGGCGGCGACGCTCGGCGGCGTGTGCCATTCGGGGAGCCCGAACCCGCGGTCGAGCATGTCGGCGATCTCGGCGTCGCTCAAGGCGTTGCGGCGGAACGGCGGCTCGATGTCCTCGATGGGCCGCCACTGGCCGTCGCGCGTGTCGTACGCCAGCTCGCGCGGCACCATCGACCGCACGCCGTCGCCGCCGCCGAGCCCGTCCCGGCCGGTCATGATGTGGGTCGCGCCGTACGCGGCCGCCACCTTCGCGGTCAGCAGGCCGTCGCGGAGCTTGTCGCCGCGCTTCGACAGCGGCACGGTCAGCACCGTGGCCGTCGGCAGCCGGTCCTTCGCGGCCAGCACCGAGCGCACCAGCGCCGCCGTGGGCAGCCGCAGCTCCCGGCCGCCGTTGGTCTCGTCGCCGGTGGGGATCATGACGAGCACGTGCGCGGCCAGGTTGTGCGCCGCGCGCGCCAGCTGCGCCAGCTGCGGGCGGTGCAGGGGCTGGTCCGCGACGAGCGCGAGCACCCGCGGCTTCGTGTAGGTCGTCCTCGCCTGCTCGGGCGTCGCCCGCAGGCCCGTGAACACCCCGTGCGCGGCGTCGGCGATGCGCCGCACCGGCCCGCCCACGCGCACCATGTCCGGCCCGAGCGCGTCCAGGCTGTGGCACTCGACCGCGGCGACCGGCGCCCCCTCCGGGTCAGTGATGCGAAGCACACGCCGCTTCGGGTCGGGGTTGTCGAGGAGCTGCGCGGTCGCGATCGGCACGTCCAGCGTCACCGGAACCGGCCACGCCGTCCCGTCCGGGAGCATCCCGGTCCGCGTCACCGCCCGCGCCTCCGCGTCGCCCATGAACCCGCGCAGCGGCGCATAAGCGCCGTACAGCAGCAGTTCAAGGTCGGCGAGTTCGTGCGGCAAGGGGGTGTGGCTCGGCGCCTCGGCGAGGATCTCATCGGGCAGTACCCAGTCAGACATCGGCGGTCGGGATCCCTTCGCAGTGCTACGGGCAGGGGCGGCATCGGATTCGGTCGCACCAGCGTAAGCCACGAGGCCGTCACTCTGCTCACCCGCGCCAGGCGCTTATGAACCGGATCGTCCCGCATGGCGGACTGAGAAAGTGGCGCGGCCATTACCGGTAAGTTACGCTGACAGCGCTTTACCTAGACCCGGCAGCGTCTAGGAGCACTAGTGCAGGACCGCGGACAAGGACGTCGGCGCGGGCGGCCCCCTCGGGCCTCATGGCGCAGCTTGCGGAGCCATACCTTTGGCACCGTCCAGACCACCAGTGGAGACCTCCATGGACTACTTCGACTCCTCCAGCGGAACCGACGACAAGCAGCTCCGCCGCGACATCCGCCGGCTCGGCAACCTCCTCGGCCAGGCACTCGTCCGCCAGGAGGGCCCCCAGCTCCTCGAGCTCGTCGAAGAGGTCCGCGGCCTGGTGCGCCACCAGCCCGAAGCCGTCGCCTCCCGCCTCGCCAAGCTCGACGTGAACGAAGAGGTCGACCTCGCCCGCGCGTTCGCCACCTACTTCCACCTCGCCAACATCACCGAGCAGGTCCACCGCGCCCGCGACATGCGCCGCTCCCGCGCCGAGAACGGCGGCTGGCTCGCGCAGGCCCGCGCCGAGATCACCGCCGAGGACGTCCCGGCCGACCAGATCGCGGCCGCCGCCGAACGCCTCGAAGTGCGCCCCGTCTTCACCGCCCACCCCACCGAGGCCGCGCGCCGCTCCATCCTCATGAAGCTCCGCGGCATCGCCGACCTCCTCGACGCCGAGACCGCCGAGCGCGCCGTCCTCGGCTCCGCCGACGTCGACGCCGTCAACTCCCGCCTCGCCGAGATCATCGACCTCCTGTGGCAGACCGACGAACTCCGCGTCGAGAAGCCCGAGCCCACCGACGAGGCCCGCAACGCCATCTACTACCTCACCGACCTCTACCGGGACGCGGCCGCGCGGGTCCTCACCGACCTCAACGCCACCCTCACCGACCTCGGCGGCTCCCCCCGCCCCGGCTCCGCGCCCCTGAAGTTCGGCACCTGGATCGGCGGCGACCGCGACGGCAACCCCTTCGTCACCCCCGAGGTGACCAAGCAGGTCCTCCTCATGCAGCACGAGCACGGCATCGCCGCCGCCGAAGGCGCCGTCGCCGGGCTCATCAACGAGCTCTCCGTCTCCCAGACCGTGCGCCCCGCCTCGCAGGAGCTCCTCGACTCCGTCGCCGCCGACTTCAAGGTCCTCGACAACATCCCCGAGCGGTACAAGCGCATCTACGCCGAAGAGCCCTACCGGCTCAAGGCCCGCGCCATCGAGGCCAAGCTCGGCAACACCCGCGCCCGCCACGCCGAAGGGCTCCCGCACCGCGCCGGCTTCGACTACGCCGACGGCCGCGAACTCCTCGCCGACCTCCAGGTCATGCGCGACTCCCTCGCCCGCCAGCGCGGCCAGCTCCCCGCCAAGGGCGTCCTCGACCGCGTCATCCGCACCGTCGGGGCCTTCGGCCTCCAGCTCGCCACCATGGACGTGCGCGAGCACTCCGAGGCCCACCACGCCGTCCTCGGCGAGCTCTTCGACGCCACCGGCGAACTCGACAAGCCCTACGCCGACCTCACCGCCGCCGAGCGCGACGCCCTCCTGGAGAAGGAGCTCTCCGGGCAGCGCCCCCTCGCGCCCGCGAACGTGGAGCTCGCCGAGCGCAACCGCAAGACCTTCAACGTCTTCCACGCGATCCGCGACGCCCAGGTCCAGTTCGGCCAGGCCATCGTCGAGTCGTACATCATCTCGATGACCCACGACCCGGCCGACGTCCTCGCCCCCGCGATCCTCGCCCGCGACGCCGGCCTCATCGACGTCGCCCGCGGCCGCGCCGACATCGGCTTCGTCCCGCTCATGGAGGAGGTCGAAGACCTCGCCGGGGCCGACACCCTCCTCGACCGGCTCCTCAGCCTCCCCGCCTACCGCGCGATCGTCGCGGCCCGCGGGGACGTCCAGGAGGTCATGCTCGGCTACTCCGACTCCAACAAGGACGCCGGCATCACCGCCAGCCAGTGGAACATCCAGAGCGCCCAGCGGCAGCTGCGCGACGTCGCCCACAAGCACGGTGTGCGCCTGCGCCTCTTCCACGGCCGCGGCGGCACCATCGGCCGCGGCGGCGGCCCCACCCACGAGGCGATCCTGGCCCAGCCCTCGGGCACGCTCGACGGGGCCATCAAGATCACCGAGCAGGGCGAGGTGCTCTCCGACAAGTACACGCTGCCGGCGCTGGCCCGCGAGAACCTCGAGCTCACGGTGGCGGCGTCGCTGAAGGCGACGCTGCTGCACACCGAGCCGCGCCACCGGCCGGACGTGCTGGGCCGCTGGTTCGGCGTGATGGACCAGACCTCGGAGGCCTCGAAGGCGGTGTACCGGGAGCTGACCGGGCAGCCGGGCCTGGCCGACTACTTCTGGGCCGTGAGCCCCACGGAGCTGTTGGGCGCGTTGAACATCGGTTCGCGTCCGTCGAAGCGCCCGAACACGGACGCGGGCCTCGGCGGCCTGCGCGCGATCCCGTGGGTGTTCGGCTGGACGCAGTCGCGCCAGATCGTGCCGGGCTGGTACGGCGTGGGTTCGGGCCTGGCGGCCGCGCGCGAGGCGGGCCTGGGCGACGACATCGCCGAGATGTACGAGAAGTGGCACTTCTTCCGCAACTTCGTCTCCAATGTGGAGATGACCCTGGCGAAGACCGACCTGTCGATCGCGGGCCAGTACGTCTCGACGCTGGTCCCCGCCGAGCTGCAGCCGATCTTCGACACGATCAAGGCCGAGCACGCGCGCACCGTCGCCGAGGTCCTGGCCCTCACCGGCGGCGAGAAGCTGCTCGACGCGAACCCGCAGCTGTCGCGCACCCTCGAGGTCCGCGACCGCTACCTCGCGCCGCTCCACCACCTGCAGATCTCGCTGCTCAAGCGCTACCGCTCCGAGGGCGGCGCCGACGGCGACGTCGACCCGCAGCTCAAGCGCGCCCTGCTGATCACGGTCAACGGCATCGCCGCGGGCCTGCGCAACACGGGCTGATCCGGACTCGGGAACGGCCGCAGCGGCAAAGCCGCTGCGGCCGTTTCTCGTCCGCGTCCCCGCTCATTCGATTTGACAACACGTTGTCAATATGACAAGCTATTGTCAATCGAATGAAGGGAAGCACCACGATGACGCGATACGTGCACCTGGCGGTCTACGACACCCTGGCCGACTGGGAGGTGGGCTACGCGACGGCCCACATCAACAGCGCCGACTGGCAGCGCGAGCCCGGCCGGTACGAGATCCGCACCGTAGGGGAGACGCTCGCGCCCGTCAGGACCAAGGGCGGCATGGCGATCACGCCCGACCTCGCGCTGGACGCGCTCCGCGTCGAGGACAGCGCGATGCTGATCCTCCCCGGCGCGGACACCTGGCTCACGGGCGGCAACGCGGCCTTCGCCAAGCAGGCCCGGCGGTTCCTCGACGCCGGCGTCCCGGTCGCGGCCATCTGCGGGGCGACCGGCGGGCTCGCCGTCGAAGGCCTGCTCGACGACCGACGGCACACCAGCAACGCTCCCGAGTTCGTGCAGGCCTGCGGGTCCAAGGGCGCCGACCTCTACTGCGACGTCCCGGCGGTCACCGACCGCGGGCTCACCACCGCCTCAGGCACGAAGCCGGTGGACTTCGCCCGCGAAGTGCTCGCCGTCCTCGACTTGTACACGCCCGAGGTGCTGGCCTCCTGGTACAAGCTCTACGGCCTCGGCGACCCGGCGGGGTACTTCGAGCTGGTCGGCGAGGCGGCATGAGCGAACGGCCCGAGCTGCTGGCGGGCATCGCGCTCGCGGTGTTCAAGCTGAACGGCCAGTTCCTCCACGTCGCGGAGGGACTGGCCAGGCCGGCCGGCCTGACCGCGGCGCACTGGCAGGTGCTCGGGGCGGTCCTGCGGACGCCGCTGACGGTCGCGGGCATCGCGCGCGAGATGGGCATCACCCGCCAGGCCGTGCAGCGCATCGCCGACATCCTGGCCGAGAGCGGCATGGTCGAGTACCTTCCCAATCCCGCCCACCGGCGCGCCAAGCTCGTCACGGCGACCGCGCTCGGCCGGGAAGCGGTGCGGCGCATCGGGCCCGCGCAGGCCGCTTACGCGGACCGACTCTGCGAGGCGCTGGGGGACGACCGCGCCGCCGACGTCCACCGCCTGCTGCGGGAGCTGTCGGACACGCTCGAGCGCTTGGCGGCGGAGGAGGACCGCCGCTGATGGTAGCTTTTGCCGCACGTTCTTCCCCGACCACCCGAAAGCCGGAGACCATGTCGAGAACACTGCGGGTCAGTGTGCGCAACGCCAAGTACCAGCAGTGGGAGACGTTGCTGCGCAACCGCACCAAGCGGCACCGGGCCGGGTCGTTCCTCGTGCAGGGGGTGCGGCCGATCTCGCTCGCGGTCGAGCACGGCTGGACGATCGAGGCCCTGCTCTACGACGCCGACCGCGCCCGCCTCTCCGACTGGGCGCAGGGCCTGCTCGAGCGCCCGCACATCGAGCAGGCGGCCGTCTCAGGCGAGCTCCTCGCCGAGCTGGGGGAGAAGGACGAGCAGGCGCCCGAACTCATCGCCCAGGTGAAGATCCCGCAGCAGAAGCTCGCCGACATCGCGACCCGGCCCGACTGGCTCGGCATCGTCATCGACCGTCCCACGAGCCCCGGCAACGTCGGCTCGCTGATCCGCTCGGCCGACGCGTTCGGTGCCGACGCCGTGGTCGTCACCGGCCGCAACGCCGCGGACCCGTACGACCCCAAGGCGGTCCGCGCCTCCACCGGGAGCCTCTTCGCGATGCCGGTCGTGAGCGCCGCTTCCGCGCATGAAGTGGTCGAGTGGGCGCGCAAGCAGGAGCACGCGCCGGTCGTCATCGGCACTGACGAGGCCGGCGAGCGGGCGCTGTCCGAACACGACCTCCGCGGCCCGACCCTGCTCGTGATCGGCAACGAGACCGCGGGCATGGCGAAGTCCTGGTTCGAACTCGCCGACGCCACGGCGCGAATCCCCATGTCGCCCAAGGCCGCCTCGTCGCTGAACGCGGCGAACGCCGGCTCGGTGGCGCTCTACGAGGCCGCCCGCCAGCGCTCCTGACCGGTCCCGCTCCGGCGCGGCCGGTCCCCGCCGGCCGCACAGGGCCCCCGCCGAAACCGGACCGTCCTGTTCGGATTTCGCGGGAACCGCCCGCGCCTGCCGTCGAACCGGAATGCTTTCCTCGTGCCCTCGTCAGGGGCGGTACCGGTAGCAAGGAGTGGACAGATGAGGGTGCAGTCGAAGCCGCGAGCGCTGCTCAAGCTCGCCGCGGCCGCGCTCAGCGGCGCGCTCGCCGTGGGCGGATCGATGGGGCTCGCCCCGGCGGCGGCGCAGGCCGACAACGCGACGGCCTACCTCGGATGGTGGGAGCCCGCGTCCGGGCCCTGCGCGGGCAACCAGTGGACGGAGGCGGGGGAGGTCGGCGTCGACCCCGAGCAGCGCAACTCCGGTTTCGTGTTCAAGAAGACCACGTACCAGCCGCCCTATTTCAAGACCGACCACCACGTCAAGAACGGGGTCACCAAGGCCAAGCGGTTCCACGTCTGCGAGAACGGCTACTTCCGCGGCTACTTCTACTCGCCCATGGAATACGTGCACAAGTGGCAGTACGTCGAGTGGAACTGCCACTCGGGCAACTGCGCGCCGCTGGGCGTATGGGAGACCGACTGGCAAGCGGGAGTGCAGCACTAGAGGGGCGTCGTCGGCCCTGCCCCGGGCAGGGCCGAACCGGGCGCTACGAGACGGAGAGCGAGGGGTCCCGGCCCGCCGCCGCGTCCTCGGCGAGCTTGCGCCGGTGCTGCTCCTCCGCCTTCGTCCACAATGCCTCGATCTCGGCGTGGGCGAGGGTGAGGTTGAAGCGGCCGCGCAGGTGCGCGGCGAACTCGGCCGGGTCCTCGATCACCTTGACGGACTTGCCGTCAGGGAGCTTCGGGTCGTAGACCGTGAGGGTCCGGGCGCGCAGGACCCAGATGTCGTGCTCGCCCGGGTTCTGCACCGTCAAGGTCTTCACGAACGGCGAGTCGGGCGAGGTCGAGAGCTCGGTGCACTTCGCCTCGAACTCGGCCACGTCGCGCGCGGCGAGGGTGAAGTCGAAGGTCAGGTTGGTGACCCGCGGGTCGATCGAGCAGCGCCACTCGTCGTCGCCGAGGTCCCAGACCCCGAAGTTGAAGGGGCCGACCCGGTAGCTGCCGCTGCGGATCGGGAGCGGGTCGCGGAAGCCGGTGCCTATCCCTGAGTCGGCCAGGTACTCCTCGCCGTTCGGGAAGCGCACCACGAGCGGCATGTGGTTCCACCAGTTGCCCTCGCCCTCGGTCTCGCGGGCGACGCCGCCGAGGACGCGGCGCACGTCGAAGCCCATGGCCTCCAAGGCGTGGGCGAGCGTGCCGTTGTGCTCGTAGCAGTAGCCGCCGCGCCCGCCGTCGACGAGCTTCGCGAACAGCGAGTCGGTGTCGAGCCGGATGGGCCGGCCGAGCTGGATGTCGAGGTTCTCGTACGGGATCGCCCCGACGTGCGCGCGGTGGATGCGCCGCAGCGCGTGGAGCGTGGGGCGCCGCGGAGCGGTGATCCCGACGCGCTTGAGATAAGCCGCGAGCTGCGAGGAGTCGAACACCCCTCGACCATAGCGCGAGACGCCGCCGCAGGTAGGCGTCGTGATCGTACCGATACGGGAATGATGTTGCGGGGCTGGAGGTCTGCCGCGCCTGGGACCGGAGTTGTCGTGCGCGTGTGGGATAGTCTCCACAGCTTGCAAGCAGGCTCTGCTTCCGAACACCACTGCTCCCACACCGCCCTTGAAGGAGTCCCCACTATGGTCATGGGCCCGACCCACGCCATGTCCGGCGCCGCCCTGTGGCTCGCGGGCTCGGCGATCGCCGACATCGCGTTCGGCATCGACCAGTCCTCCGCCGAGCTCGTCGTCGGCACGATCGTCGCCTCCGGCGCCGCCCTCTACCCCGACATCGACTGCGCCGGCAAGGTCACCGAGAACAAGGGCGGGTCCACTGTGGCCCGGTCGTTCGGCGTGGTCTCCCTGTTCGTCGCCGAGATCGTGGAACGCCTCTGCTACTGGTTCTACCTCCTCACGAAATCGAAGAAGGACAAGAAGCGGAAGAACGGCCACCGCACCTTCACCCACACCGCCGTCCACGCCGCCCTCGTGGGCACCGGCACCGGGTTCCTGGCCTACCAGTTCGGCAAGCCGGCGGTGATCGCGATCCTGTTCGTGCTCACCGGCCTGGCGGTGCGCGGCCTGCTCGCCGAGACCGTGGAGAAGAAGGGCTGGCTCGTCACCACCGGCGTCGCGCTCGTCGCCTCCTACGGCATGTACCGGTTCCTGCCCGAGGGCCGCGACTACTGGGTGCTGGGGCTCGCGATGGGCATCGGCTGCTTCATCCACATCCTCGGCGACATGATCACGAAGATGGGCTCGCCCCTGTTCTTCCCGATCCCGATCCAGGGCCGCCGCTGGCGCGACATCGGCCTGCCCAACAAGGTCGCCCTCCGCGCGGGCGGCAAGGAGGAGAACCGCATCCTCCTGCCCGTGCTCACCGTCCTCGTCGTGATCGGCATGCTCTACAACGTGCCCGAGGTGCAGCACCTGCTCTTCGACACGAGCACCGGCCAGGGCGCCAGCGAATAATCTCGCGCGGCCCGAGGGCTGGCGCGAGGTAGACTCGACCGGTTGCCGGAACCAGGCCCCACGGGCCTGGATTCCGGCCAATCGTCGTGCCTCGAGCACAGTGAAACCCGGAACCCCGCAGGAGTCCGCATGGCCGCAGAACGATCCGCTCCGAAACTCGCGAGCCTGCTCACGGCCGCCGCCAAAGCACCGAAGCTGGCCCGCATCGCCGAGCTCGCGTCCTCGTCCGACCGCCCGGTGGACGTCGTCGCCGTGCCCGGCGCGCGCCCCCTCGCCCTCGCCCAGGCCGCCGCCCACGCCGGCGGGCCCGTGCTCGCCGTCACCGCGACCTCCCGCGAAGCCGAGGAGCTGGCCGAATCCCTCGCCTCCTTCATCGCCGCAGAGGACATCGCGCTCTACCCCGCCTGGGAGACCCTGCCCCACGAGCGACTCTCCCCGCGCTCCGACACCGTCGGCGCCCGCCTCGAACTCCTCCACCGCATCCACGCCGGAAACGTGCCGCGCGTCATCGTCACCCCTGTGCGCGGGGCCCTCCAGCCCCAGCTCAAAGGCCTCGGCGAACGCGAGCCCGTGCAATTGCGGCGCGGCGACGAGACCGACCTCACCGACCTCGCCGCCCACTTGGTCGACCTCGCTTACGAGCGCGTCGACCTGGTCGAGAAGCGCGGCGAGTTCGCCGTGCGCGGCGGCATCCTCGACGTGTTCCCGCCCACCGCCCAACACCCGCTGCGCCTCGAGTTCTTCGGCGACGAGGTCGACTCCATCCGCGAGTTCTCCGTCGCCGACCAGCGCTCCCTCGACGAAGCCCCCGAGCTGCGCGCCGTCGCCTGCCGCGAACTCCTCCTCACCGACGAGGTCCGCGACCGCGCCGCCGCCCTCGGCGACGCCTACCCCGGGATCGCCGAGATGTGCGCCAAACTCGCCCAGGGCATCCCGGTCGAGGGCATGGAGTCCCTGCTGCCCGCGCTCGCCGGTCCCGAAGAGCTGCAGCTGTTCCAGGAGGTCCTGCCCCGGAACGCGCTCGTCGTCGCGATCGAGCCCGAGCGCATCCGCACCCGCGCGCTCGACCTGGTCGCCACCTCGAACGAGTTCCTCGAAGCCTCTTGGGCCGCCGCCGCGGCCGGGGCCGAAGCGCCCGTCGACCTCGGCGCGGGCACCTTCCACGACCTCGCCGAGGCCCGCACCGCCGCGCTCGCCAGGGGCCAGCGCTGGTGGACGATCTCGCCGTTCGCCGTCGCCCCCGACGAGGACGCGATCGCCGCGGAGCTCGCGGCCATCACCGGCGAACCGCTCCACTATGGAGAGGTCTCGCCCGACGACGCGGTCACCGTGGACCTCGGCATCACCGAGACTCCGCGGTACCACGGCAACACGCCGCAGCTCGTGGCCGACATGCAGTCCTGGACCCGCGAGGGCCGCGCCGTCGCCGTGGTCTACCCGGCCCTCGGCGGTGCCGAGCGCGCCGCCGAGCAGCTGAAGGCCGAAGGGATCGGCGCGCACCTGGAGCCCGCCCCGGCGGCGTTCCGCGCGGGCGAGGTCGTCGCCTGCACCGGCACGCTCGCGCTCGGGTTCGCCGACGCCGCTTCGGGTCTCGTGGTCGTCACGGCCGCCGACATCGCGGGCGGCAAGGCCCTCGCGGCCCAGAAGCCCCGGACGGGCAAGGCCGCCAAGCGGCGCGGCGTCGTCAACCCGCTCGAGCTCTCGCCCGGGGACTTCGTGGTGCACGACGCGCACGGCGTCGGCAAGTACGTGGAGCTGGTGCGCCGCGCGATCGGCGGGGCCGAGCGCGAGTACCTGGTGATCGAGTACGCCGCCTCCAAGCGCGGCCAGCCCGGCGACCGCCTGTTCGTGCCCACCGACTCGCTCGACCAGCTCACCCGGTACGTCGGCGGCGAGCAGCCCACCGTCCACAAGCTCGGCGGCGCGGACTGGCAGAAGACCAAGCGACGCGCCCGCAAGGCCGTGCGCGAGATCGCCGCCGAGCTGATCCAGCTGTACGCGGCCCGCCAAGCGGCGCAAGGGCACGCGTTCAGCCCGGACACGCCGTGGCAGCGCGAGCTCGAGGACGCGTTCCCGTACATCGAGACCCCCGACCAGATGTCGGCCATCATGGACACCAAGGCGGACATGGAGGCGCGCGTCCCGATGGACCGGCTCGTCATGGGCGACGTGGGCTACGGCAAGACCGAGGTCGCGGTGCGCGCGGCGTTCAAGGCCGTGCAGGACGGCAAGCAGGTGGCGGTCCTGGTACCGACCACGCTGCTGGCGAGCCAGCACTACGGCACGTTCGTGGAGCGCATGGGCCAGTTCCCGGTGAAGATCAAGCAGCTCTCGCGGTTCCAGTCGACACGCGAGGCCGCCGAGATCCAGAAGGGCATCGCGGCCGGCGAGGTCGACATCCTCGTGGGCACGCACCGGCTCCTCCAGGCCGAGACCCGCTTCAAGGACCTCGGCCTGATCATCGTGGACGAAGAGCAGCGGTTCGGCGTGGAGCACAAGGAGAAGCTGAAGGCGCTGCGTACCGCCGTGGACGTGCTCACCATGTCCGCGACCCCGATCCCGCGCACGCTCGAGATGGCGGTGACGGGCATCCGCGAGATGTCGCAGATCCAGACCCCGCCCGAGGAGCGCCACCCCGTCCTGACCTATGTGGGCGCGTGGGAGGGCAAGCAGGTCGCCGCCGCGATCCGCCGCGAGCTGCTGCGCGACGGGCAGGCGTTCTACCTGCACAACCGGGTCGAGTCGATCGACAAGGCCGCGCAGCGCCTGCGCGAGCTCATCCCCGAGGCCCGCGTCGCCGTCGCCCACGGCAAGATGACGGAGACGCAGCTCGAGCAGATCATGCAGGGCTTCTGGGAGGGCGAGTACGACGTGCTCGTCTCGACCACGATCATCGAGTCGGGCATCGACATCCCGAACGCGAACACCCTCATCGTCGAACGCGCCGACCTCCTCGGCCTCTCGCAGCTGCACCAGATCCGCGGCCGGGTCGGGCGCAGCCGCGAACGCGCCTACGCGTACTTCCTGTACCCGCCGGAGCAGCCGCTCTCGGAGACCGCGCACGAGCGGCTCGCGACGATCGCGCAGCACTCCGAGCTCGGCGCGGGCATGTACGTCGCCATGAAGGACCTCGAGATCCGCGGCGCGGGCAACCTGCTCGGCGCCGAGCAGTCCGGGCACATCGCCGACGTGGGCTTCGACCTGTACCTGCGCATGGTCGGCGAGGCGGTGGCGTCGTTCAAGGGCGGCGCCGAGGAGCCGCCCGCGCCGGTCAAGGTCGAACTGCCGCTGGACGCGAACATCCCGTTCGACTACGTGGAGGTCGAGCGGCTGCGCCTGGAGATGTACCGCAAGATCTCCGAGGTCCACAGCGAGGCCGAACTGGACGAGGTGCGCGAGGAGATGGAGGACCGGTACGGTCCCGCTCCCGACCAGGTGCAGACCCTGTTCCACCTGGCGCGCTTCCGCCTCCTCGCCCGCAACCACGGCCTCACGGACGTGGCCTTGCAGGGCAAGAACCTCCGGTTCTCCACGATCGAGCTGCCGGACTCGAAGCAGCTGCGCCTGAGCCGCCACTACCCGGACGCGCACTACAAGCAGCCGGCCGGCCTCATCAGCGTCCCGCGCCCCACGACCTCGAAGATCGGCGGCAAGCCGCTCGAGGGCCTGGCGCTGCTCCAGTGGTGCGCCGACCTCATCAAGGACGTGATCCCCGAGGCCGCCTGAAACAGGACCCAATTTATTCCTTGACAAGAATATTCTCCATGAGGAATACTTATCCTCATGGAAGCGATCCTTGCCGCTCTCGCGGACCCGGGCCGGTGGCGGCTCGTCAACCTGCTGGCCGAGCGGCCCCGGCCCGTCGGCGTCCTCGCCGAGCTGGCCGGGGCGCGCCAGCCGCAGACCACCAAGCACCTCCAGGCCCTTGAACGCGCCGGGCTCGTCGTCTCCCAGCGCAACGGCCAGCGCCGCATCTACGCGCTCCGCTCGGGTCCCCTGCGGGACTTGGCGACCGCGCTGCACGGCCTCGCCGAAGCCGCTGACGGCCACGAGGGCTTCGACCGCTACGGCGTCAGCGCCGCAGCCGAACGGCTCGCGGCGACCGGCGAGGGCTGGGCCGACGGCCGCTCCTTCCGCTTCGCGCGGACGCTCCCGGCGGCCCCGGCCGCGGTCTGGCCGCACCTGACCGAGCCCGCGCTGCTCGGCGAATGGTGGGCCCCCGACGACTACCGCGTCTCCGAACTCGTCTTCGACGCGCGGCCGGGCGGCCGGATCGTCCTGGAGTACCGCGACATCGACGACAAGGGCGCAGACCTCGTCGCGGGCCGCGCCGAAGGCGAGGTCACCGCGGCCGTTCCCGGTGAGCGCCTCGCCTACCGGCTCTCCCCCCTGCTGCCCGACGGCAGCGGACCCGCCTTCACCTCCCACGTCGAGTTCGATCTCCGGCCCACCGGCGCGGGCACCGACCTCGACGTCCGCTGGCGGCTCTCCGACAGCACCGTGGACGCCGCCGACTTCATCGCCGGCATCGAGATCGGCTTCGGCCAGACCCTCGACCGACTCACCGACATCCTCAACCCCTGAACACCACCAAGGAGCACGCAATGAACACCGGAAACCGCCGCGTCGTCACCAACACCGCCCTCTCCCTGGACGGCCGCTACGCCAAGGCCAACCCGCTCGACATGGGCTGGGTCATGCCGTACGCGATCTCCGACACCGCCCGCGACCACCTCGCCGCCCTGCACTCGACCGCGACCACGGCCCTGCTCGGCCGGGTCAACGCCGAAGGCTTCCTGGGCTTCTGGCCCACCGTGATCGGCGCCGAAGGCGTCGACCCGCGCGACGAGGCGTTCGCGCAATGGCTGGTGGACACCGACAAGACCGTCCTCTCCTCCACGCTCGAGAAGGCCCCCTGGGAACGGACCGAGATCGTGGACAAGCCCACCGCCGAAGCGGTCGCGGACCTCAAGGCCGAAGACGGCGGCGACATCCTGGTGCTCGCCAGCGCGAGCGTCATCAAGTCGCTCCTGGCCGCCGACCTGGTCGACCGCCTCGCGATCACGCTCTTCCCGGTCTTCCTGGGCGAGGGCCCGCGCCTGTTCGACGGCGAACTGCTCGAAGGGCAGTGGCAGCTGGTGGGCCAGCACGCGGACGAGGACGGCACCGTCGCCCTGGTCTACGACCGCGTCCGCTGAACTCCGGGAGGGCCGGGCCCCGGCCCGGCCCTCCTCCGCTCGCCCGTCGAAGACGCCGCCCGGAAGCGGTTCGCGCAGCCCGAATCCAAGGTATGTTCCGAAGATGAGGGCGACCCTGAGACTCGGGACCGTCGCCGGCGTCGCGATCGGTGCGCACTGGAGCGCACTCGGCACCCTGGCGCTCCTGTTCGCCGTGGTCACTTCCGGCTTCGCCCACACCTTCCCCGAGCAGCCGACCGGCGCCCGGGTCGCCGCAGGGCTCCTGGCCGCACTGCTGTTCCTGGCCTCCCTGTTCGCGCACGAGATCGCCCACTCGGTGGTCGCCAAACGGCAGGGGCTCGAAGTCGAGGGCATCACGCTATGGCTGCTCGGCGGCGTCTCCACCATCCGCGGCGAGGCGGCCCGCCCGCGCGCGGAGTTCGCCATCGCGATCGTCGGGCCCGCGGCCAGCCTCGCCTCCGCCGTCGTGTTCGCCCTCGTCGCCTGGGCGCTGGCGGCAGTGGGCGTCGGTCAGCTCTGGGTCGCGGTCGCCACCTACCTGGCGGTCATCAACGTCCTGCTCGCGGCCTTCAACCTCGTGCCGGCGGCGCCGCTCGACGGCGGGCGCGTCCTCCGGGCGGTGCTCTGGGCGATCCGGGGCGACCGCGCGAGCGCCGCCGTCTGGGCCGCGCGAATGGGACGCGGCTTCGGCATGGCGCTGATCCTCCTCGGCGGCCTGGAGTTCCTGTTCGGTTTCGGCTTCGGGCTGTGGTGGCTGCTGCTCGGTTTGTTCATCCTGGTCATGGCCGGTGCCGAGGAGCGGCAGGCGCAGACCGGGGCCGCCTTGGCGGGCGTGCGGGTGCGGCAGGTCATGACGCCCGACCCCGACACCGCCTCCGGTGGCCTGAGCGTCGAGGGGTTCTTGGGCGAGTACGCCGTGTCGCGCCGCCATTCGGCGTTTCCGCTGGTCGACGCCCAGGGGCGCGTCGAAGGGCTCATCACCTTCAACCGGTTGATCGCCGTCCCCCACGCTCGGCGCGCGACCACGACGCTGCGGGAGGCCGCCGCCTCGCTCGCGGACATCCCGGTCGCCGATCCGGAGGATCCGGTCGCCGACCTGGTTCCGCGCCTCGCCGCGAGTGCCGACCGCCGCGCGCTGGTGTTCAGCACCGGCCGTCTCGTCGGCATCGTGACCTCCAGCGACATCAGCCGCGCGGTCGCGCTGCACCTGCCCCGCGGTTGAGCCGCCGCCGTCTCACGCCTGCTCGAAGTAGAACGACTTGATGAAGCAGTCGCGGGGCTGCCCGATCGCGAAGCGGACGCAGTCCACGACCGACCTTGCGGAGAGGGCGTCCCCGGGGCCGCGTTCGGCGTCCCATTCGGGGGCCAGCGGGTCGGGGTTGTCGAAGTCGGGCGGGTAGAGGGAGATGACGCGGACGCCCTTGGGCCGCAAGCGTTTCGACAGCACCTCGGTGAACCCGGACTGGGCGGCCTTGGCCGCGTAGAACGCTTCGTGCGCCTCGGACCGGTGGTTGCCGTACTCGCCGCAGCCGGAGACCATCGTGACGATGTCGGGCCGGTCGCTGCGCAGCAGCAGCGGCAGGAGCGCCTTGGTGACGAGCACGGTGCCGGTGGCCCCGGCCGCGATGGTCGCGGCGACCTGCGCGTCGTCGGCCTCGAGGAACCCGCCCGCGTCCAGGTAGGGGGCGCCGTTGTTGACGAGCACGTCGAGCCGGTCGGCGACCTCGCCCAGGGTCTCGGCGAACTCCCGCACCGACTCCGGTTCGGCGAGGTCGCATTCGAAGGCGTGGGCGCGCCCGCCCAGGTGCCGCACCTCCTCGGCGACGGCTTCGGCCGCCTGGAAATCGCGGGCGGCAAGGAACAACTCCGCGCCGTCGCGGCCCAGCTCGATGGCCAGGCTCCGCCCGAAACCGCGACCGGCGCCGGTCACGGCCACCCGGTACCCCTTGAACCGCATGAGCGACCTCCCCTGTGTGCAAGTCTCAGCTTCTCATCGACGTCTTCGCATGGGAATCCTCGGACGGTCCTAGTACCTGCCTGACCGGCGCGGGTCGCCGAACCGTGGTCCCCGAGGCGCCGCGGACCACCGGTCGGGACCAGCCGAGGCACGTATGCTGCCGGAGTGACGACTGAGGAAGGCCCCCAAGCCGATGCGCTTCGCTGGGCCGCACGCCGGCTGGGCGGCGGCGCGACGGTGGTCTCGGCCACCGGACTGCGGGAGGGCGGCAACCCCTGGCTGCTGCGGATCGAGCACGACGGCCAGGTCACCGAAGCGGTGCTGAAGACCGCCGCCCCGGACGGCGGTGAGGGGATGGCGACCGAGGTCGCCGCATTGCTCCTGGCCAACCGGGCAGGCGTGCCCGCGCCGCGCCTCCTCGCGGTCGACGCCGACGGGAAAGCCGCCGGGACGCGGGCCGTCCTGGAGACCGCGCTGCGCGGCCGCAGCCGCATCCCGCTCGTCGCCACCCCGGAACGACTCCGCGGCCTCGGGGCCGCGGCGGCCGCCCTGCACGCGGTCACGACCGAGCCCTCACCTGCGCTGCCGCAGCGGACCCGTCCGATCTCGGCCAGCGATTTCGCCCGCGACCGCCGCGAGGGCAGGGAGCCCTCGACGCCGTTGCTGGACGCCGCTGACGAGCGGGTCACCGGCCTGCCGGCCCCGGACGGCGCGCCCGTCCTGGTCCACGGCGACCTCTGGCAGGGCAACACGATGTGGGACGGCGACCGCCTGACGGGCCTGCTCGACTGGGACATGGCCGGAGTGGGCCACTACGGGATCGACCTGTCCTCGCTCCGGCTGGACGCGGCGCTGACGTTCGGACCGGACGCGGCCGGACCGGTGCTCGAGGGCTGGGAGGAGCGCTTCGGCGGCGAGGCCGATGACCTCGCCTACTGGGACGCCGTCGCCGCCCTCAACCTGCCTGGAGACATGGCGGAGTTCGTGCCGGCCGTCCACGACCAGGGGCGAACCGACTTGAGCGCCAAGGAATTGAACGAGCGCCGGGACGCCTTCCTCCGCGCCGCGCTCGACCGGCTCTGAGCCGCCTTCGAGCCGACGGTCTCAGGCCTCGGCGCCGAAGCGCTGGGCCGCGCGCGCCTTGGCCTTGGCGGCTTCGACCTCGCGGTCCTTGGGCGGCGCGGTCGTCACGAGGTTGTCCAGGAGCTCCTGGGTGGCGGCCGCGACCGCGGCGACGGCCGCGTCGAAGGCCTCCTGGTTGGCCTGGGACGGATGGGTCGAGCCGCTGATCTTGCGCACGTACTGCAGCGCGGCGGCGTGGACCTCTTCGCTCGTGGCGGGCGGATCGAAGTTGAACAGGGTTTTCACACTGCGACACATGCCTCAATGGTGGCACGCCGGTACGACACCGCACCGGATGCGCAAGAAGGGCGGGACCGCGAACGCGGTCCCGCCCTCTATGCGCTCACCGGGCGATCAGACCGGTTCGGGCATGGGTTCGGTGGCGGGCTTGACCTTCTTGACCAGCTCGGCGATGCCCCAGTACTTGTTGGTGCTCCAGGACTGGCCGGTCGGGTCGTACCAGGTGTGCGCGGCGGTGCGGACACCGTCGGTGGCGTCGTTGACCTGGAGTTCGAGGCCGTGCTCGGCCCCGACCGCGCCTTCGCCGTCGGCCAGGGCGATCGCGATCTCGACGGTGTAGCCGGTGCTCGTGACCTTGGCGGCGCTGGTGATCGCGCCCGCGCTGGGTCCGTTGCCGCCCAAGGTGACGACGTTGTTGAAGCTGACGCGGTACTGGCCGTCGGCCTCGCCGTAGCCGCCCTCCTTGGTGTTGCCGGGGTTGAGGAACACCTCGACGGAGTCCTCCTCCCAGGGGTTGGCGCTGGTCTCGTCCAGGGTCGGGTCGGTGACCTCGAACAGGGCGTAGATCGCGTCTTCGTCCCACACGAGTCTGACGTCGGCCTTGGCGCCCTCGGCGCTGCCCGCGACGGTGACCCCGGTGGCGACCGTGGCGGCCTTCTTCCAGGCCTTGTCCTTCACGCCGTCGATGACGGGGGCGTCCTTGACGTACGGCACCTGGACGCGGGCGTACTCGGGTTCGGGCTCTTCGGGGATCTCGGGGAGGCGGGTCGGGTCGACGATGCCCCAGTACGCCCACTTGGCCTGGAGGTTGTCGTCGAAGGGCAGCGGGGACTCGAGCGGGCGGGTGCCGTTGAAGCCGCGCAGCCAGGAGCGGCCGTCGTGCAGGCCCCAGACGGTGACGGACTCGAGATCCTTGGTGCGGAGCATGGCGAACAGGTCGCGGTAGTAGTGGCCCTGCTCGACGATGCGGGCCTGGAGTTCGGGGAACTCCACGCCTTCGACGGGGGCGCCGATGGCGACGTCGAGTTCGGTGACCGCCTGCAGCACGCCGAGCCCGGCGAACTTGTCGATGCTCGTCTCGATGTTGGTGAGCGGGGTGTTGAGGCTGATGTGGGTCTGGTGGCCCACGCCGTCGACCGGGACGCCGTTCGCGAGCATGCCGGAGACGAGGTTGTAGAGGTTGTCGCGCTTGGCGGGGTTGTCGGTGCCGTAGTCGTTGATGAAGAGCTTCACCTCGGTCGCGCCGACGGCGTCGAACTGCTCGCGGGCGATGCGGAAGGCGTGCGAGATGTACTCGGGGCCTTGGAAGATCTGGTACCAGCGGCTGTTGCGGTAGACCTCGGCGGCGTTGTCGCTGATGACCTCGTTGACGACGTCCCAGGCCCAGATGCGGTCGCCGAAGTGCCCGGCGAGGGCGGCGGCGTGCGCTTCGAGGCGGTCGAGCATGATCTGCTGGTCTTCAGCGGTGCTGCCCAGCGGCTCGCCGGCCTGGGGGTGCCCGGCCGGGTAGGTGAACCACCAGTCGGGGGTCTGGCTGTGCCAGAGGATGGTGTGGCCGTAGGTCTCCATGCCGTTGGCCTCGGCGTACGCCAGGAGTTCGTCGGCCGCGTTGAAGGTGAAGGTGCCCTCGGTCGGCTGGATCGCCTCGACCTTCATGTGGTTCTCGGCGGTGATCTGGTTGAAGTGCTTGTTCAGCAGCTCGGCGTTGGGGCCGGAGAGGTCGCGGGGGTCGACGGCCGCGCCGAAGCGGAAGTCGGCGGCGACGACGTCCTTCAGGGACGGGATGTTCGGGTCGACGCCGGGCGGGGTGAGCTCGGTGATCTGCACGTCGTCGATGAGGTACGAGGCCTCGGGGGTCGGCGACTCCACGTAGAACGTGAGGGCGTCGGCGGCCGAGCCGATCGAGTACTGGCCGGTGAGCGTGGTCCACGCGGTGCTCGCGGCGGCCTGGTAGACGACGCTGTCGTAGGAGGTGGTGCCGCCGGCTTCGCGCTGGACGGTGGCGCTGACCTGGTTGCCGGCGCTGCCGTCGGCGAGGCGCACGTCGAGCGAGATCTCGTAGGTGCCGCCGGGGGCGATGATCCCGGTGAGGTCGAGGGCGGGCCCGTTCCAGTCGGCGGTGCGGCCGGTGGTCAGGAGCGCGCCGTCCTGGACGGCGAGGGTGACCGGGCCGCGCGGGGTCCAGTCGCCGACGCTGCCGTCGTCGAAGTTCGCGCTGTAGACGACGGTGCCCTCGTCTTGGGCGGCGGCGGGCTGGCCGAAGGCGAGCGCGGCGGGAAGGACCAGCGCTCCGGCTCCGGCGGCGATGGCGCGCAGGCGGCTGCGCCGCGCGCGGGGGTGGTGTTCCATGGTTCAGCGACTTCCGTTGCGGAGGAGGGGAAACGATCGCCCGAAAGTTTCGGAGTTTTCATGAAACTTTCGGAGATGGACGCTGCAATGGTAAGTGCGATATCAAGGCTTGTCAATTCCCAGATCCATATCGGCTGGTCTGGCGGTCCGCGAAGCCGCGGCCGGCGGTCCCCGACCGGCCGCGAGACCTCGACCCGCCTGCCGTCGTGCTCCGGTGTCGCCCTGCAACGGTGGCGCTGCGGCATCGCTTGGCCCGCGGCCGACTCGCTGCGCTGCGGGATCGCGCGGTCGGCGGTCGACTCGCTGCGCTGCGACATCGCGCGGCCGGCGGCCGACTCGCGTCCGCTCGCGCAGGGCTGTCGCACCCCTCGGCCGCTATGGATTCGGGGGCGGCTCGCGATGCCCGATTTGCGAAGACTCGCCGAAAGCGCGACCCTCAGCCCTTCGCCTGCAGGTACCGGCCCACCAGCCCCGCCGCCTCGAGCATCGCCATCCCGCGCTCGGTGAGCCTGCGGCCCCAGCCCTCGAGTGCGAGCGCCAACTCCTCCGTGCCGCCCGCCGTCCTCACCTGCCGCACGACCGTCGCTATGCGTTCCAACGGGTAGTCACCGCGCCGCAGCAGGTGCGCGAGCTCGGCGTCGCGCACGTCCTCGTCCCGGAACATCCGGTACCCGGTGCCCGGTTCCCTTTCGGGCGTGAGGATCCCGGCCTGCTCCCAGTTCCGGATGGTCGCCGCCGTCACGTCGAGCCGCCGCGCCAGCTCGCCCACGGTGAGCGGCGGACCGGTGAACCGCGCCGGCGCGGGCTCGGCCGTGAGGTGCCCGATCGCGCCGCGCACCGCTGCCAGGGTCTCCCGGTCGCGCAGCAGCCGCAGGTGCCCGCGGTCGATCAGCTCCAGCGCCCGCTCCCGCTCACCCGCATTGAGCGCGTTCATGATCCGGCCCGCCGCCGCATGTCCGTACGCCCGGACCAGCGCCAGGAACGCCCGCAGCGCCGCCGCGTGCTCCTCGGTGTAGACCCGGTACCCGCTCCCGGTCCGCCGCGCCTCCGGGATGAACCCGTCCCGCTCGTAGTTGCGCACCGCCTGGGTCGAGAGCCCGTGCTCGCGGGCGAGATCGGAAGGTCGCAAGGTGTCCACTGGTCACCGACCCTAACGGACCCCCGCCCCGGGCTCCGCCGAGCGGCCGGTTTTCACCCGTATCGCCCGGGCCGCAGAACCCCTATCATTGGAAGGGCAACGGACAGTTGGCACTTCGGCGCCACCTCGAAGCGGGCCGAGGCCCCGGCACCCCTTGGAGCCCGTGATGAGCACACCCACCGACCCGGAAGCCCTCTACGACAAGCCGCACTCGGTCGACCTCGCCCAGGTCATGATGGTCTTCCAGTTCTTCATGGTCGTCAGCGTGAGCGTCGGCATCGGCCCCCGCCTCTTCAACTGGTTCAAAGGCGAGACCGAGGGCGTGCCGCTCCTCTCCGACATCGAGGCGGCCATCGACGTCGGCACGAGCTACCCGCTCGGCGTCGTGGTCCCCGCCCTCGTGGTCTACACCGTCCCTTACGTGTGGGCGGTGCTCGCCCTCGGCATGGGCCGCCAGTGGGCCAGGGCCTTCGCGCTCCTCATCGTCCCGATCAACGTCATCGTGGGCATCACCGGCGTCGTGCGCACCTACGGCGAGGTCTTCGCCCTCATCGTCTCACCACTGTGGATCCTCATCGCCCTGTGCGTGCTCGGCGGCCTCGCCGCCCGCAGCGCCCGCCAATGGTTCCGCCAAGGCGGCTGGGAGCCCTGGTACGTGCGGTACGAGATCGACCAGATCCAAGGCCTCCGCCGCCCCCGGCCGCGCCCCCGGCGCCGCCGCCGCGCCCCGGTCGCCCACGACCCCAACGAAGCCGACGCCGACTGACCTACTCGGGACTCGTGACCCGCGCCAGCACCACCCCGCTCGAGATCAGCACGAGCGCCGCGATGCGCCCCGCGGTCACCGGGTCCCGGTTGACGATGATCCCCAGCACCACCGCGCCCACCGCGCCGATCCCCGTGAACACCGCATACGCCGTCCCGGTCGGCAAGTCCCTCACCGCGACCGACAGCAGGAACGCCGCGAGCCCCATCAGCACGACCGACAGCACCGTCGGCCACAGCCGCGTGAACCCCTCGGTCGGCTTGATGCTCATCGCCCAGGCGATCTCCACGACCCCCGCCGCGAGCAGCCACCACCAGCTCACCGCCCGCCCCCGATCGACCGCGCCGCCGCCAACGCGGCCGCCCGCGACCGCTCGTGCTCCTCCCGCCGCCCGGCCAAAGCCGGATCGACCAGCGCGTTCACCATCTCCGAGCCTACGAACACGGCGTCCTCCACCGCGAAATGCCCCGCGAAGAAGTCCCTGAGATACCGCTCGTGATGGTCGAACGGCTCCCGCGGCGTGCCCGGCCCGTATGCCCCGCCGCGCGCATAGGCGACCACGAACTTCGTGCCCGCCAACGACATCCGCGGGAACGTCACCTGGTCGATCCACGCCTTCAACGCCGCCGGGATCGAGAAGTTGTACATCGGCGCCGCGATCAGCACCGTCTCGGCCGCCACCAGCTCGGCCAGCAGCGGCTCCACCACGGCCCAGGCCTTCGCCTGCTCCGGCGTGCGCACCGCCTCCGCGTACCGCGCGGGATCGGTGATCTGGTGCTCCAGCACGTAATCGCACAGCTCGGTCCACGCCTCGCCGATCGGCGGCGGCGGATCGGCGGCGAGATCCCGGTGCACGTATGCGCGCTCAGGATGGGCCGCCCTCCAAGCGGCGGCGACGGTGTCGCCGACCTCGCGGCTGAACGAGTTGCGGCGGGCACTGGCGTCGAGATGCAGCAGCACGGTTCCTCCTCCGATTAACTGGACATGATGTCCACTTAACTATCGATCGTAACCGGTCACCGTGTCCAGTTACTGTTAGGATCGCCACCATGAAGGAAGAGCGCGCCGACGCCGCCCGCAACCGCGCCAAAGTGCTCGCCGCCGCCGCCGAGGTCTTCGCCGCCAAGGACCCGCGCGCGGTCACCATGGACGACATCGCGAAAGCCGCCGGCGTCGGTCGCGGCACCCTCTACCGCCGCTACCCCGACGTCGCCTCCATCGCCGTCGCCCTCCTCGACGAGCACGAGACGGCCCTCCAACGCGAGCTGATGAGCGGCCCCCCGCCCCTCGGCCCCGGCGGACCCCCCGCCGACCGCCTCGCCGCCTTCTACGCCGCCATGGCCGACCTCCTCGAAGCCCACGGCGACCTCGCCCTCGCCACCGAGATCGGCGGCCGCCGCTTCGAGATCGGCGCCCACGGCTTCTGGCGCGCGCACGTCCTCTCGCTCCTCCGTGAGGCCCGGATCCCCGCTCCCGAAGCGCTCGCGGACGCCCTCCTCGCCCCGCTCGCCCCCGAGGTCTTCAAACACCAACGCGCCCAAGGGCTCTCACTGGCCAAAATAAAAGGCGCCCTGTCCCGCCTCGCCACGGTCGTCGAAGAACGACCGGGCTGAAGGAGACAGAGCGCCGAGGGGGTCCGGGCAGCCCGGACCCCATGTCACGCAATGGCAGGGTAAGCGGAGACGCCGCCGTTCGGGTCCGCCGCGAGCGCCGCGTACTCGTTCACGACCCACGGGGCCACGCCCGGAGCTGTCTCGGCGTCGGCACCGGTGAGCGCGTCGAGCACCACCGGACCGTTCTCCGTGCTGCCGTAGATCGCGCCGTGGAACACGGCGGTGATCCCCACGCTCGCGCGCTCGGCCGACGGCTCCTGCTCCCACACGAACTGGCCGGTCTCGGTGTTCACCGCTCCGAGCCAGCCCCAGGTGTCGTTGCAGACCAGCGTGGTCTGCCCGTCGAACCGGCAGGAGCCCGAGTCCTGCTCCTCGGCCTTGAGGCTCGTGACCTTCCCGGTCGCGGCCTCCACCAAGTACAGTCCGCCGTCGATGTGGTCCCAGCCGCCGAAGCCGTAGACGTACTTCGACCCGGCCGGACCCACGGTCTCGTAACCGAAGTCCGGGTCGTCCCACTTCACGGAGCCGTCGACGATCGACAGCCCGCCGAAGTGCCGGTTGAGCTCCCGCTCGCCGGGGTTGCCGACCACGGTGTCACCCGCGACCGCCGAGGTCGAGAAGACCGCCTCCCACGCCACGGCCTGCTTGTTCAGATCCACGGCGACCGTGTAACCGGCGTAGATGTCGAGGTCGACCACGACCACGCCATCGGTCGCGCCCTTGGCGACCGCGTTCTCGTACGTGGAACCGTCCTCCGCGAGCGGCAGCTCATGCACCACGCTGAACGCCTGCTCACCCGTCGCCGGGTCCACCGCGATCACCTCGAGGCTCTGGCGCGCAACGGCAGTGCCCGCGGCCTCGCCGGTGGTCAGGAACGGCACCACCACGAGCTCCTTGCCGCCCACGTCAACGACGATCGGGGCCTGGATCGGGTTGTCGCCCGCGAACACGGTCAGCGCCGGGTCCATCGGCGTGCCGGACTGCGGCACGACCGCCGGCAGCACCTCGGCGGTGCGGGTGTCCACGATCTGCAGCTCGTTCGCCACGGCGATGAACGCCTTGGTCCCCGACAGCACCACCGGGAGCGGCTTGACGGCACTCCCGGCCATGTTGATGTTCCCCGCGCCGGCCTCTTCCGGCAGCGGCACCCCCGCCCCGGTGTTGAACTGCATGGGCGGGTCGAACGCCTCGGCGTTCACTTCCTCCTCGGCCGCTTCAGAGGCCACGGCCTCCTTGGTCGGTTCATCGATGGTCGCGTCGTCTTTGCTGCACGCGCTCAGGAACAGTCCTGAGGCGGCCAGACAGCACAGCGCTGCTCTGAGCTTCATGATGGGGATGTCTGCTTTCTTGCCGGGCACTGACGAAGAAACACCCACAGTGTATGAACCGACCGCAACCCGTGCTCACCTCGCGGCACCACCTCCCTTCCCGCCCAGCGGGGAGGAGTGGGCGATGACTTCGCGGTACCCGATCCGCCAACCCTCTCCGGTGCGCACGACGGTGTCCAGATAGGTCACGGTGCCGGCGGTGCCGTCGGCGTTCACTCCGAGCCCCTTGGAGCGGGCGCGAATGCTCCCATCGGGGGCCTCGCTGAGCACGGTGTTGGTCACCAGGTGGCCCACCGGGTTTCCCGCGCCCAGTGTCAAGGCGGCCTCCCGGATCGCGTCGATGCCCTCGAGGGCGGGCGCGCCGAGGCTGGTGACGTCGTAGATCGCGTCGCAGGTGAGGATTTCGCCGAGTCGGTCGAGCTCACCGGCGTCGATGAGGTGGCCGTGCATGGCCAGGAGGTCGAAGACGGCCGCCCGGTCGTCTGCAGAGATGGTCATGGGGCGTCCTTCCAAGCAGCTTGGCGGGCAGGGGCTCCGCTGATCCGGGGAGCTCCCCGTTTCACGATCCGTACAATATACGGGGAGATCCCCGTTTATGGCAAGGAGTGGTCAATGGCCCCGCGATCCGATGCCGCGCGCAACGCTGAACTGCTGATCACAGCGGCCAAGGAGTTGTTCGACCAGCACGGCCCCGAAGTCGCCCTCGACCGGATCGCGAGGCGGGCCGGCGTCGGCAACGCCACCCTCTACCGTCATTTCCCCACCCGCGCGGACCTGCTCATCGCCGTCTACGAAGACGAGGTCGCCGAGCTGTGCGCTCTGGGGCAGATGCACGCCGACGCGCCCGACGCAGGCGATGCCCTGTTCACTTGGCTCGACGCGCTGGCCGCGCACATCGCGGACAAGGGCACCCTCGCCTTCGCCGGCACCGAGCCGCACTCGACCCGGCGAACGGCCCTCTTCGACCGCTGGCATGCTTCGATCCGCGCCATAGCCGAGCGCCTGGTCGAGCGGGCGCACGAAGCGCGCGCGATACGCGACGACCTCACCGCCGCCGACCTGCTCGCACTCGCCAACGCCGCCGCGAGCGCCGCCGACGGCCCTGCCCATGCACGCCGTCTCACCGGGTTCATCCGGAATGGACTGCAGGCGCAAGGAACTGACCTATGAACGAGCGAACGGCCCCGCCGATGAGGCGGGGCCGTTGGCATTTTTCGGTTGGGCTACCGGTCGGCTCGCTGGAGCAGCGCGGTGAAATCGGCGGTCTTCAGATCGAAGATCGGGGAGTCATCGCCCAGCTTGCTGTCACGGACCTGGAAGCCGGTGCCTGCCGGGCGAGCTTCCACGCAGTTGCTGTTAGCGGTGCCGTCGCTCCGGCTCGACTTGCGCCACGGGGCGACTCGGAGCTCAACGCAGTCGGTGTTCGGGCCTTGGCTCCGGCTCGACTTGCGCCACCCATCCTGGCTCATCGCTGGAACTCCTTCAAAGACTTGGCTCGTTGGATCCCTCCTCCGATGATCTGGTGGAACTTCCCCACAGCAGCGTTGTTCTCGTAGAACCGGCGCTCGTACGGATTTTCCAGATACACCATGGTGGGATCCTCTGGGTTTCTGAAGGATAGTACGGAGAACGGCACGTGCAACAGCCGATACGGCCCGCCCGCGAAGGGCAGGTATCGGATGGTCACGTTTTCGAGCTCATCCATTTCACACATGCGATTCAGCTGCTCCCCATCGCATCCTTGATGAAGCACCGCTTCGCTCAGCAGGACTCGCCATTCGACCCTCCCATCGTGGAGGCGTCGCTCGAATTCCACCTGCCGCGCAAGTCGATCCTCGATCAGAGAGGGGATATCCTCGCGAGACTCCCCGCCTTGATCGAAAAGTCGGCGCATGAACCCTTCGGTCTGACACAAACCGGGCGGCACCATCGTTTCGTATTGAGCGACGCCGACCGCCAGGCGCTCGAACTCCAGGTAGGCATCCCATCCCGAGTTCTCGACCGCGTGACTCGGCTGCGCCCAGATCTCATCGTCCACGAACCGCCAGATGCGCTCCAGCTCGAACCGCGTATGCCTGGGTGCGCCGTAATACTCGGCGAGTCGGCCGATCACCACGAAGGTGACTCTGACCCTGATTCCGGCTTCGAGTCGTTTGAGTGTCCGGGTGGACCCTACGATCGCGGCCGCCTCATTGTCGGTGACTTTGATGCCCGCCAGTTCCCGTTGCGCCGCAAGCTCTCGACCGACTTGCCTGCGAAGTTCAGATGCTGTTGACATCAACTCAGTATCGCAATCGCAACGGATTGTGCAACCTCAAGCAGTCGCGAGTTCCGGGTGGCAGTTTGGCAGACCATACTTCCACATGATTGTGTCCCAACGTTTTTCACTGTCGGATTGCCAACAGTCCTACCTGGCCTTTCGCCTTGAGACTGTCCCCGCTTCTCCCTACTCTCGACTCAACACCGCTGAAGCGGATGGGAGGAGATCGAGTGATGCGAGAAGAACTGAGTGCGCGGCAGGGCGCGCAGGACCCGCTGACTCGGGGTCGATTCAGTGACGGGCAGTGCCAATTCACGGTCCGCGCGTCGAGTGCCGATGTGCCCGACTCGTTCCAGGTGTACTCGGGCGGGGACCCGGCGGACATCGTGGTGATCGTCTCGGGCCTGGCGTCCTGGAACCTCAGGGCCACATGGGGAGACGGCTGGCGCTCGGCCAGCGCCGAATGGAAGTCCTGGTGCAAGGACCAGGCGTTCATGGTCTTCTACAACGGCAAGCCACCGGCGTCCGGGAATGTGCGGCTGTGCAATGGCTAAGACCGGAGACAAGTACCTCGGCGAGTTCCAGCGCGGCCCCGCCACCTTCATGGTCTACCAGACCGTCAAGGACCCGAACGTGATCCGCGTCGACTGCCGCGACAACGGCGGCGGCCCGAATCCGGCCGCGACCTTCGAGGAGGGCATCGGCGAATCGCCCTACTGGCACGGCGCTTGGAACCGCGACCGCTGGTGCCCGTGGATCGTCGCCGAGACCCGCAAGGTCGTCAAGAAGCACCACTGAAAAGGGGAGCGCCCCGGCCCGGCCCCAGGCCCGAGCCGCCGCGAGCGCCCTTGCAGGGCCGACCGATCTGGTGGGGACCGGTCGGCCCGTCCTCTTCCCTACTTCAAGGCCATGAGGAACTGCGTCAGGGTGACGAACGTTCCGAGCACGGACAAGGCGAGCCCGCAGACGGCGATGCGGTTCTGCGGCCCGGTGAACCAGCCGGCGAACGCTTCGCGGATCCGCTTGACGTTGAACAGGTCCTGCAGTTTCTGCCAGCGATGCTGATTGTAGGAGCAGCCCAAGAGGAGCCCGTAGGAGTTCTTGCGGCAGCTCAAGCCCTTCCTGGTCTCCGCGCCGCACCAGACCGGGACCCCGACGAGCATCCAGGCCCCGGTGAACAGGAAGGCGATCAGTGCCATTCCGGGGCCGATATCCCGGCTCGCCCAGAAGACGATCGCGAGCACCAGGAGGAGGTAGCCCCAGTTCTTCACGAGGAACGATTGCTTCTTTCTCGACATGACTGCGAAAAGTAGCGAAGCTGACTCATTTAGTGAACCCTCATGTCGGAATTCGGACAGGCCTCCTGGATCGGGCGGGGTGGGGGGATTGTGGAGGAATCTTGGGTGAGGCTAAGGTCACAGGGGCAGTCGAGCGGAAGGGAATTGCTGTGCGCAAACTCAGGCTTGTCGCGGTGGCGTCGGTCGGGCTTTTGGCCTTGGGGGCCTGCGGAAGTGAGCAGGGGGCCGCGATGTTCGTCGGCGACCAGCGCGTCACGGAGGCCACACTCGACGGTTATGTGGAAGGCGAGATCGACTCGTACCTCGAGCAGGGGGCGACCCTCGCCGACATCAGCTACGGGGACAGCCGGACCCAGGCCGCCGCCATCGTGCTCGTGGCCGAGCTCGGCCGGGCCATCGGGCTGGAGGCCCCGGACACGCACGGCGCGGCGAACGAGCTCGAGGCCCAGCTCATCGAGGCCGGGAAGTACTACGACGAGCTCACCGAGGCGGCCGAGCCCCGCGAGCTGACCGAGACCGAAGACGATGTGCTCATGGCGACCGTGATGCCCGACCAGAACCTGCTGCAGCGGGTGGTCGAGGAATGGGCGACCTCCGAAGGGCTCACCCAGGAGCAGTTCATGGAGTTCACCATGGCCGCGCAGTCCGACCCGATGGTGATCGAGGAGGTCGTGCGCGCGTGGGGCCAGCAGCAGGCCGGGCTCGCTGACGACCTGAACGGGTACATCGCCGAGTACGACGTGTCCGTGAACCCGCGCTACGGCACGATCGACATCAGCCCGCTGATCGGCGTCTTCAAGGTCGAGGTGCCGCAGCGTTGAGCGAGATCACCTGGCTCCTGACCTCCCCGCGCATCCCCGCCGGGCTGCTCACCGTTGAGGCGTGGGACGCCCTGCAGGACGCCGAGGCCGTGGCCGCGTTCTTCGAGAGTCCGACCGTCGAGGCCGTGCGCGACGCGGGGATCGACGTCGAGCTCGTGGAGGACGCCGCCGAGTTCATCGAGACCGGCGGGGTGTGGATCGTCGGCGAGGAGGGCGACGAGGAGCTGCGCGAAGCGCTCGCCGAGTACGTGGCGGGCGGGGAGGTCGAGCTCGAAGTCGTCTACGGCTCTTGGGATCCGCCCGGTGCGCGCCTGCTCGACCTGGTCGAGGCCGTGGCGCGGCTGCACGCCGAGGAGGACGGCTGCCCGTGGCACAAGGAGCAGACGCACGAGTCGCTCGGCCCGTACCTGCTCGAGGAGTCGTACGAGGTCCTGGACGCGATCAGCGGCGGCGACCCGGACGAGCTGCGCGAGGAACTCGGCGACCTGCTGTTCCAGCCGCTCCTGCACGCCTCCCTCGCCGAGGACTTCGACATCGACGATGTGGCGGGCGACCTGGTGGAGAAGATCATCCGCCGCCATCCGCACGTGTGGGGCGACGCCGACCCGGACGACCTCTACCAGCACTGGAACGAGGCGAAGGCCGCCGAGAAGCCGCACCGGGACCACCCGGCCGACGGCGTCTCGCGGCAGCTGCCGTCGTTGTCGTTGGCCGCCAAGGTCATCGAGCGGTTCCACGACCAGGGCGAGCCGCTGGAGCTGCCCGAGTTCCCGGCCGACATTAAGCTCGAGGCCGACGAGGTGGGGGACTTCCTGCTCGCCGCCGTCGCCGCGGCGCGGGCCGCCGGTGTGGACCCCGAACTGGCGCTCCGCAAGTCGATCACCGAACGGGCGGGGCTCGAGCGCCTCGACCCGCTCGGGCATGTCGCGGAGGACATCGAACGCTAGATCATTTATTCGCAACTTCACAATATCGTCCCGGTGGGCTTAACAATCGTGGCATTCTTTGCTACGGTCGGTCGCATGCCATCCGGTGACGCAAGTGACAAAGGCCTCAAAAGCCCGGCCACCCAGGTCAAGGACTACATCGATCCCGACGGGGACCTGAGCTTCGGCTCGCCGACCCCGACCGAAGGGGCCGAACTCTGGAACCTCGCCCGCGAGGCGGGGAACCTCGACGTCAACAGCAGGTACGCGTACGTGCTGTGGTGCCGCGACTTCGCGGCCACCAGCGTCGTCGCCCGCGATCCGCTCGGCGTGATCGCGGGATTCGTCACCGGCTACCGCAGGCCCGACGCGCCGGACGTGTACTTCGTCTGGCAGGTCGCGGTCGCGCCCGGCTTCCGCCGCCGGGGACTGGCGCGGCGCATGCTGGACCACGCGGTCCTTCGCATGCGCTCCAACGGAGTCCGCTACGTCGAGACGACGGTGACTCCGGACAACAAAGCGTCGATGCGCCTGTTCGAGTCGTTCGCCGAGGCGAACGGCGCGGACCTGACGCGCGACGTGCTGTTCTCTGAGCAAGAGCTCGGTTCCGGCCACGAACCGGAAGTGCTCCACCGCATCGGACCGCTCGCAGGCCCGGCGCGGACGCTCGAAGGCGCGCTGCCGGACTGAGCCCGGCCCTACCCGGGCACCGACATGTGCCGGCCCGGGTATGCGCCCGGCGTCCGAACCCAAGCAGCGGGCGCCGGGAAGCGGAGGACAGCCAACCAGGCCGACCCAGAGAGATCATGCAGGTTTTCGAACAGGTCGAATCAGAAGTCCGCTCCTACTGCCGCAACTGGCCCACGGTGTTCACCACCGCCAAGGGCAGCCGCATCGACGACGAGCAGGGAAGGTCGTACATCGACTTCTTCGCCGGTGCGGGCTCGCTCAACTACGGGCACAACCACCCCGCGCTCAAGGAAGCCCTCCTGGGCTACCTCGCCGAGGACAACGTCGTCCACACCCTCGACGCCTACTCCGGCGCCAAGCGCACCTTCCTGGAGACGTTCCGCGACATCGTGCTCGCCCCCAGGAACCTCGACTACAAGGTCCAGTTCCCCGGCCCCGCGGGGAACAACGCCGTCGAGGCGGCGCTCAAGCTGGCGCGCAAGTACACCGGCCGCGAGACCGTCGTGTCGTTCACGAACGGCTTCCACGGCATGACCCTCGGCGCCCTCGCGGTCACCGGGAACTCGATGAAGCGCGGCGGCGCGGGCGTGCCGCTCAACAACGCCGCGACCATGCCCTACGACAACTACATGGACGGCCAGACCCCCGACTTCCTGTGGCTGCGCAGCCTCCTGGAGGACTCGGGGTCCGGGCTCGACCAGCCCGCGGCCGTGATCGTGGAGACCGTGCAGGGCGAAGGCGGCATCAACGTCGCCTCCGACACCTGGCTGCGCGGGCTCCAGGACCTGTGCCGCGAGCACGACATGCTGTTCATCGTCGACGACATCCAGATGGGTTGCGGGCGAACGGGACCGTTCTTCTCGTTTGAGCGCTCCGGGATCTACCCGGACATCGTGACCCTCTCGAAGTCCTTGTCCGGCATGGGACTGCCGTTCGCGCTGACCCTCATGAAGCCGCACCTGGACGTGTGGGAGCCGGGGGAGCACAACGGGACCTTCCGCGGGTTCGCGCCCGCGTTCGTCACCGCCACCGCCGCGCTCGAGACGTTCTGGCGCGACGACGAGTTCACCGCGGGGGTCGACCGCGACGCCGCGTGGCTCGACGCCGAGCTGAGCGACATCGCCGCCAGCCACGCCGAACTCGGCGTCTCCACGCGCGGGCGCGGCCTCGCGCGCGGCATGGTCTTCGAGGACCCGGCGCACGCGGGCCAGGTCTGCCAGGAGGCCTTCGCGAACGGCCTGCTCATGGAGACCTCCGGCGCCGAGGACGAGGTCGTGAAGTTCCTCCCGCCGCTCACCACGAGCCGCGCCGACTTCGAAGAGGGCGTCGGCATCGTCCGCGAAGCCGTTGCGACCGTGGCGAAGGAAGCTGCCGCGAAGGGGTCCGCATGATCGTCAGACGACTCCAGGACCTCATCGGCACGGACGCGGACGTCGAAGGGCACGACCGCGACCAGGCCCGCGGCACGTGGCGCTCGCGCCGGCTGCTGCTCGCCCGCGACAAGGTCGGGTTCTCGCTGCACGACACCGTCCTGTTCGCCGGGACCTCCACCACGATGCGGTACGCCAACCACACCGAGGCCGTGTACGTCATCGAAGGCTCCGGCAAGCTCCGCGACCACGAGACCGGGGACGTGCACGCCCTCACCCCGGGCACCATGTACCTGCTCAACGGCGGCGAGCGGCACACGCTCGACATCGAGGAGGACCTGCGGTGCGTGTGCGTGTTCAACCCGCCGGTCACCGGCCGCGAGGTGCACGACGCCGACGGCACCTACCCCCTGCTCACCGAAGACGACTAGCTCACCGAACTGCCGATCAGCGCGCCGCTCGCCTTGCGGCGCAGTGAGGAGCGAACGACCATGCAGTCCACCGACCTCTACCCGACGCGGCGCTTCAAGGAGCCGCGCCTGGTCTACCGCACCGAGGACCCCGCCGTGTGGGGCAAGCCCGGCGACGGGCCGCTCGACGACGTGCAGCTCGGCGCGCACGAACTCGACGGGTTCACCGCGATCGAGGCACTGCTCGAACCGGGCGAGCTCGCCGCTGCCCAGACCGAATTGAACCAGATCCTCCGCGACCCGGCCCTCGACGGCGACGAGCGCGTCATCCGCGAGCGCAGCACCGACGAGATCCGCTCGGTCTTCGACGTGCACCGCCTCTCGGCGCACTTCGCCGAGCTCATCCGCGACGAGCGGATCGCCGGGATCGCCCGCCAGATCCTGGGCTCGGACGTGTACGTGCACCAGAGCCGCGTCAACTACAAGCCCGGGTTCGGCGGTGCGCCGTTCGAATGGCACTCGGACTTCGAGACCTGGCACGCCGAGGACGGCATGCCGCGGATGCGCGCGGTCAGCCTCTCCCTGGCGCTGACCGAGAACTACCACTTCAACGGCTCGCTGATGATCATGCCGGGCTCGCACCAGACGTTCGTCTCGTGCGTCGGCGCGACCCCCGCGGACAACCACAAGGCCTCGCTGGTCAAGCAGGAGGTCGGCACGCCCGACCACGACTCGCTGCGGATGCTCGCCGACAAGCACGGCATCCACCAGTTCACCGGCCCCGCCGGCTCGGCGATCTGGTTCGACTCGAACTGCATGCACGGCTCGAACGGGAACATCACGCCGTTCCCGCGCTCGAACCTGTTCATCGTGTTCAACAGCGTCGAGAACGCCCTGGAAGCGCCGTTCGCGGCCGAGAAGCACCGCCCCGAGTACCTCGGCTCCCGCGACTGGACCGTCCTGGACTAGGCGGCGCGCAGCGCTGCCGCGACGGGGGAAGGCGCGGGCCCGGCTCGATGAGCCGGACCCGCGCCTCGGTCGTGCTGGGGGCGAGCGTCCTAGCCGGCCGGGATCTCGGGCACGTCGTCCTGGTCGTAGAGGGGGGCGGGCATGGCCCGCAGGAGCTCGGTCAGGAGTTCGGCGTCGATCGGCGCGTCGTCGGTCCACTGCACCCAGGTGCCGACCGCCCAGCCGTCGGGCGAGTAGTACGTCACGTACATGTCGTGGCTGGTCGTGGCCTCCCAGTCCTCACCGGGACCGGGCTCGTCCCGCCGCTCGTACTCCTCGTACGCCCAGAGACCGCCGTCCTCGTCCGCGGCGGTCGTGCAGACGTAGTCCTCCTTGCAGACGGTGTTGTGCCCGTCCCAATGGCCGGTCTCGGAATAGCCGGGAAGCCACCCGCCGGGCAGGTAGTACCGCAGCTCGAAGTCGACGTCGCCGGTCGTCTCGTCGATCGTGGTCTCGATGGGCAGCGTGCCCGAGCCCGAGTACGAGCGCTTCATGACCGCCCCCCGCTCCATCGCGCCCAGCGACACCGCGTCGCCCTCGCTGAGGGTCGCTCCCGGGAACGCCTCCTGGAGCGAAGTCGCAGCGGCGGCGTACGTGTCGGCGGCCATGATCGAGGCCTCGGGGGAGTTCGCCCACTCGTCCTCGTCGTACACCCAGCCCATCGGCACCTCGTTGAGGGCGCCGACCGGCGTCAGCTCCGAGGTGTCGAACGTCAGCTCCGGCATTTCGAGCGCGGCGTTGATGAGGGCCTCGATGTCGAACGGGTGGTCTTCGCCCTCGCAGTTGTTCCAGGTGGCGCGCAGGCCCGTGCCGTTGGGATAGACGATCGCGACCTCGGCGGCGCAGTCGTGGTCGGCGATCATGAGCGTGCCGCCGCCTTCGATCCCCCTGGTCGAGAACGAGGGCGCCTCGTCGGTGAAGTACGGTCCGTCGCTGATGAGGAACTGCGGGAACACCTGCTCGGTGACAGGACCCGGCTCGCCGGTCCAGCCGCCGGGCAGCATGACGCGGAACTCGAAGATGGTGCGGAGCGTCGTCTCGAGCTCTTCAGTCTCCCGGCCGCCGTAGCCGCGGAGGTAGGTCTGGCCGTAGTTCCCCTCGGTCTGGGTCCCGCCGACGGGCATGCCCCCCTGCTCGGCCATGCAGTCGTCGAACTCCGCTTGCGAACCGCCCTCTTCGGTGATCCACGAGCAGTCCTCCTCCGGCGCGGGATTCGAGGGGTCCTCCCACACACCGCCGTCGACGAGCAGCTGACCGAACGCCGCGGTAGCCGCCTCCTTGACCGTCATCAGCTCCTCGCTATGGGCGGAGTTCGAGGTGAAGCCGCCGGCGGCGTCCCCCCAGCCCCAGTCGGCGGCGTACGGATACCCGGCCATCATCGGGTCGATCTCCTCGGCCGCGGGCGGGTCGGCGCTCTGCGTCCGGTCCTCAGCAGAGTCGGCCTCGCCGATCGGCAGGCCGACCACGCCGATGACGAGGAGAGCGGCAACGGCCATCACCCCGGTGGTCGCGGCGCCGCCGAGGAGGGCGCGGTGGCGGCGGCGCGCGCGGTAGCCGTCGCGCACGATCTGGTCGAGGTCGAGTTCAGCGGGCGGGGGCGGGGCTTCGGGCAGGACGGTGCGGAACATCGCCCCTGGATCGTCTTGCAGATTCATCGGTCTTCAACTTTCTTCCGCTAGACCCGGGCCAGGACGGGGGAGTCGTGAAGGAGCTCCTTGAGCTTGCGCAGGCCCTTGGCGGACTGGCTCTTCACGGTTCCCGGCGAACAGCTCATGGCGGTCGCGGTCTCATCGACGGACAATTGCTCCCAGTACCGGAGTACGAGCGTCGCGCGTTGCCTGGCGGGCAGCAGGTTCAACGCCGCCACCAGCTCCAACCGCACGTCCACAGCCTCTTGTGGACGGTCGAGTTCCAGAACGGGCAGTTCGGAGCTGGTCCGCTCGCGGCGAACCCAGGCCAGGCGCCGATGGGAGATGTACACGTTGGTGACGATCTTGCGGACGTACGCCGGAGCGCCGCCCGGCTCGACGCGCCGCCATGCCGCGAACATCTTCGTGAGCGCCTTCTGCACGATGTCGTCGGCCTCGAACCAGTCCCCGCAGAGCAGGTACGCGTACCTGCGCAGGCTCTCGCGCTGGGCGATGGCGAAGGAACGGAACTCGGCCTCTTGCTGCTCCTTGGTCTTCACGGGGCCTCTTTCAGATGACGGGTCGGGGCCGGGCCGGCCGCGGTGTGGTGGATTCGGCGTGGCCCGACACGCCTACTACGCCGAATCCGCCCCTGAGGTTGCCCCTCACCTGCCCCGAATCCCCCACGTTGCCCCCATCACAGGAACCCGTTTGTAGCCGCCGCTGCGCATCCGGTACAGTTACATCCCGTCGGCGCCGCAAGCTTCGAGGCGCTAACACACCATTGGGGTATGGTGTAATTGGCAACACGGCTGATTCTGGTTCAGTTGTTCTTGGTTCGAGTCCAGGTACCCCAGCCAAATTGGTCTTATCCAAACAGACAGGCCCGCTGAGCGGGCCTTTTGTTTTGCCCCGACGGCTCCCATGCGACTCCTCGTGGCTGAAACCATCGGTTCCAGCAGCTCAGTGACTTGGTTATCAATAACCCGAGGCACCGGATCCCCATCTTCTACCGCGACAAAGAGCCGCCCGAAGAACCCTGCGGCCAGTCAGGGTCACCGACGAGCTCCAGAAGCTGATCCTGCCGACGCTCCAGCCGTTCCCGCTCGCTTGAGCGAGTACGTCCCGCTCGCATACAGCTCGAACATCATCCGAAGGAAGGGAGACCGCTAACGTCCACGACCACGGTCCGAACCTCCCGGCCTCCGACGGTCTTGCCAGCGTTCCGGTATCCGATAGGCGCCTGATATGGCGTACCGCCATTGGCGGCCTTCGCACTCATCTTGTAGGCCACGTCCGCACCCGACGCCCGCGACTGGTACTCGTTGACCCCATCGAGGATCGTGGCCACGAGATCGCCGATGTGGGTGTCCTCGGTGTAGTCCATGATCGAGACCAGCTGAGCCCCACGCTTCTTGAGCTCCCGCCGTGTGATCGCCGCATCCGCAGTGTCCCGGTGCATCCGCGAAACGCGATGCCTCGCCGCGATCGATCTGTACAGCCTGGGCTTCTACCCTTTGCGCCAATAGCGAAGCAGGATCAAGAACGGCCTTTTCGACAGCCGAAAACCAAGGCGACAGATGTCCAGACGACTCGTTAGGCTCCGGAACATCGGACTACGAGGGGGGCTGGGCATGAGACGGAAGTTGGCAAGGTTCGTCGAGTCGGATCAGCCTGTCAAGTACATGGGCGGATATGACCATGCGCTCGTGCACTGCCCGAGGTGCGACGGCATGGCGGTTCGCCGCAAAGTTGGAGTGACCTGCGGATCTTGCGCGTACACCTCTGAACTGCGTCGCAAGCCGAAGGAAGTCAAGTCCGAGCCCCCACAGGTCGTCATGTGCCCCGAGTGCAACCGCTACGTCGGCACCTACCGTTCAGACCTTCGCTTGCTGCGCCTGCGCTGCCGAGGCTGCGGCTGGGTCAAGGAACCAACCGTCTCCGACTCGTGGAGGAAGCCGAAGCGCCAGAAGTGGGCTCCGCTCTGGCTCGAGGTCGACTTCCGAGGGGAGCGACTGTGGGCGGTGAACGAGGAGCACCTCAGTTTCTTGGAGGACTACGTCGCCGCCGGGGTCCGCGAGACCAGTCCGTTCAACAGCACCACCGCTAGCAGGCTCCCTGCCTGGATCAAATCCGGCAAGAACCGCGAAGACCTCCTCCGCGCGCTGGCGAAGCTGCGGACGCGGTTGCCGGAGAACACGCCTTCGACACGCTAAGGGCATGGTTCGGTTGGCGAGGTTCTTGCGACAGGTGAGAACATCTCTACGACGGCCGACGCGAGGGATGGACAGTTGTTCCAAGCGGCGGTCATGGGCAGTACCTCGAAGGAGGTGCCATGTCTGCGATCGTGAGACTGGAGTCCGCGATTCCTGCAATGGTGCAGTTTCGCGCGGCCGCGCCGTGTGGGGTGCGCTTGGAGGTGCTGCGCGAAGAGCTGGGTGTAGGCGAAGCGGGCCCGTACGTCGCCCTCGATCATCTCCTCCATGTTCTCTGCACCGCTCGCCGCGGAGCGATTAAATGCAAATGCCATGCCCGGAAATGTAAACCTATGTGGTTTACCTTTACCGCTGACCGTCCGCGAGCTTCGGCGACTGGTCTACGCGTTTCTGCTTGCACCCCAACGGGATAACGATCGAATCCTCGGTTTGTCACGCTGGAGACGACGAAAACAGCACCAGGCCAAGCAAAGCCACTACCGGCGAAGACGGCAGAGATAGGCGCCGCGGAATGGCTATGGCCGGTGGAGCCAGTCCGCCAAATCCTTCGGGATGAGCGTCTCCACTCGCGCTTCGTATGCGACCAGTTCTTCAGCGCTCAGCAGCTCTGCGGCCGCGCCCGATTCGCCTCGGCGGAAAAACGCGTCGCGGCTTCGCATGAGCCCCAACGGATCCGGTGCCGTCCTCTCGGCCTTCGCCTTCATTTCCGCGAAGCCCGCCGCCTGTACCAACTCGGCCCAGCAAGACTCGGGCACCTCGATTTCGAGCCAGTCGGCGATGCGCCGCATCTCGTGTTCGAGATCGGCGGAGAGGTCCGCGTAGTGGACCAAGAGGATGTTCGGCTCCGCTCGCCGTGTCCATGCGTCGCTCAGGTGCGCCATCACGCCCGGGAATATGTCAGGAAACTTCCGCGGATCGTTGCCCGCCAGCGTCCAGCCCACCAGCCAGTCACGGAGTTCCGGTCGCTGTGTCGTCTTGGATCCGGGTACGGGTACACCGGTGAGTTCTGCGATGCGTTCTCGGTTCAGGTTGGAGCCCTGGTGGTAGAGGGACACGGCGGCGTCAAGCGGGTGCCGGGCCACCACGATGTAGCGGGCGGCCGGGTGGATCGGAATGCCGTCGAGCGGCGTGTGGGTCTTGATGAACCGGCGGTGCAGCTGCTCTTCGAGCTCGGCGAACACCGCGTCCTTGGGCGCTATCGTCCAGTCAAGCCATGGAGAGAGCTCGGGGAGCGGTGCAGGAAGGTCGGGAGTTTGGAACACCAGGAGAGCGCAGATCATCTGCATCCAGGTGGTGCCATGTTTGGAACGGGTGCAGATGACGATGTCATCATCGCGCATCGGGAAGTCCAGCCAGCGGTGACTGTCTTCCATCGCAGAGTGGTAGCGGTGCGGGTTCACCGCAAGAGTGTAGGGCGTCGCCAGCTCACTGCCGCGCGCCAAGTGCCGCAGCGGTATTGGCCCTTGTCTCAATTGGCGAGTTTCTTGCAGCAGGTCATGGCGGTGCCGCCGTGCTCCGGGCCCTTCCATGCCCGGAGCACGGCGGTGGGTCAGCTCAGGCCATAGGCCGCGATGGTCTTCTGCACGACTTCGACGCCTGCGGCATCGGTGGCGGTCATGCGGACCGATACGTGCTTGGCGTCCGCAGGGTGGTGGAGAGTGGCGGTAGCGGTGCCGGCGGCGAGGTCGGTGTCGAGTTCGACTGGGCTCCAGGTGTTCCCGTCATAGGAGACTTCGAGGCCCATCGCCGCGGCTTCGAGCCGGTCGCCGTCGGCGTCGACCAATTCGACGGTGACCGGCTGGACGCGGTTCGGCGTCGACCCGCCCACGACGTCCGGGGCGGTGAGCACCAGGGCCGGGAGGACGAGTTCCTGCTCCGTGCCGGGTTCGACTGCGGCCGGGTCGAAGTCGAAGCTCCAGTCGATGAAGGATTTGAAGGCGTACGGCCCGCTAAGCGGCTCGCGGGAGCCGCCGATGCTGAGGTCGTAGCGGCCGGCCTCGGCGAGGTCAAAGCCGAAACCGTCACGAGGGTCGATCCCGGAGACCGTGCCCACCCGCTGGCCGTCGCGGCGCAGCTCGACGTCGCCGTTGTAGCCGATGAGGAAGACCGCTTCGCCATTGCCGCTGGCACCCAGGGGAACAGACATGTCAAGGCTGACGAGCCCCTCGGTATTGGCGACGATGGCGTCGGCGGCTCCGGCCGTCAGGGGGCCGCGCGGAAAGGTCCGTTCGGTCTCGCCCGGCGTGTACACAGTGCCCTCGGTCCTCTCCATGAAGCCGTCGATCACATCCCCGGTCTCGGGGTCGAAGACGCCGCCTGTGGTGCTGGTGCTCCATGTGATGTCGGGCCCGGTGGTGTAGAGGTTCAGCCGCCGCGAGGGGAAGGGGGTGTCGACGAAGATGCACATGTCGGCGCTGAGATCCTCGCGGGTGTGGTTGCCGCGGTCGCAGGTGCGGCCTTCGACGGCTTCGCCGAAGCCGGTGTACTCGGTCGCGACGGCCGCGAGTTTCTCGTCGTACACCGCGTACGCCGTGTCGGCGGGAAAGCCGTCGGGCTCGGCGAACGCGAGGTTGTACTGGTACGCCCCGGCGTCGTCCACCCCCGTGAGCGTGGTCTGATACCAGAAGCCGAGGTCGTAGCCGGGGACGTCGACCTCGGGCATGAGGTAGAGGGCGGTGTTTCCGTTGCCGAAGGAGCCGTGGCCGACGTAGTGGCCGTCGGCCCGCGTGGCGACGACATTCGTGATGTCGTTGTCGATCTCGGCGCCGGGCCGTTCGACATCGACGGTGACGAGCGACGCTGCGGTGCCGTCGAGGACGAGTTCCGTGGGCTCGTCGCCGATGGTCACGTGGCCGATGCCGAAGACGTACTCGGTGAACGCGTCGTTGGCGCCGTAGTTCCAGACCGCGTGCTGGAGGAGGTAGTCGCCGGGTTCGAGTTCGCCGCTGATGGTGCCGCTCGCGTCGAGGTCGAGTGTGCCGTTGTTTTCATGGTCGGTCACGTCGTACCAGGCGACATAGCCGTCGTCGGGGACGGCACCGGTGTGGTCGCCGACGTGGACCGTGAGGTTCGGGTCCTCGGCGTCGCCCCCGGCCAGCGCGAGAGGGGCGTACGTCGAGAGGTCGCGCTCGGCGACGGCGGCGGCGTCGGTGCGGCCGTGCTCGATGAGGTCGGTGACGTTGTAGCGGCGGGCGTCCTCGGTGCCCGCGAGGATTTCTCCGGCCATGTCGCTGGGCATGACGATGGTGCCGATGCCGTCGGCGGCCGGGAGCACGGTGAAACCGATGTGGTCGCGGCCCGCTGCGGGGGAGAACCCGAGAGCGCCGCTGGGCATGAGCCGCACCTGGTCGCCGGTGGGCAGGGTGACGGTGTCGAGATCCGGTGCGGGGAGCGCAGACTGCCGGGGTTCGGCTGCCGCGCCCCCGGCGGCGAGCACGCCGCAGAGGGTGGCCGCCGCGGCTGTGGAGGCCAGGGTTCTTCGTCGCAACATGACGGGTCCTTCGAGTCGGAAATAGACGGAACGGGTAATTCCGCTCACTTTCCAGACGAAGGCGTCGGCTTCAAGTGTTGCATACGAGGTATGTGGCGGTCATCACACTGCTCCGGGCTTGAACCTGCGGTCAGGCGCGCTCGAGATCACCCTGCTCGGCCGGCGAGCCGAGGCCGGTGGCGCGGAGGGTCAGGTTGAGGCGGCCGGTGAGGCCGAGGCTGCTGGGGGCGGTGCCGGGCAGGATGCGCGGTACGCCGTGGAACGCGAGGCGCGATGGGCCTCCGAAGATGAAGAGGTCGCCGCTGCGCAGTTCCAGGTCGGTGTAGGGCCGCGAGCGCGATTCGGTGTTCCCGAAGCGGAAGACGCACGTGTCGCCGAGGCTCAGCGAGATGACCGGGGCCTTCGACAGCTCGTCCTTGTCCTGGTGCATGCCCATGTGCGCCTTGGCGTCGTAGAAGTTGAGCAGCGCCATGTCGTATTCGAGCCCGTCGCCCGGAGCGCCGTAGGCCTCGATCGCCTGGCGGGCGAGCTCGCGGAGTTCGGGCGGGAACGGCTTGACCAGAGCGCCGTCGTCGGCCGTCTTCGAGAAGTGGTACGGGCGCCAGTGCCAGCCGAGGCACACCACTTTCGCTGACATGACGCCGCCGCCCGGAGTGCGCACGGTGCGCATGCCGGCCGGGGGCCGGGCCCATTCGCGGCATGCCGCGACCAGCTCACGCTGACGTCGCTCGTCGAGCCAGTCCGGCAGCAGCACCGCACCCGGGGCGACCTCGGTGCGGTCCCTCGGGAACAGCTCGCCGTCCATGTCTCCGAGCCTAACCGGGGGCGCCGACATCGCCGCCCGCCGCAAAGGTCGGATGAGCATGGCCCCGTAGCGGGGGTGCGCGCGTTTTGTCCGTGTTCGAAACGGTCTCTTGACGTCATACATCATATGTAAGTACGATGAATCATTACATTGATGTATTTCGATTGAAGGCTTTGGTCTTCATGGCGCACAAGGAGAAGCGGCTGTGTTGCGGAATAGAAGAGAACGGTCCGCGCCGGGGAGCTGGTACGCCCCGGGCCGGCTGGCGGCGCTGATCGGCGCGATGGTCGTGGCGGTCGTCGGGGTGCTCGGCGCGCCGTCGGCGCAGGCCGCCGATCCGGCCGCGGAGGTCGCGCCGCTCGCGGCGAGCGCGGGTTGTGGGAGCGCTCCGACCTTGTCGAGCGGCACGCACACGATCCAGAGCGGGGGCACGAACCGCTCGTTCATCCTGCGGGTCCCCGACAACTACGACAGCAGCCGGAGCTACCCGCTGATCTTCGCGTTCCACTGGAACGGCGGCACGGCCGGCGACGTGGCCGGCGGCGGCACCGACGGCCAGCTGTGGTCCTACTACGGCCTCCAGCGCCTGTCGAACAACAGCGCCATCTTCGTCGCGCCGCAGGGCATCGGCAACGGCTGGGCCAACTCGGGCGGCCGGGACGTCACCTTCGTCGACGACATGATCGCGCGCATCGAGTCCGGCCTCTGCGTCGACACCGCGCAGCGCTTCGCCCTCGGCTTCAGCTACGGCGGCGGCATGAGCTACTCCCTGGCCTGCTCGCGGGCGACGGTCTTCCGCGCGGTCGCGGTCTACGCGGGCGGGCAGCTCAGCGGATGCAGCGGCGGCACCCAGCCGATCGCCTACCTCGGCATCCACGGCATCGGCGACAACGTCCTCAACATCTCTGCGGGGCGCTCGCTGCGCGACCGGTTCGTCGCCAACAACGGCTGCACCCCGCAGAACGCGCCCGAGCCCGCCTCCGGCAGCCGGACGCACATCGTCACCAGCTACTCCGGCTGCCGGGCCGGCTACCCGGTCCAGTGGGCCGCGTTCGACGGCGGCCACACCCCCGGGCCGATCGACGGGACCTATGAAGACGGCTGGGAGACCTGGACCTCGGGAGTGACCTGGAACTTCTTCTCCCAGTTCGGCTCCGGCGACCCGGGCGGCGGCGACGGCCAGATCGTCGGCGCGCAGTCGTCGCGCTGCCTCGACGTGGCGGGCCAGTCCCAGAGCAACGGCGCCCAACTGCAGCTGTGGGACTGCAACGGCGCGGCCAACCAGCAGTGGACCAGGACCGCCGCCGGTGAACTGCGCGTCTACGGCGGCAAGTGCCTCGACGCCGAAGGCGGCGCGACCGCCCCCGGCACCAGGGCCATCATCTGGGACTGCCACGGCGGCGCGAACCAGAGGTGGAACGTCAACTCGAACGGCACCATCACCAGTGCCCAATCAGGACTCTGCCTGGACGCCTCGGGGAACGCGACCGCCAACGGCACCAGGGTCGTCCTCTGGACCTGCAACGGCGGCGCCAACCAGCGCTGGACGGTCGGCTGAGCCGAACACCCGAACCGGAGCGGGGGCGCACCCCGGCCCCCGTTCCCCGCAACCCGCTCCCCGGAACCCATCAGCCGGCACGCAATCCGAACCGCAGCGCGCCTGAAGCCCTAGGAGACCCTCATGTCCGATGCATCCGCCAGGCGTGCCCGCGCACGCCGCCGAACCATCCTGGGGAGCGGCCTCGCCGCCCTTGGGAGCGCTACGGTCCCCGCTGCGGCCGAAGCGTCCACCGCCCCGGCCGAAGGCCGGCCCGCAGCGCAGGCCGCGCCCGAAGGCGTCACGGCCGCATGGACCGATCCGCCCAACGGCTACCCCGAGTGGAACAACAACATCGGGATCTTCGAGGTCGGCTCCGAACCCCCGCACGCCACCCTCATGCCCTACGGCGACCTCCCGCAGGCCCTGCGCGCCGACCGCACCGACTCGCCCTACCGGCTCGACCTCGACGGCGACTGGCGCTTCCAGCACGCCGAGCGGCCCGCCGACCGCGACGCCGAGTTCTGGCGCACCGACCGCGACGACACCGACTGGGACACCATGCCGGTCCCCGCCAACTGGCAGCTCGCCGGCTACGACTTCCCCATCTACCTCAACTTCACCTACCCCTGGTGGGGCGCCAACGGCCAGAACGAGAACGCCCAGCCGCCCTTCGCGCCCACCCGGTTCAACCCCGTCGGCCAGTACCGCCGCACCTTCGACCTCCCCAGCTCCTGGCAGGGCCGCCGGGTCCTCCTCCACTTCGAAGGCGTCAAATCCGGGTTCTACCTGTGGGTCAACGGCACCAAGGTCGGCTACCGGGAAGGCTCCTACACCCCGTCCGAATTCGACGTCACCGCCCACGTCCGCCCCGGCGCCAACCTCATCGCCGTCGAGGTCTACCGCTTCCCCGACGGCGACTGGCTCGAAGACCAGGACATGATCCGCCTCTCCGGGATCTTCCGGCCGGTCTTCCTCTACTCGCTCCCCACGATCCACCTGCGCGACTTCAAGATCGACACCCCGCTGCGCGACGGCTACACCAACGCCGACCTGGCGGTCGCCGCCTCGGTCCGCAACAAGGGAGCCCAGCAGTCCGGCACCTACACCGTCGAGACCCAGCTCTACGACGCCGGCGGCCAACCGGTCTGGGCCGCGCCGCTCACCGCGCAGGTCGACATCGGCTCCGTCACAGCGGGCCGGGACGCCGTCGCCCGCGGCACCAAAGCCGTCACCGGCCCGAAGCTCTGGTCGGCCGAACACCCGAACCTCTACACCGCCGTCCTCCGCCTCCGCGACCCCTCCGGCGCCGTCACCCAGACCGTCTCGACGCGGGTCGGCTTCCGCGAGTTCGCGATCCGCGACGGCCTCATGCGCATCAACGGCCGCCCGGTCTCCCTGCGCGGCGTCAACCGGCACGAGATGGACCCCGACCGGGGAGCGGCCCTCACCCGCGACGACATGATCCGCGACATCAAGGTCATGAAGCGGCTCAACATCAACGCGATGCGCACCTCCCACTACCCCAACCACCCCGACTGGTACGACCTCGCCGACGAGTACGGCATGTACGTCATGGACGAGGCCAACCTCGAGACCCACGGGGTGAGGGACAACTACCCCGCCTCGAACTCGGCCTGGACCACCGCCGTCATCGACCGCGCCGCCCAGATGGTCCACCGCGACAAGAACCACCCCTCGGTCGTCATGTGGTCCCTCGGGAACGAAGCCGGCGGCGGCTCCAACTTCGTCGCCATGCGCGACTGGATCAAGGCCGCCGACCCCACCCGCATCGTCCAGTACGAAGGCGACAACCGGGCCGCCGTCAGCGACATCCGCTCGCAGATGTACAACACCGCCGCCGGCATCCGCGACCGCGCCCTCGACACCCGCGACACCCGGCCCTACATCCTCGTCGAGTACTCCCACGGCATGGGCAACTCCAACGGCAACCTCAAGGAGTACTGGGACGTCATCCGCCAGTACCCGGTCCTGCAGGGCGGCTACATCTGGGACTTCACCGACCAGAGTCTGCGCTGGTCGATCCCGCTCGGCGGCGGGGCGACCTACCTCGCGTACGGCGGCGACTGGGGCGACAATCCCAACGACGGCAACTTCTGCGGCAACGGCATCGTCTCCGCCGAACGCGAAGCGAGCGGCAAGGCCGCCGAGGTCAAACGCGTCTACCAGGAGATCAACACCGCCGCCGGAACGGACCTCGCCGCCGGGGACGTGCGGATCACCAACGAGTTCGCCTTCCGCAACGCGAACGAGTTCGACGGCGCCTGGGCGCTCGTCGCCGACGGCGCGGTGATCCAGAGCGGGCGCCTCACGGCCGCGCAGCTCGACATCCCGCCGCAGTCGGCCAAGTCGATCCGCGTCCCGATCCAGCGCCCGGCGTCGATCGCGCCCGGCACCGAGCACTTCCTCGAGCTGTCGTTCACGCTCAAGTCCGCGACCGCCTGGGCCGACGCCGGATTCGAGGTCGCCGCCCAGCAGCTCCCGGTCGACTTCGACAGCCCGCCGGTCGTACCCGTCCCGCTCACGGACGTGCCGACGCTGACCGACTCCCAGACGAGCGACCGGATCACCATCAGCGGCAACGGCTTCACCGTCGCCTTCGCGAAGGCGACCGGCGAGATCGCCTCCTGGGAGGCGATGGGGATGCGACTGGTGACCTCCGGCCCGGCGCCGAACTTCTGGCGCGCGCCGACCGACAACGACCGCGGCAACGGCCACCCGACCCGCAACGGCACCTGGCGCGCGGCCGGACGCAACCGCACCGTCACCGGCGTCGTCCTCGAGCGCCCCTCCGACCGGTCCCGGCGGATCACCGTCACCGGCACCCTTCCGACGAGCACCCAGTCGACCTTCCGCACGACCTACACCGTCTACGGCAACGGCGAGATCAAAGTGGACAGCCACCTCCACCCCGGCTCGTCGACCCTGCCCTACATCCCGGAGGTCGGCACGATCCTGTTCCTGCCCTCCGCGCTCGAGCACATGCACTACTACGGGCGCGGCCCCGAGGAGAACCACTGGGACCGCCGCACCGGCTCCGACGTCGGCGTCTACGCCTCCACGGTCGCCGAGCAGTGGACCGGATACCTGCGGCCGCAGGAGAACGGCAACAAGACCGACGTCCGCTGGGTCGCCCTGGTCGACGGCTCCGGGCGCGGCCTGCTCGCGACCGGTGAGCCGCTGCTGGAGGTCAACGCCTCCCACTTCACGCCCGAGGACCTGTCCGGCAGCGCCCGCCACGACTACCAGCTGACCCCGCGCCAGGACGTGGTGCTGCGCCTGAACTACCGGCAGACCGGCGTGGGCGGCGACAACAGCTGGGGCGCGCAGCCGCTCGACCAGTACAAACTGTTCCCCAGCCGGGACTACTCCTACACCTACCGGCTCCGGCCGCTGCCCGCCGTCGGCCAGGCGCTGGCGCTGTCCCGCAAGCCCACCGAGACGGGCGGCGGCAGCTCCGGGCCGGTGGAGCCGGGCGTGCATTACCGCCTCGCGGCCCAGCACAGCGGCAAGGCGGCCGACATCACCGGCGCCTCCACCGCCGCCGGCGCCATGCTGATCCAGTGGACGCCCGGCAGCGGCTCGAACCAGCAGTTCGACTTCATCGACGCCGGCGGCGGGTACTGGCGGATCAGGGCCCGGCACTCGGGGCTCGTCCTGCAAGCGGCCGGCACGGGCACCGGCGCGGACATCACCCAGCAGCCGATCGCCGCCTCCTCTACCGCTCAACAATGGACGGTCGTCGACCACGGCGGCGGCACCGTCAGCTTCGTCAACCGCGCCAGCGGCCTGGCGATGGACGTCTGGGGCGCCGCCACCGCCGACGGCACCCGCATCTCCCAGTGGAACATCACCGGCGGCGCCAACCAGCTGTTCGCCCTCCAACGCGTCTGAGAACGCAAAAGACCGGGCGGCCTTCGGGCCGCCCGGTCATCGTTTTCACTTGTCTAGGTAAGGGTCCACTGCTGGTTGGCGCCGGTGTGGCAGGACCAGAGCTGGACTTTGGTGCCGTTGGCGGTGGCGGCCCCGGCTACGTCGAGGCAGAGGCCGGAGGCGGCGTTGGAGAAGGTGCCGTTGGCGTTCTTGGTCCAGCGCTGGTTCGCGCCGCCGTGGCAGGACCAGATGATCGCCGCTGTTCCGTTCGCCGTCGAGCCGCCTGAGGCGTCGAGGCACTTGCGGGTGGTGCCGGAGTAGACGCTCAGCTCACCGGCGGCGGTGTAGGTCCACTGCTGGTTGGCGCCCGACCAGCAGTCGTAGATCTGGAGCTGGGTGCCGTTCGTGGTCGACTGGTTCGGGACGTCCAGGCAGCGGTTGGAGCCCGTGTTGCGCAGCTGCCCGGAGTCGTCGCCCCCGCCCGAGCCGCCGCAGTCGGCGGTCGGGTTGGTATGGGTGATGAGGCCGAGCCGGTAGGGGAGCTGCGAGTACTCCATACCGTCGGAGCTGGGGTTGCGTCCTTGGTAGAGGAACTGCATCTTGCATGTATCGATTTCCATGGTCTGGTTGCCCCCGCGGAGCATCTCGCCGTGGCTGATGTCGCGCGTCCAGGTGCCGCCGGGGAAGGAGACGTTGGCGGCGCCGGCGAAGGGGTTCGACTGGGTGTCCGCCAGCGGGACCCACTCGTTGAAGTTCGCGTTGAGCTTGTTCGAGGTCCAGGACCGGAAGTAGCGGGTGCCGCCCGAGCCGATGCCCTCGACGATGAGCATGTACTGGCCGGAGTCGCCGACCTTGTAGACGTTCGTGCCCTCGAAGAGGCTCTGGCTGGAGCCCTTCATGAACATCTGGACGTTGCCGAAGCCGTTCGGGAAGTTCGCCACCGTGGTCTGGGCGCGGTAGAACTCCTGCTTGTCGTTGTTGAAGAACAGGTAGCAGTTCACGTCGTCGCAGATGATCCAGTAGTCGAGGATGTACGACGAGTTGGCGTCGGCGATGCCGTGGTTGGACATGAAGTTCTTCGGCGCCGAGGCGCTCGTCGGCTGCGACGGGTGCGTCAGGGTCGAGAACGACGGCAGGCCGGTCTGGTACAGGAGGTACCACTGGTTCTTGGGCTCGAAGTAGAACACCTGCGGGGCGGCGCGGTAGCCGCCGCCGACCGCGGTCGTGGAGAGGTGCGTCTGCCTCGCCTGCCCGGCCTGGTTCCAGTCGGTGAAGCCGCCGAAGGAGGTGAGGGACCAGCCGCCGTTGGTGTCGGCGGTGGTGGCGTACACGTAGTACTTGCCGTCGACTTGGACCACCGAGGGGTCCTTGATGGACACCAGGGTGCGGCCGGGGGCGGTCTGCTGCGGGGCGACGAGCGCGCCCGTCGAGGTCCATTGGAAGTTCGAGGGCAGCGGGGCGGCCTCTGCCGGGGCGGCCGTCAACGTTGCGGCGGCCAGGGCCGCGGCCAGCGTCGCCGCCAGCATCGCGATCCGCGACCGCCATCGAGTGGTCTGACTCATGGGGGCTGTCTTTCTGCTCGTGGCCATGGTGGCCATGGCCGGTGGTATCGCTAACATCTCCAGCTGTCGAAAGTTTCGGAGGCTGCGCCGAAACTTTTGTGTGCACACAGGATAGCCAAAAGCCTCGTCATATGTAAATAGATCGATATGAGCGATCACTGGAGCGGGGTGCGGCCCGCGGGCCGGCGCTGTGCACCGGCCCGCGGGCCGCGGATGAGGTGGGTTTCCTCAGGTCACCTCGAGGTTGGCCATCATGCCCATGTCTTCGTGTTCGGCGTTGTGGCAGTGGAAGAGGTAGCGGCCGCGGTACCCGTCGAAGCGGGTGATGATCTCGGCGGACTCCCCGGGGCGCAGGGCGATCGTGTCCTTGAGTCCCGCGTCATGCGGGAGGGGCGCGCCGCCGCCGCGGGAGAGGACGCGGAAGCCTACGAGGTGGAGGTGGACCGGGTGGTGGACGTCGGCGACGAGCCGCCAGACCTCGACGTCGCCGAGGCGGGTCGTGACGTCGGTGCGGTTGGGGTCGAACGGGAGGCCGTCGATGACCCAGCCGTGGCGGCCGTTCACGCGGCCCGCGCGGAACGCGAAGTCCCGCACCGCGACCGCCTCCGAACGGTCCCACTCCGGCAGGTCGGCCGCGAGGGTCTCCGGGATCGCGGCGCGCCGGCCCGCGCGGACGACGTGGAACTGCATGACGTCCTTCGTGCCGCCCTCGCCGAGGCGGTTCGCCAGGCGGACTTTCGAACCGACCGGCAGTCCGCCGAGGTCGAGCAGCACGTCGTAGCGTTCGGCCGGAGCCATAGGCAGGCGCTCGTGCCGCACTGGGGCCGCCAGGAGCCCTTGGTCGGAACCGACCTGGACGAGCGGGAGACGCCGGCCGGCGTCGGTGACCACTTCGAGCTCGTAGTGCCTCGCGTTGGAGGCGTTGAGGACCCGCAGCCGGTAGAGTCCCGAGTCGACCTCGTGGACCGGCCAAGGCGCGCCGTTCACGAGGACCAGGTCGCCGAGGACGCCCGCCGTGAACCGCTTCTCGACGCCGATCTCGCCGGTCAGCGTCGGATCGAGCGACGGGTACTTGAGCTGGCCGTCGCGGTCGAAGGCCCGATCGGTGATCATCAGCGGGATCTCGTGGTCGCCGCGCGGCAGGTCGAGCGCGTCCTCGACGTCGTCGCGCACGAAGTGGAGCCCGGCGAGGCCGCGCCAGATCGCCGGGGCGGTGAAGTCCATGCGGTGGTCGTGGTACCAGAGCATCGCGGCGCGCTGGTCGAGCGGGAACCCGTACTCGCGCTGGACGTCCGTGACCACGGCGAGGTCGTCGGCCATGTGCCCGCAGTGGCCGTGCCCTGCCGTCTCGGACCAGTCCTGGGGAAGGACGAGGTCGGTCGGGTAGCCGTCGGACGAGGCGGGAGTGCGTCCGCCATGGAGGTGGACGACGGTGGGGACGGGCAGCTCGTTGCGGTGCGCCACAGTGACATGGCGTCCGCGCCGCGATTCGATCGTCGGGCCGGGGAAGGTCCCGTTGTACGTCCACAGTCGAGTCGTGAAGCCGGGGACGATCTCGGCTTCCGCCTCCATCTGCACCATCTCGTACCGGTCGCCCTCGGCGGTGGACGCGACGGGCTCGAGCACCTGCGGCAGGGGCAGCGGGACCGTGAACGCCTGGGGCAGCGGCACTTCGCTCAACAGCTCGTCGCCGGTCTCAGCGGGTCGCCTCGCCCACTCGGCCGAGAGGGCCAGGCCGCCGGCGGCGACGGCGCCGAGTCCCGCGCCGATGCCGAGCAGCCGCCGCCGCGAGATCGGGTCAGCCATCGGTGCCCGCCTCCTTGCGGCGGCGGGGGAGCGGGCGCATCCACAGCGCCGCGACCACGATGGCGATGCCGGCGATGAGCGCCACGCCGAGGGGCAGGTGCAGCCAGAGTGCTCCTTCCATCCCGGCGACGTACTGGGCCGACACCCCGACCAGCAGTCCGAGCGACGCCCAGAACGGCCAGGCCCGGCGCACCCGGATCCATACCGCGAGGGCCGCGCCGAGCTGCGCGAGGCCGAGGTAGGACATCAGGTCCGCGCCCACCACATGCCATGAGAGCCCGTCGAAGTCGCCGCTCAGGTACACGCCCGCGAACACCGGCTGACCGAAGCCGCCGATGAGGAGGAGCGTCGCCGTCGCGCGCAGCACCCAGCCGCTGGCGGCCGTCCGCGATTGCAGGGTTCTTGGTTCCACGCCGTCGACGATATGACTGCTCGGTTAAGACAGCAAAGACCAATATCGCTATGGTGTTATAACCCTGGAGGCATGAGAGGACGTCGATGGACCTGAACGCCCTGCACCAGTTCCTCACGGTCGCACGTGAGGAGCACCTCAGCCGGGCCGCCGCGGAGCTCCGCGTCGCCCAGCCCGCGCTCAGCCGCACCATCGCGCGCCTCGAAGCCGAGCTCGGCACGCCGCTGTTCGACCGCGCGGGCCGCCTGCGGCTCAACGCGACCGGTGCGCTGTTCCGCGACTATGTGGAGCGCGCCCTGGGCGAACTCGAAGCCGGGCGCCGGGCCGTGGCGGAGGCCGCGCTCGGCGGCGCGGGCAGCGTGCGGCTCGCCTCGGAGACGTTCCTGCCGCTCACCGGCCCGATCGCGGCGTTCAAGGCCGCGCACCCCGATGTCGACGTGCGGCTCCACCAGATGGCGCCCCACGAGATGGAGCAGGCGCTGCGGTCCGGCGAGGTCGACCTCTGCCTCGCTTCGCAGCCGGTGAGCGCGCCGCGCATCGCGTCCCAGGTGGTCCATGTCGAGCAGGTCTGGCTGGCGACGCCAGCGCGCCACCGCCTCGCGGCCGAGCCGCGCGTGGCGGTCGAGGACCTGGCCGCCGAGCCGTTCGTCATCACCCGGCCCGGCCAGTGGCAGCGGCGCCTGCTCGACTGGCTCTTCGCCGACCGCAACCTCGAACCGCGGATCGTCTGCGAGATCGACGAGCCCGCCGCCACCTACACGCTCGTGGGCGCCGGGCTCGGCCTGAGTCTCTTCCCGGAGATCGCCCGCTTCGCCCTTCCCGAGCCTGGCGTCGCATGGGTGGCCGTCGACCACCCGCACTGCAACCGCACGCTCAGCCTGCACTGGGCGGGCGAGGACCGGCTGCCCGCGGCGGCGCGGCTCATGCGCGCTCAGATCGCCGAGTGGGACTGGGACGGCGGGGCCGGGGTGGGCCCTAGGCGCGCTTGACCGCGGCGGCGACGCCGTCGAGGATGAGGTCCAGGCCGGAGAAGAAGTCCGTGTCCGCGGTGTCCTCGCCGGTGTCCTCGAAGGTGGCCGAGGCGAACAGCGCGGCCGCGTCGGGGAAGCGCTCGGGCGAGACGAGGGCGAACATCGCCCTGCCGTAGGCCTGCTCGGCCGCCGCCTGGTCCTGGCCCGAGCCGGCCCGGCCGGCCTCGAGGCCTTGCGCCAGTTGAGCGTTGCCGCGAACGTACTCGCCCACGAGCATGACCGCGCCGACCCTCGCCGCCCAGTCGAGCTCCGTGGTCCGCAGGGCCCGCAGCCCGGCGTCGAACCAGCCGATCAGGTGGGGGCCCTTGGGCGGTCCCGAGACGGGCGAGGCGGCCAGCCACGGGTGCCGGGCGAAGAGCGCGCGCTGCTCGGAGGCCCACAGCCGCAGCCGCTCCCGCCACGGACCCGTGCCGTCCAATGAGGATGGAACCGGGCCGGACGCCGCGTCCTGCATGAGGACCAGCAGCTCGTCCTTCGATCCGACGTGCCGGTAGAGGGACATCTTCGTGACGCCGAGGGCTTCGGCGACCCGCGGCAACGTCGCCGCCGCGAGCCCTTCGCGGTCGGCGAGCGCGACGGCCGCGTCCACGACCTGGCCGACGTCGAGCTTCGCGGGCCGCCCGCGGCGCGACTCCGTAGGGATGCGCCACAGTCTCGCCAGCTCATCCGGCACTGCCGCCTCGTCCATGCGCCGCGGCCACCTCCGTCCCTCCGTCGCCCGGGCTTGCGCGACATCATCGCACATGCTATTAATATCTCAAGGATAGTATCTCAGGGATATTAATTCAACCGATCGCGAGACCCCGAAGGATCGACATGACCGCCACCGCCACACCCGCGCCCACCGAGCCGCGCATCCGCCGCGGCCCCGTCCGCCCCACCGAAAGGGCGCTCGCCCCCGACCTCGCCCGCGGCGCCATGCTCCTGTTCATCGCCCTCGCCAACAGCGCCGGCTACTTCCTCGCCAGCGCGCCCGGCGTCGAGACCGACCCGCGCGGCTTCGAGCGCTTCTACAACTTCTTCATGGTCGAGTTCATCCATGCGCGGGCGTTCCCGCTGTTCGCGATCATGTTCGGCTACGGCCTCGTCCAGCTCGCCCGCCGCCAGGCCGAAGCGGGCGCGACCCCCGGCCAGGTGAGGCGGGTCCTCCTGCGCCGCAACGCCTGGCTCTTCGTCTTCGGCGCCGCCCACGGCGTGCTGCTCTACTCAGGCGACTTCCTCGGCGCTTACGGGCTCATCGGCATCGCGTTCACCCTGCTACTCCTGCAGCGCACCGACAAGGTGCACCGCCTCGCGCCCTGGTACCTCGCGGTCGGCGGGCTCTACATCCTCGTGCTCGCCGCGGCCGTGGCATTCGGGTTCCAGGCGGGCGACGCCGCGATCCCCGTCTCGCCCTTCGGTTCCGTGGAGGCCGGCACGTACCTCGCCTCGGTGGGCGAGCGGCTCGCCGAGTGGCCCGTGCACACCGCGACGCTGCTGCCGATGATCCTCATGGTCTGGGTCGGCGCCTGGGCCGGCCGCAGCCGCCTCCTCGAGGAGCCCGAACGGCACCTGCCGCTCCTGCGCTGGACCGCGATCGGCGGCATCACCGTCGCCGTCGCGGCCGGGATGCCGATGGCGCTGCTCAGCGGCGGCTTCCTGCACGCCAATGAAGGCACCGCGGCCGCGATGAAGCTCCTGTACGAGACCTCCGGCTTCTTCGGCGGCGTCGGCTACGCGGCCGTGTTCGGCCTCCTCGCGCACGTCCTCGCCCGCAAGCCCGCCGGGACGCTCGTGACCGCGGTGAGCGCGCTCGGGCAGCGGTCGCTGAGCGGCTACCTGTTCCAGTCGGCGGCGTGGCTGGTCCTCGCGACGCCGTTCCTCCTCGGCCTGGACGACCGGACCGGCAGCCCGCTGCTCGTCTCGCAGGCCTGCGCGCTCGCGGTCTGGGCGTTGACCGTGTGGGGCGCCTATGCGGCGCACCGCCGCGGCCACCGCGGTCCGGCCGAGACGCTGCTGCGGCGGCTCACCTACGGCCGCAAGCGCTGATCGCCCTCGATGCGGGGCCCGCCAAGCGGCGGGCCCCATCGTCTTCAGTCGACGGTGAGCACGAGCTTCCCGGTGGCGCTGCCGTGCTCCATCGCCTCATGGGCCTTGGCGAAGTCCTCGAGCGGGAACGTCTCGGCGACATGGACCCGCAGTTCGCCCGCGTCGGCGAGGCGGGCCAGGCCCTGCAGGCCGATCAGGTCGGGTTCGACGAGCATGAAGTCGGTGCGGATGCCGCGCGCGACCGCCTCGGGGAACTCGGCGTCCCGCAGGGAGTAGTAGAGCTGGGCGAGGACGCCGCCGTCGCGGATCACCGAGACCGAGCGCTCCGCGTAGTCGCCGGAGAGGGTGGTCAAGGCGACGTCCACGTCCTTGACGACAGCCGCGAAGTCGACGGCCTTGTAGTCGATCACCTCGTCGGCGCCCAGCCCGCGCACGAAGTCGTGCTTCCCGGCGCTCGCGGTGGCGATGACATGGGCGCCGATGGACTTGGCGATCTGCACGGCCAGGTGGCCGATGCCCCCGGCGGCGGCGTGGATGAGCACGCGCTGGCCGGCCCGCAGCTGCGAGTTGTCCACCAGGGCCTGCCAGGCGGTGAGTCCGCACAGCGGCAGCCCGGCGGCCTCGATGTGCGAGAGCGAGGCCGGCTTGCGGGCGAACTGACGGCTCGGCGCGGTGACGTACTCGGCGTGCGTGCCCGCCTGGTGCGGGAAGCGGGGCATGCCGAAGACCTCGTCGCCGGGCTTGAAGCGGGTGACGCCGATGCCGACCTTCTCCACGACGCCGGAGACGTCCCAGCCGAGGATGAACGGCGGCTGTCCGATGTAGAGCCCGATTTCGCGGGCGGCCGGGTCGACGGGGTTGACGCCCGCCGCGCGGACCCGCACCTGGATCTCCCCGTAATACGGATCCGGCCGCTCGACCTCGGTCAACTCCAGCACCTCCGGCCCACCGAGTCGCTGTTGGGTCACGGCGCGCATCATCTCGGGCACGGCGGGGGTCCTTGTCTGTCGGCACTGGTGTACGGATAGGGCTCGATTCTAGGCCCGGCGGGCCCCGCCGCCCCCGGCCGCCGTCGCTGGCAGAATACGGCGGTGCCCATCGCGATCGCTCATCTCAAAGACCAGCTCGCCGCCTACCTCGTCCGCTGGCCCGAGGACGCCGAGTCGATCAGGCCGCTCTTCGCCCTCACCGGCCCGGAAGGCTTCGATCGCACGACCATGCCCGGCCACGTCACCGCCTCGGCGATCCTCGTCAACGACGCGGGCGAGGTCCTCCTCGTCCACCACAGGACCATCGGCCGCTGGTTCCAGCCCGGCGGCCACATCGAACCCGCCGACGACTCGCTCCCCTCGGCCGCCTTCCGCGAAGCCGTCGAAGAGACCGGCATCGAACCCTCGGCCCTCACCCTCGCCGACCCGGTCCCCATCCACATCGACGTCCACCCCATCCCCGCCAACCCGCGCAGGAACGAAGACGCCCACTGGCACTACGACGTCCGCTACCTCTTCCACTGCGCCGACGCCGCCCTCAACCCCCGCACCGAAGAAGTCCACGCCGCCGAATGGCGCCCCGCCACCGACCTCGACAGCCCCGAGCTCGCCGCCCGCCTGGAATCCCGCGCCTGACAAGCGAAGAGCCGCCGGGTAGCCACCCGGCGGCTCTTCCATTCACTCCTGACTCTCCTAGACCGGCGGGGCGGTCACGATCTGCTGCGAGGTGGCGGGAACGGCGGTCCAGGCGAGGCAGTTCACGGTGCCGGTGCCCGGTGCGGTCATGTAGATGCCGTTGGTGGACATCGCGACATTGGTCCCGAACTTGCCGTTCGCGTTCGACGACGGGTCCTTGATCAAGGTGTCGATGTCGGCCGTGGGAACCGCGGCTCCCGTGACGTGAACCAAGCCGTCGTCGTCCGACGTATCGAAGTTCTCGTCCGGGACCCCGATCGCCAGTTGCAGGCGGCTGTTGTTCGCCGCGATCATCGGATTGGTGTTGTACAGGCTGACACTCGTGCCGAGATGGTCGGAGGCTTCCGGACTGTCACCGAGGGTCGTGCCCTGCGAGTAGTTGGTGCCCGAGGTGATGGCTCCGGCCGAATCCATGTGGATCAAGTGCACCGAACCCGAGTTGGCCACCGTGTTGTCGGCGAGGTCCTCCCACGGAACGGATATCGCGAAGGCGGTGTTCGTCGAACCGACACCGCCGCCGCTCGGCCAGTAGTCGATCGCGGCGACGTCGTAGCCGAGCGCGTCCCCGGCTTCGATCGCGGAGTTCAACACGGCGTCCGCCTGGTCGATCCAGTGGGTATTGACCGGCTTGCCCTCAGCGGAGGTCTCGTGCGTGAACAGGAGCGTCCCACCGCCGTTGGCCAGCTGGTCGGGGCCGCCGTCCTCGTATGGTGCGCCGACGATGAACCGGGTCGGCGTCGCGGCGATCGACCAGCCGAACTGGTCTCCCGCTTCGACTGCGCCTCCCACCCCGGCCGTGTTCTGGTCGACCCACGCCTTCGAATCGCCGGTGAGGTAGACGATCGCGCCACCGTCGACGACTTCGGCGATCTCGGTGTCGCCGTCTCGGTAGGCGCCCGTGGTGTCGGTCTGGACGTCCTCGCCGGGGCTGCCGATGATCAGCACGGGGGTGCCGTCATTGCGGTTCGTCGCGGTGACCGAGTACCCGAACTGGTCGCCGGCTTCATTGGCACCGGGCATGCCGTTCGTGTTCTGGGCCAGGAGGTAGTCGGCGCCGGTGTCGATGCCCTCCGGCGATCCAGGTAGGACCTGGGCGTAGCCGATGCCGTTCTCGCCTGGGATGCCGACGACGATGTCCGAGCAGCCGTCGCCGTCCGCGTCATAGGTTGCGACCGAGAAGCCGAACAGGTCCTCGGCTTCGGGACCGCCTTCGACGTTGGCGGTGCCCTGGTGCACCAGACTCGCCTTGCCGGTGGCGCCGTCCACGAAGTAGAACGCGCCGGCGTTCACGACGCCGTTCACGTCGTAATCCGACAGCGGCAGCACCGTGTCGCGGTACCCGTCGCCGTTGACGTCGCCTTCGGTGCCGAAGCAGGTGTGCGCGTCCGCCCAGGTCGGTTTCGGATTGTCGATCAAGGTGCCCGACGAGAACCGTGTCCAGAGTGCGCCGATGTCGCCTCCGGTGCCTGCTCGCAACGTGACGAGGTCGTCCTTGGAGTCGCCGTTGACGTCGGCTCCGGCGATGTCGGTGTGCACCCACGGGGTCAGATAGGAAGCGCAGCCGGTGCAGCTCGTCGAGTAACCCAGTGCGCGGTTCGGTTCGAAGCCGCCCCTGTCCGGCAGGGTGGCGACGGCTTGGAGCCGGACCCGGTTGGCGAAACGGTAGGAGGCCACCAGGTCGGGCAGTCCGTCACCGGTGAAGTCGGTGACCGTCACGTCATCGCGTTCGGTGTCCCAGTTGTTCGGGGTGTCCAATGCGTACACAGGCACCCCGAGACCGTCCTTCGAACCGTAGCGGACGTACAGGTCCGCACTGCCGTCGGCGCCGGTCCGGATCTCGACCACGTCGCCCCACCAGTCGCTGTCGAAGTCGCCGACCGCCAGTTCGATCAGGCGTGAGTCCCCTGTGCCCGTGGCGATCTGGGTCGGCGTGCCGAACCCGAACCTGCCATGCTCGTCGAGGAGCTTCACCCTCCAGATGGAGTAGGCGGTCTTGCCGTCTCCGCGCATGAGCACGAGGTCGTCGCCCTGGTCGCCGGAGAGGTCCTCCAACTGGATCTGCGTTTCGGCGAGCTCCCATCCGGCTGCGGCGGTCAGGTCGAGGCGCTTGGCGGTGTTGAAGCTGAACGTCCCCCCATCCTTGGTGCAGACCCGGTCCCGCGGTCCGCAGGCGGGCACCGCCCAGACTTCGAAGTGCTCGTCGCCGGGCACCGCGACGACGAGGTCGTCGCGCCCGTCGCCGTTGACGTCCCCAGAACGCCAGACCGCGTCGCTCACACGCCAGTCGCGCGTGGCATCGAGGTTGAGCGCGTCGGACTCGAACACCGGGTCAGTAGATCGCACCAGGTTTCCGGCGCGGTCGTTCTTCATCAGGTAGATATCGGAGTACACGCCTTCGGATTCGACCACCGTCAGGGCGTCGTCGAAGCCGTCGCCGTTGAAGTCGCCGGTGATCAGCTCGCTGCGGGTCTCGCGGACGGTGCCGTCGGCGAGCGCCTTGATCTGCTGGTCGTCGAAGACGCCCGAGTTCACGTTGAGGTTGTCGATCGCGCCGGCCCAGTGGTCGGCGACCGCGCCTCGGTGCAGTACCGAGCCGACCCGGAGGTCCCCGGAGGAGGCCCACAGGGCGAACCCGGTCTTCTGTCCGGCCGGCAGGCCGTTGACGTAGATCGACGCGGTTCCGGTCGACGCCTCGTAGGTGACGGCGAGGTGCGTCCACTGCCCGATCTGGACCGGGGTGTCGGCGTCGAGTTGGGTCCACGTGTATCCGCTGGCGACGTCGGCGTTGACGGCCCGGAACGACCACCTGTCGCGTCCCTCGACATAACCGAAGTAGAAGGCGCCGGTGTTGACGCCGTCCTGGCTCACCACGTTCGCGCTGCTGCCGTCGCGTTCGAGCCGCACCCAAGCGCCGATGGTGAAGTCCCCGTTGGTGGTGAGGACCTTGCGGCCGACGGTCGCGGTGGCGTGCTGCCGTTGAAGCCCGCGGCAGTGCCCTGGAACCCTTCGACGAGTTCGATCGAGCCCGCGCCGTTGAGGTAGTTGCCGCCGCCGGAGACGTCCGGATACGAGTCGGTCGAGACCGTCTCGAAGTCCCAGATGCCTTCGGCGTGCTGGCCCAGGCGCTGGATCTCCCCGATCGGGACCTCCCGGTCCCAGACCTTCACGTCGTCGACGTCGCCGGCGTAGTAGGTGCCCTTCTTGCCCGCCCAGAGGTCGCGTCCGAGGACGAAGCCCTTCGTCGACCGCCATTCGTCGCCGAAGGCGGCGGTGTTCTGGAGTTGTCCGTCCACATAGAGCTTCACTTTCTGCTCCGCGTACGAGAAGACCCCAGTGACGTGGTACCAGACCCCCGCTTGCGCGGTGACGGTCGACCCGGCCGAGACCGCCAGGAGACCGGAGGCCGTCGAGTCCTGGTTCGAGGCCACCATCAGGAACTTGTGGCTCTCGCCGTCGTACTTGAGCATGAACGCCGAGTTGACCAGGCCGTCTTGCGAAGCGATCGTGTAGTCCACATCGGTCTCATGGATTCTCACCCACGCCGAAACGGTGTACGAGGAGTTCGTGGCGATGACGGGCGCTGTCGTGGCCGCCTGGTCGTCGCCGTCGAACGTGAGGTACCGCAGGTGGTCGTCGGCGGCGTCCGCGGCGGTGCCGCCGGTCCACGCGCCGTTCGTGAGCGTCAGTGGCCAAGAGGCGTCAGTGGGGTAGCCGGGATAGTTGGTGTCCGCGGCCGTCGCACCCTCGGACTCGTCGAGCTTCCAGTGCGCGACCGGGGAACCGTTCGGGTTGACGCTGAAGGTGTACGAGGTCTTGGCCGAGACGTTCCCGTGCTGGTCGTACGCCCAGACGCTCAGGGTCTGCTGGCCGCTGGTGGTCGGGTCCAGTGCGATCGTCGCCGGTGCGCCAAGCGTCGACACCGGAGCGGTGTTGTCCCCGTACGCGTCCTGCATGCTCCAGGAGTATCCGGCGGTGTCCGCCGACGTCGAGTCGATCGTGAAACGGCCCGTCTTGCCCACGGCCCCGTACAGTTTGCCGTCGGCCGGGTAGTCCGTGGACACGACCGTCGGCTTGACCGGCGGCGTCGTGTCGATGAGCACGGTGCATCCGCCCGCGCTCGCTCCTGTGGCACGGCTGTCCTTGGCCGCCACTGTCGCGACGTAGGTCTGGCCGGTCACGTCGGAGGCGTGCACGGTCCAGGTGGCCCTCGCCGCGTCGGCGCCGGAGGAGTTCCAGGTCTTCGTGGTCCCGGAGACCTGGTCCTTCCAACTCAGGACGCCGTTCATGTTGTCGCCCTCGTCGTCGGAGAGCTTGGCGGTCACCGTCCATGACGTGCCGGCGCCGAGCTTCACGGTCTTTCCGGGGGTGCAGGACTGGCCGTCGATCGTGAACGAGCCGGGCTTGTTCGGAGCGGTGTTGTACTTGACGCTCAGGTAGAAGCCGGTGCGGCCGTCGCCGACCTTCTCGGGCCCGAAGCGGCGGAAGCTCGGGCACTGGTCGCCGCAGGATTCCGACGAGGAGCGCAGGCCGAACTGGATCTTCTTGTCGCTGGAGTTCGCCACCTCCTGGACGTAGTCCGTGACGTCTGTCCAGAGTTCTCTCGGCGCGCCGCAGCCGGAGGCGATGCCCTCGTCGCGGGACGCGATCTTCGTGCCCCAGCTGCCCTGGTCGTTCCAAGTCCAGTTCTTGAGGTTCCCCGCGTCGAGTTCATGCAGGTCGGCGGTTGCCGAGATGCCGTCGCACGAGCGCATCCACGAGTACGTCATGGTCATGCGCAGGTTCGCGTCGATGATGTCCTTGCCGCGGAACTTGGACGTGTTGAACTCGAATGCCAGACGCCAGGTCTGCTCCATCGAGCCGTCGGATTTGTGCGCCCGGCCGAGTCGCGCGGTTCCGTTGGGGTCCTTCTCGAACGATCCGCCGTTGTAGTAGCTGCGGTTGCGGTAGGACGAGTAGTCCGAGACCATCGCCCACGCGCTCGAATCGAGTTTCACGACCTCCGGGTCGATCCGGATCGGGTAGACCGCCGCCGGGTCCGCGAGCATGGCAGCGTCGGGAACCAGCGTGAGCACGCCGTTCGCGAACGTCGTCCCCACGGTGGCGCTCATCGAATACGTGGCGGGGGACCAGCCGTCGCTGACCGCGTCTCCCACGCCGTCGTCGCCCACGGCCGAGTCCCACATCAGCGGCGTCGGCCCGCCGAAGACCACATTGCCCTCGTAGTCGCTGATCTCCAGCGCACCGGTGGCGCCTACCGCGGCGGTGAAACCGTCGAGCACCAGCCCGAGCTCGATGCTCGCCACCTCCGCGGAGGCCGCGGCCTCAGGGGTCTTCACCTCGAAGACCTTCGCGAAGCCGGTGTTCGTCGCCCGCACCTTCAAGTCCACGCCGGGGAGGACCTCGCCGTAGACCGCGGTGTCACCTGTGACCGTGGGCGTCGGCAGCGCCTCGTGCCAGGTGTAGGTCACGGTGCGGCCGTGGACGTCAGTGACGGTGACCAGGTCGCTGGTCCCGCCCGCGGACAGCTCTATGCCGAGATCGGAATTCTTGGGCACGAAGGCTCCCGTCCCCGAATCGACCAGTGTGTTGTCGATCTCCGCCCAGGTCCCGTCGTCGGTCTGCGCCTGGTAGGGCTCCAATGCGATCTCTTCGACGAAGGTGCCGTCAGGGGCGGCGAACACCTCCGACGATGCGCCTGCGAGCGAATCGATCTCCACGTTCACACCGGTTTCCGCGGCTTCGGTGACCGCGTCCGAGATCTCGGTCTCGGTCTCGGTCGCCGAGGAGTCGGATCCCGGTGGAACGCCTTCTGCGGGGGTCTCCTGCGCGAACACAGGCGGCGGGGTGATGAAGACCGACAGTGCCGCGGCGCCAGCGGCCAAAGCCGTCAGGCGCAGCGCGATCGGCCTGCGGGGTATGGATCGCAAGGGGGCTCCCTATTCGATTGGTTCGGGGTTGCCGCGGCTCGGTGCGAGCGCGCGGCTGCGGAGAGTATGCCAGAGGACTGTTCGACAAGGACAGACGATGTCCCACCAAATGGGCTCAAGTAGGGATTCGCCGCGAAGGGGTTGATTGGTCTGTGAGGACTCTGCTACAGTCCCGTCCGAAACAACTTCATGCACCCCTCCAGGAGCCCCAGTGGACGACGCCCCCCGCATGTCTGATTCCAAGCGCCCCAATGCCAAAGCTGCATTGAAGCTGTCCGCGATCGCGGATAGGGTCGAGATGCCCTGGCAGTCTTCGCGAAAGATGCTGGTCAAGCGCGGCATCACGTTCGCCGGCCTTGCCGCGCTCGCCGCGGGGTTCCTCATGTGGGTGGGGGTTTGGGAACCGGAGTACCGTCCTGAAGGGATTGACCAGGAATTGTCCGTTCCTGGTGTCGATTTCGAACCAGGTGAACTCGATCTGCCAGCGGACGACACCGAAGACCGCATTCTCGAGGGCGACCAGCAGCCACTGTTTCCGCCGCTGACATCGGTCCAGGTCGATCTCGAGCCCGATGAGCCGGTCGAAATCCCCGAACTCGGCGTCACCCTGAGTGCGATCGATGAGAACGCTCCGTCGAGTATACGAGTCGAACTCGCCGCCGCTTCGGCCGTCGACGGCCTCGAGTGGAACCTCGAACGCACCGACGGATCATCCGAATCCGGAACCGTCGAAGCCGTCTTCGACTACAGCGCCTACCGGAACGCCGGCGGCGCCGACTGGGACGACCGCCTGAAGGCATACGACGCCGCCGGCACCGAGATCCCCGTGGTCCACAACGCGATCGACGCCACCCTGACCACCGAGATCGCACTCCGACCCACCGGCAGCGGTGGAGGCTACCTCGCCCCCTCGTCCGACACTGAAGGCGGCCACGCCCAGTCCTCCGCGACCGCGTCCGTCACCCTCGCCGCATCGGCCTCCGGCGCGAACGGCACCTTCGCCGCCACCAGCCTCGCCCCCTCGTCCACCTGGTCCGCAGGCAACCCCACCGGCGACTTCTCCTGGTCCTACCCGATCGACACCCCCTCCTCCGTCGGCGGCCTCGACCCCTCGATCGCGTTCGCCTACTCGTCCTCGGCCGTCGACGGCCGCAACGAATCCACGAACAACCAGCCGTCCACCATCGGCGAAGGCTTCTCCTTCGACCCGGGCTACATCGAGCGCAACTACACCGCCTGCCAGATGGACGACAAGGACGGCGCCAACAACCCTCCCGAAGCCGAGACCGGAGGCGACCAGTGCTGGGCCACTGACAACGCCGTCCTCTCGCTCAACGGCTCCGGCGGGGAGCTCGTCCGAGATGACGAGACCGGCAAGTGGAAGATCAAGAACGACGACGCCTCGAAGGTCGAAAAGCTCTCCGGCGCGAACAACGGCGACGACAACGGTGAGTACTGGAAGGTCACCACGGGTGCGGGCGTCCAGTACTTCTTCGGCTTGAACCGCCTGCCCGGCTACGGGACCGGCGACGCCGAGACCGAGTCCACCTCCACCGTTCCCGTCTTCGGCAACCACTCCGACGAACCCTGCCACGCCACCGCGTTCGCCGACTCCTGGTGCCAGCAGGCCTGGCGCTGGCGGCTCGACTGGGTGGTCGACCCCCACAACAACGCCATGGCGTACTTCTACGAGGGCGAATCCAACCACTACCTGCTCAACCTCGACGACACGAAGCCGGTCGCCTACGACCGCGGCGCGAACCTGAGCCGCATCGACTACGGACTCCGCTCCGGCGACGCCTACGCGGGAGCCGTCAACCGCGTCGTATTCGACCTCGCCGACCGCTGCCTCGCGGGTTCGACCTGCGACTACGACCACCCCGAGAACTGGCCCGACGTCCCGCTCGACCAGTACTGCGACGGCACGGCCGCCGACTGCGAGACCATCTACTCGCCGACCTTCTTCACCGATCAGCGCCTCGCGTCGGTCACCACGCAGGTCTACACCGGCGGGACCTGGACCGGTGTCGACAAATGGGCGCTGGCCCAGTCCTGGCCCGACCCGGGCGACTCCACGCGTGCAGGGCTCTGGCTCGACGGGATCACCCGGACGGGACTGGCTGGTGGCGATCCGATCGCCCTGCCGCAGGTCACCTTCGACGGCATCCAGCTCTACAACCGCGTCCAGAAGACCCTGGACACGAAAGCGCCGATGAACTGGTTCCGGATCTCCGCGATCCGCAACGGCACCGGCGGCATCACCACGATCGACTACACCGACACCGAGTGCGATGCCAAGACCGGCGTCATGCCCTCCTCTCCCGAGAACAACGACATGCGGTGCATGCCGGTCATCGTGAAGACCGCGGAGGACAACGGCGGCACGCCCGAGTACGACTGGTATCACAAGTACGTCGTCACCAAAGTCGCCGACATCGATTCGACCGGCGGTTCGCCGCCGGTCACCAGCAACTACCAGTACATCGGCAAGCCCGCTTGGCGCTACACCGACGACGACGGCCTCACCGATCCGGAATACAAGACGTGGTCCGAGTACCGCGGATACTCGGCTGTGCGGACGGTGACCGGCGACGGCTCCGATGAAAAGATGGTCACCGAGACCACGTACTTCCGAGGCCTCCACGGGCAGAAGCTGCCGAACGGCAGCACGACGAACGTCTCGGTCGACGGCATCACCGACCACGACGAGTTCGCCGGCCGCCCCCGGACCGAGACCACATTCCTCGACGGGGCACCGATCTCGAAGACGGTCACGACTCCTTGGCGCTCGGAGCCCACGGCCACCCGAGTGCGCGATTGGGCCACGGTCCACGCACGCCACACCGGAACCAGCGTCGTCGCATCGTCCTCAGTGCTCGCCGACGGCACTTGGCGGACGGTGACCACGGCGACGAAGTACGACTCCTACGGGATGGCGATCTCCACGGAGTCCTCGGGCGACGCGAGCGTCACCGGAGACGAGCAGTGCGTCAAGATCACATACGCGCGCAACACATCTAAGTGGATCGTAAATCTCCCGGTCCGGACGCAGACGCTCTCGACGACCTGCTCCGACACCACGCCTGCGTTCCCGGCCGATCTCATCTCCGATGAGCGCGTCTACTACGACGGCGCGACGACGCACACGACCGCCCCTACGAAGGGCGACATCACCAAGACCGAGACGGCGAAGGACTACGCGAACGGCGCCCCCGTCTACCTGGTCACCGGCTCGATCACCGTCGACGAGTACGGCCGCGGCCGTACTTCGACCGATGTGGACGGCAACGTCACCACCACGGTCTACACGCCCGCCACCGGCGGACCGGTCACCCAGGTGACGTCGACGAACGTCCTGGGCCACTCGAGCACCCAGACCCTCGACCCGCTCCGCGGCAACGTCAAGCAGTCGCTCGACGCCAACAACAATCTGACCGAGATGCAGTACGACGCGCTCGGCAGGCTCGTCGCCGGCTGGACGCCCGACCGCACGAAGGCCGCCGGGTACGGGCCCGCTGCGAAGTTCGAATACCTGCTGCGCAGCGACAAGGCCTCGGCAACCGTCACCCACGGCATCAACGCCAACAGCACGTACACGACCACGATCGAGCTCTTCGACGGCTTGATGCGCTCGCGCCAGACCCAGATTCCGGCGCCCGACGGCGGCCGCATCCTCACCGACACCGTCTACGACACCCGGGGACTCGTCCACAAGCAGTACGGTGCGTACTACAACGATGCCGCGCCCTCCACTGAGCAGTTCTTCGCCTCGGACAACGACATCCCAGGAATGACGGCGTTCGAATACGACACGGCCGGCCGTGTCACGGCCGAGGTCTTCTCGTCGCACGGCATCGAGCAGTACCGGACCACCACCGTGTACGACGGCGAAGCCGTCACCGTCGTCGACCCTGATGGACGCGCGGCCACCTCGATCGTCGACGAAGGCGGCAACACCGTCGAGGTGCGGAACCTCCACACCGCCGACCCGGCGGGCGCGTTCGACTCGATCAGCTACGAGTACGACCACGCCGACCGCCTGAAGTCGATGACCGACACCGGCGGCAACGAGTGGACCTATGAGTACGACCTCATGGGCCGCCAGACCGCGGTCAATGACCCTGACACCGGCCGCACCGAGACGACCTACTACGACAACGGCCTCACCGAATCGGTCACCGACTCTCGCGGCAAGAGCGTCTGGTACGAGTACGACGAGCTCGGCCGCGTCCTGTACGTCATGAAGGACGCCTTCGACGGCGACCTCATGGAGGCCTACGAGTACGACCTGTTCGGCATCGGGCTCCCCGCCACCACCTCGTCTTGGGACGAGGCGGGCAACCTCTACAAGACGAGGGTCCTCGGCTACGACGCGGCGAGCCGCCCGGTCGGCGTCCGCTACACGCTGGACGGGAACTTCGGGGCGCTCGACCGCTCCTTCGACTTCCGGTACACCTACAACCGGGACGGGTCGGTCGCCCAGGTGACCTACCCGGCCGCCGGCGGCCTGGCCGCGGAAGAAGTGGTGACCACCTACTCCGACCTCGGCCTGCCGCAGACTACTTACTCTCCGCGGCAGTGGTACGTCTCCGACTCGACGTACACGAAGTACGCCGAGATCGCTCAGATGACGATGGACCCGGACGGCCCGAACGTCGCGGAGGCCCCGGTCGCCTGGCAGGCCTTCACCTATGAAGACGGCACGCGGCGCATGACCGGGTCGAGCTTCGAGATCTCGACCGGCCCCGACCACGTGATCTCCGACCTGACGTACGAGTACACCGATGGCGGCCTGATCACCTCGATCGACAACCAGTCGAACCTCGGCTCGGACACCCAGTGTTTCGCGTACGACTACTTGAAGCGCATCACCGACGCGTGGACCGGCGCGACTCCGGCCTCTTGCGACGCCGAGCCGACCGCCCCGAGCCAGGTCGGCGGCGTCGCCCCCTACTGGCAGTCCTGGACCTTCGACGACTCGGGCAACCGCACCGGCCAGGTCGATCACCTAGCCGGTGAGACGATCGGCTACAAGTACGAAGCGCCCCAGCCGCACACGGTCACCTCGGCGACCGTCACCGACGCCTCCGGCACCAAGACGCTCTCGTACGCGTACGACACGGCCGGGAACACGACCTCCCGCCCCGACGCGAACGGCGCCGCCCAGACGCTGACGTGGTCGCAAGAAGGCGAGCTCGAGACGAGTTCCGTTGCAGGCAAGGCCACGGACTACGACTACACCGCCGACGGCAGCCGGATCGCCAGGACCGACCCGGACGGCACCATGACGGTGTACCTCCCGGGCATGGAGGTCGTGAAGGCCGCAGACGGAACGCTCAGCGCGTCCCGCTACTACGCGCACGGCGGCAGCCAGGTGGCGATCCGCACCAACGACGACAACCTGTCGTGGCTCGGAGCCGACCTCCAGGGCACCTCCACCGCCGCGGTCGACATGGACTCGCACGCGGTCCAGGTGCGCTACTTCGACATCTACGGCAACGAGCGGGGGACACCGCCCGGCTCATGGGTCGACGAGCGCGGATTCCTCGGAGCGACGAAGGACCCCTCCGGGCTGACGCACCTGGGCGCCAGAGAATACGACCCGTTGCTGGGGCGCTTCATATCTGCGGACCCCCTGATCAATCCGACCGACTCGCAGCAGATGGGCGGCTACGCCTACGCGAACCATTCGCCGGTGTCCTTCTCCGACCCTTCGGGGTTGGCCCCGGGCTACAACAGCAACGGCTCCTGCATCGACGGAGACTGCTCCTACTACTCGAACCACAAGGATCTGCGCAGCAAGGAGGACTGCCAGAGGTACGCGGGCACGTCCGCGGCCTGCGGCGCGGGCCGGGGCACTGGCGCGGTCACCGACGACCAGCGCGCTAGGGCCGACGCCGAACGCGACATCGACGAGGACCTGCAGCAGGACGCCGAAGCGGCGCAGGACATTCTGAACACCTCGATCGTCGATGTCGTCATCGACGTCGGCGCGGAGATCCTGCTCGACCTGATCGGCGTCAACGACATCATGTCGTGCGTCGGTGCCGGCGACATGATGGCCTGCGCATCGCTCTTGATGGACCTCATCCCCTGGGCGAAGGTCGCCAAGCTCGCAGGCAAGCTGTTCAAGGCCGCTAAAAAGATCTACAAGGCGGTCACGAACTTCCAGGAGAAGTTGTCTTGGGCGCGCAGCACCATGAAGCGCTACAACGACGCTGTCGAGGAGGCCACCGAACGGGCTAGGAAGCGCCTGGAGTCAGGAGGCGGCAGCGATGCGCCCTCATGCAACATCGGCAACTCCTTCACCGCCGAAGCCAGGGTCGTGATGGCCGATGGAACCACCAAACCCATCAGCGAAGTCGAACCGGGCGACCAGGTCCTCGCCACCGATGAAGAGACCGGAGAAACGGCTGCCCGCGAAGTCCTGATCGGCATCGAAGGCACCGGGGCGCGAATTCTCGTCGGCATCAGCATCGACACCGACGGCGACGGCAAGACCGATGACACCGTGACGGCCACCGACGGTCACCCGATCTGGGCGGCAAACGAGTCCGACCTCAGCGAGAACCCCGAATCGGCGATGCCAGGGGACTGGCACGACGCGATCGACCTCAAGGCCGGCCAGTTCCTCCGCACCAGCGCAGGAACCTGGACCCAGATCACCGCGATCGAAGTCCACGCCGCCTTCACGACGGTCTACAACCTCACCGTTGCTGAGGACCACACCTTCTCAGTTACTACAGCCAACACCGACTTCCTTACCCACAACTGCGGTTCAGAAGCAGATGAAACCGGTCGCAACCTGATCGGTGGGCAGGAGCAGTACCATATCATCAGTGGCGACAAGACTGGTGGCGGGCACAAGTGGCCTGGAAACTCGGGCAAGTCCGTTTTCCCGGCAGATTGGGATACCGATCGTATCCTCAACAGCATTGCTGAAGTCGCCACGAGCCCTAATAGTACGTGGACGCAGCAATCGGGGAAGCGTGGTTCCCTCTTTGAAGGGAACGGAAGTCCTTCGAAGTGGAAAGTCGAAGGGCTGGTTGATGGCGTTAATATTCGAGTCATCTATCAACCGGCCATTGACCGAATCGTCACAGGTTTCCCTTTCAATCCGAAGAAATGAGAAATCGACGGAGGATGCATTGAATTCCCAGGAGATCAGCGCTGGTCTGATCAGACTACTTAGACAGTCGCCGATTTCACGAGAGGAAGTCACCGAGGACGTCTTGGATCTGGTAAGAGCGGGCGAGGAGGGGTTGGCTCTTGAGCTCATCTGCGCATGGATCCACGAGGATGAATTGGAAATCACCTCGGATTACTTCAATAGCCTGGAAACCATGGGCGATGAACTAGGGCTGGAAGTCGCAGTTCGAAACCTCAGTGGTCTGGTCAGTGATAGTGGCGGCCAAGTTGGCATAAACGACTAGCATAAAGCTCCGCGAAGCCGCCGGATCCACTGCCATCATGATGACGCGTTTGGGTCGCGGTTCCAGGTCCAGGCGTAGTTCGTGTCCTCGACGTCGAGGGCGGGCTGGCAGAGTTCGAGGGGGCGGAAGGTGTCGACCATGACGGCGAGCTCGTCGAAGTAGTCGGCGCCGATGGAGCGTTCGGGCGCGCCCGGCTGCGGGCCGTGGGTGAAGCCCGAGGGGTGCAGGGAGATTGAGCCCTGCTCGATGCCGGAGCCGCGGCGGGCCTCGTAGTTGCCGCCGCAGTAGAACATCACCTCGTCGGAGTCGACGTTGTGGTGGTTGTAGGGCACCGGGATCGCGTCCGGGTGGTAGTCCACTTTGCGCGGCACGAAGTTGCAGATGACGAAGTTCGGGCCCTGGAAGACCTGGTGCGCGGGCGGGGGCTGGTGGATGCGGCCGGTGATCGGCTCGAAGTCGTGGATCGAGAACACCCAGGGGTAGAGGCAGCCGTCCCAGCCGACCACGTCGAACGGGTGGTGGGCGTACGTGAACTTGGTCCAGAGCGTCGCCGACCCGCGGCCGCGGTGCTGCACGTACACGTCGACGTTCTCGCCGTCGACCAGCAGCGGCTCGACCGGGCTGCGGAGGTCGCGCTCGCAGTACGGGCTGTGCTCGAGGAACTGGCCCCGTACGGAGAGGTACCGCTTCGGCGGCGTGATGTGGCCCGTCGACTCCACGACGAGCGTGCGGAGCGGTTCGCTGCCGGTGGGAATGATCCGGTAGATCGTGGACATCGGCATGATCAAGTAGTCGCCTTGGCCGATGTCGATCGCGCCGAACGAGGTCTCGACGTGTGCCTCGCCGGACTCCACATAGATGCACTCGTCGCCGATCGCGTTGCGGTACAGAGGGGAAGGCTCGGTGGCGAGCGCGTACGAGATCCGGCAGTCCGCATTGGACAACAGGTGGTCGCGGCCGAAGACCGCGTCGCCCGCGCCGTCGAGCTTGTGCGTGCGGAAGTGCCGGGGCTTGAGCGGGTGGTTCGGGACCGGCTCGGCCCTCTCGGGCCGGTGCTCGGTGCTGGAGGAGATCGCCGTCGGCCGGTACCGGTGGTAGAGCAGCGACGAATCGGAGGAGAACCCCTCCTGGCCCATCAGCTCCTCGGAGTACAGGCTCCCGTCGTCCTGGCGGAACTGCGTGTGTCGCTTGTCGGGGATCTGCCCGACGGAACGGTAGAACGGCACGTCGACTCCTTTGTCGGTTCGCTCGCGGGCGAAGGTGTCGCCCGTTCGGCGGCTATGTCCTGAGGATAGCCTTCCGGCCGTTCCGTTTCGGCCGGTCCGCGCGCACCCGCGCGCGGCGCTCGCCCGATCGCGCACCGGCTGCGCGGAGCGCTGGACCCGGGCCGCCGAAAGGCCTTAGGCTCGGCAGCATGGCCGGACCGATACCCGCGATGCTGCGGGGCCTCATCGACGACGCGGCGCTCTTCCCGCCCGGCAGCGCGCCCATGGCGGTGGCCGTGCCCGCCCACCGCGGGTACCGCCAGTCCTGGTACGAGGCCATGATCGGGCCGTTGCTCGTGCCCCAGTCGCGCCTCGCCGACCTCGAACCCGGACGCGGCGAACTCGCCATCGGCGTCGTGGTCGACGGCGACCTCGAGCAGGTCGCACACGACGTCGCCGCACTCCCGCCGCAGGTCACCGTCATGCACTACGAGTCCCGGCACGCCCTCGAGCACCTCGCGAAGACCGCGCCCGCCTGGGGCAAGCCCGTCTACGCCGAACTGCCGTTCGGCCCCGACGCCCTCGACGCCGTGCGCGCCACCGGCTTCACCCCGAAGTTCCGCACCGGCGGCCTCGCCGCCGAGTTCTTCCCCGACCCCGAGACGCTCGCCGAGACGATCACCGGCTGCCGCGTCCGCGGCCTCCAGTTCAAGCTCACCGCCGGCCTCCACCAGGCCGCGCGCCACCGCGACCCCGAGACCGGCTTCGAGCACCACGGCTTCCTGAACGTCCTGGTCGCCGCCGCCGAAGCCGCCGACGGCGCCCCCACCGAAGCGCTCGCCCGCACCCTCGCCGAGACCGACGAACTCGACCTCGCCGACCGCGCCCGCCGCGTCCTGCACCGCCCCCGCGCCCTCTGGACCGGGTACGGCTCGTGCAGCATCGAGGAACCGCTCGCCGACCTCACACGGCTCCAGCTGCTGCACCGAGGAGACCCCGCATGACCGCCACCAGCTGGGTCGAAGGGGCCGACGACGGCCCCTTCGGCCTCGACCACCTCCCGTACGGCGTCTTCTCCACCGCCAAGGACCCGGCCGCGCGCATCGGCGTGCGCATCGGCGACCAGATCCTCGACCTGCGCGCGCTCGCGACCGGCACGTTCTTCCTGCCGTGGATCCGGCCCGCGTTCCACGAGCACGCCCTGAACGGCTTCATGGCCATGGGCCCGCCCGCGTGGCGGCTCGTGCGCCACCAGCTCACCGAGCTGCTGAGCGACCGCCGCCACCAGGACCAGTCCGCGACCCTCCTGACGCCGGTCGCCAAGGCCCGCATGCACCTGCCGTTCCATGTGGCGGACTATGTGGACTTCTACGCCTCCGAGGAGCACGCCGCGAACCTCGGCCGGCTCTTCCGCCCCGACTCGGAGCCGTTGCTGCCCAACTGGAAGCACCTCCCGGTCGGCTACCACGGCCGGGCCGGGACCGTCGTGCCGTCGGGGACGCCGATCGTGCGCCCGCGCGGGCAGCGCAAAGCGAAGGACGCGCCCCTGGAATTCGGGCCGACCGCGCGCCTCGACATCGAGACCGAGGTCGGGTTCGTCGTCGGCGTCGGCTCCGAGCTGGGCACCCCGGTGAGCCCCGACGACTTCGCCGAGCACGTGTTCGGCGCGGTCCTCGTCAACGACTGGTCCGCCCGCGACATCCAGGCCTGGGAGTACGTGCCGCTCGGGCCGTTCCTCGGCAAGTCCTTCGCCACCTCGATCGCGCACTGGGTGACCCCGCTCGACGCGCTGGCGGGCGCGAAGACCGCTGCGCCCGTGCAGGACCCGGTGCCGCTCGCCTACCTGCAGGAGGCCGCGCGGTTCGGGTACGACCTGCGGATGTCGGTGCGCTGGAACGGGACCGAGGTCGCGCGGCCGCCGTTCGCGGGCATGTACTGGACGCCGGCGCAGATGCTGGCGCACATGACGGTGAACGGCGCGTCGCTGCGCACCGGCGACCTGTTCGCCTCCGGGACGGTCTCCGGTCCGGAGCCCGACCAGCGCGGCTCGTTCCTGGAGCTGACCTGGGGCGGGAGGGACCCGGTCGCGGTCGGGGAAGGCGAGACGCGGCAGTTCCTCGAGGACGGCGACACGGTCGTCATCACCGCGACCGCCCGCAGCGCCAGCGGCGGCGAGATCGGCCTGGGCGAGGTGTCGGGCACGATCCTGCCCGCGAAGACCTGACGCCCGCGATCGGCCGTCCACGAACCCCCACCCTCCCGAGAGGGGAAGAAGCAGTATGGCCCCGAGCGTCCCAGGCGGGTCCGACAAGCATCCGGTCGGAAAGGGATTGCCCGTCGGGGATTCACTCGATCGGGCGAGCGCGGGTGCGGTGCGCGGCCTCCGCGGGATCAGTCGCCGGAGCGGGGTGGTGTGCCCGCTGCCTGCTTGACCAGCGGCAGCGTCCGGTAGGGGATCTGCTCGGCCAGGGCGATCACCGTGGTGGCGCGCTGGACGCCCTCGCTGGCGAGGACCCGGTCGATCACGCCCTGCAGCTCCGCGTTCGTGCGCGCGACGATCCGGCACAGCATGTCGCCCTGGCCCGTGACCGTATGCGCCTCGAGCACTTCGGGGATCCGGGCGAGCCGCTGCGCCATGTGCTCGTGCCCGACCGCCTGCCGCAGCTCGAGGGTCACGAAGGCCGTCACCGGATAGCCGAGCGCCGCGGGCTCGACCCGCGGCCCGAAGTCGCGCACCACCGCCCGCTCGGTCAGCTTGTCGAGCCGCGCCTGCACCGTCCCGCGCGCCACGCCGAGCCGCCGCGAGCACTCGAGCACCCCGATCCGCGGCTCGGCCTCGAGCAGTTCGATGAGTCTGGCGTCGAGCGCGTCGATTCCCACTTCCTTGGTCATATTGGCCAGTGTATGCGCCGTCATTCTGGAAGATCTGCGCAAGTTGACCAGCCGTGCGGGTACTGCTTGCCCAGTCCCAGGATCTGAACAATGATCAAGTCGACCGCTCGTCCGGCGACGCTTGCGAGCCGGGAACGCGCACTGTTGACGAGGAGGCCGCCATGGTCGACACTGCCAACCGCTCCAGCGACGCCGATCTGGTCGGAGCCGTGGAGCACGACATCCGCGAGGACGCCTTCCCGATCAAGGGCTGGGACCACGTCCGCTACTACGTCGGCAACGCCCGCCAGGCCGCCCACTACTACTCCACCGCGTTCGGAATGACCCTGGTCGCCTACCGCGGCCCCGAGCAGGGCCACCGTGAGCACGCCGAGTACGCGCTCAAGTCCGGCGGCGTCGTCTTCGTCCTCGCCGGCGGCGTCACCGCCGAGGCCGAGGCCACCCGGCACTACGCCGCCCACGGCGACGGGGTCGTCGAAGTCGCCCTCGAAGTGCCCGATGTGGACGCCAACTACCGGCACGCGATCAAGCAGGGCGCCATACCGGTCGAGGAGCCGCACGACCTCACCGACGAGCACGGCACAGTCCGCCGCGCGGTGATCGGCACCTACGGCGAGACCCGGAACGTCCTCATCGACCGGTCCCGTTACGACGGCCCGTTCCTGCCCGGCTTCGTTCCGGCCGAGCCCATGGTCGCGCCGCCTGAGAAGCGGTTCTTCCAGGCGATCGACCACGTCGTGGGCAACGTCGAGCTGGGCAGGATGCGCGAGTGGGTGGCCTACTACGAGCGGGTCATGGGCTTCACGAACATCGTGGAGTTCGTCGACGACGCCATCGCCACCGAGTACTCGGCGCTCATGAGCAAGGTCGTCGCCAACGGCACGCGCAAGATCAAGTTCCCGATCAACGAGCCCGCCGAGGGCAAGAAGAAGTCCCAGATCGACGAGTACCTGGAGTTCTACGGCGGCCCCGGCGTCCAGCACATCGCGCTCGCGACCACCGACATCCTCGCGGCCGTCGACGCCATGCGCGAGCGCGGCGTCGAGTTCCTGGAGGCTCCGGACGCCTACTATGAGGACCCTGAGCTGCGCGAACGCATCGGCGAGGTGCGGGTGCCGATCGAGGAGCTGCAGGCGCGGCGCGTCCTGGTCGACCGCGACGAGGACGGCTATATGCTCCAGATCTTCACCAAACCGCAGCAGGACCGTCCGACAATGTTCTACGAGATCATCGAGCGGCACGGCTCGCTCAGCTTCGGCAAAGGCAACTTCAAGGCGCTCTTCGAGGCCTTGGAGAAGGAGCAGGCCAAGCGCGGCAACCTCTGATCTTCGACGGCACTGACGGGGAGGCGATACATGCACGCACCACACGGCATCGACCTGCACTGCAAGACCTGGCAGGCGGAGGCGGCCTACCGGATGCTCCAGAACAACCTCGACCCCGAGGTGGCCGAGCGCCCCGAGGACCTGGTGGTCTACGGCGGCACCGGCAAGGCCGCGCGCAGCCGCGGCGACCTCAAGGCCATCCTGCGCACACTCCTCACCCTCGAAGCGGACGAGACGCTGCTGGTGCAGAGCGGCCGCGCGGTCGGCGTCATGCGCACCCACGAGTGGGCGCCGCGCGTGCTCATCGCGAACTCGAACCTGGTGCCCGACTGGGCCTCCTGGCCCGAGTTCCGGCGGCTCGAGTCGCTGGGGCTGACCATGTACGGGCAGATGACGGCCGGTTCGTGGATCTACATCGGCACGCAGGGCATCCTGCAGGGCACGTACGAGACCTTCGCGGCCGTCGCCGAGAAGCGCTTCAGCGGCAGTCTCAAAGGGACGCTCACGCTGACGGCCGGGTGCGGCGGCATGGGCGGCGCGCAGCCGCTCGCCGTCACGATGAACGGCGGCGTGTGCCTCATCGTCGAGGTCGACCCCGAGCGGCTCGAACGCCGCGTGCGCACCCGCTACCTCGACACGGTCGCCTCCGATCTGGACGACGCGATCGCGCAGGCCGAAGCCGCCAAGCGCAGCGGCGAGGCCAAGTCGATCGGCGTCGTCGGCAACGCCGCCGAGGTCTTCCCCGAGCTGCTGCGGCGCGGCGTCGCGATCGACATCGTCACCGACCAGACCTCCGCCCACGACCCGCTGTCCTATGTGCCCGTCGGCGTCGACTACGCCGAGGCGGCCGAACTCGCGCGGGCCGACGCGGACGGCTTCACCGACCGGGCCAGGGAGTCCATGGCCCACCACGTGGCCGCGATGGTCGGCTTCCTCGACGCCGGCGCCGAGGTCTTCGACTACGGCAACTCCATCCGCAGCGAGGCCTTCCTCGGCGGCTGCAAGCGCGCCTTCGCGTTCCCCGGGTTCGTGCCCGCGTACATCCGGCCGCTGTTCTGCGAAGGCAAGGGCCCCTTCCGATGGGCCGCGCTCTCGGGCGACCCGGCGGACATCGCCGCCACCGATCAGGCCGTGCTCGACCTCTTCCCGGAGAACCGCAGCCTCCACCGCTGGATCACCCTCGCCCGCGAGCGCGTCGCCTTCCAAGGCCTCCCGGCCCGCATCTGCTGGCTCGGCCACGGCGAACGGGACGTCGCCGGCGTCCGGTTCAACGAACTCGTCGCCGAGGGGATCGTCAAGGCCCCCATCGTGATCGGCCGCGACCATCTCGACTGCGGCTCCGTCGCGAGCCCCTACCGCGAGACCGAGGGCATGAAGGACGGATCGGACGCCATCGCGGACTGGCCGCTGCTCAACGCCCTCGTCAACACCGCCTCGGGCGCCAGCTGGGTCTCGATCCACCACGGCGGCGGCGTCGGCATCGGCCGCTCCATCCACGCCGGGCAGGTCACCGTCGCCGACGGGACCGCGCTCGCGGCCGAGAAGCTCGCGCGGGTCCTCGCGAACGACCCGGCCATGGGCGTCATCCGGCACGTGGACGCCGGTTACGAAGAGGCCGAAGCGGTCGCGGAGGACCACGGCATCCGCGTGCCGGTGAGGGAGTCCTGAGACCGGCGGCCGCATCTGCGAACGGGGATTGACATGGACACGGGCGAGTTCCGTCGACTTTGGAATGAAATCGAGCCGATCGGCCGCGCCGACTCGGGCGGCTACCTGCGGTTCTCCTGGACCGAAACCGACCTCGAGCTGCGCCAGTGGTTCCACGCCCAGGCGAAGCGGCGCGGCCTGCGCTACGAGGAGGACCGCAACGGCAACCTCTACGCCTGGTGGGACGCGGCGAAGGAGCAGGTCATCGACCCCGACGCCCCGCACCCGGACGGCGCGGTCCTGACCGGCAGCCACTTCGACGCCGTCCCGCACGGCGGCGCCTACGACGGCCCGCTCGGCATCGTCTCCGGCTTCCTCGCGATCGACGCGCTCCGGGCCGCCGGAGCGGAACCGAAGCGGCCCATAGGCATCGCCGCGTTCACCGAAGAGGAAGGCGGGCGCTTCGGCGTCCCCTGCCTTGGCTCGCGCCTCATGACCGGCGCCATCGACCCCGAACGCGCCCGCGCGCTCACCGACCCCGACGGCATCACGCTCGCCGAGGCCATGAACGCCGCCGGAGCCGAGCCCGACCTCATCGGACCCGACCCCGAACGGCTCCGGCGGATCGCGGCCTTCATCGAACTCCACATCGAACAGGGCCGCGCCCTCGACGGCGGCGAGGCCCCGGTCGCCGTCGCCAGCGCGATCTGGCCCCACGGCCGCTGGCGCGTCACCTTCACCGGCGTCGCCGACCACGCCGGGACGACCCGCCTGCCCGACCGGCGCGACCCGATGCTCACCTTCGCGTTCGCGGTCCTCGCCGCCCGCAAGGAGGCCCGCCTCGCCGGCGGCGTCGCCACGGTCGGCCGGGTCGAGGCGGAGCCGAACGCCACCAACGCGATCGCCTCCACCGTCACGGCCTGGCTCGACGTGCGCGCCCCCGACGACGCGGTCCTCAGCGAGATCCTGAGCGGCTTCGAGTCCAAAGTGACCGAACGGGCGGGCCGGGACGGCACCGAGGTCGCGATGAGCGCCGAGTCCGAGTCGCCGATCGTCGAGTTCGACGCCGCCCTGCGCGAGCGCATCGCCGAACTCCTCGGCGGCGCGCCCGTGCTGCCGACCGCCGCCGGCCACGACGCGGGCGTCCTCTCCGCGCATGTGCCGACCGCGATGCTGTTCGTGCGCAACCCGAGCGGCGTCTCCCATGCGCCGGGCGAGGCCGCGAGCGACGAGGACTGCGCCGCGGGCGTCGCCGCGCTCGCGGCCGTGCTGCGGGACCTCGCGTGCTGACGTTCTGGGCCGAGCACGCCCTGCTCCCGGCCGGCCCGGCCGACTCGGTGGCGATCGAGGTCGCCGACGGCCGCATCGCCTCGGTCAAGCCCGGCAGCCGCAGGCGCGGCGACGTCCTCGCGGGCGTGACCCTCCCGGGGTTCGCGAACGCGCACTCGCACGCGTTCCACCGTGCGCTGCGCGGGCGCACCCACGCCGGGCCGGGCACGTTCTGGACCTGGCGCGAAGGCATGTACGCCCTGTCCGAGCGCCTCGACCCCGACTCGTACCACCGGCTGGCGCGCGCGGTCTACGCCGAGATGGCGCTGGCCGGGATCACGGCGGTGGGGGAGTTCCACTACCTGCACCACGCGCCGGGCGGGCGGCCGTACGCGGACCCGAACGCCATGGGGGAGGCGCTGATCCAGGCGGCCGCCGACGCCGGCATCCGCATCACGCTGCTCGACACGCTGTACCTGGCGGGCGGGTTCGGGCTGCCGCTCGAGCCAGCGCAGCGGCGGTTCGGCGACGGGAGCCTGGAGGCCTGGCTCGACCGCGTCGACAAGCTCGCCCCGCCCGACCACGCGGTGATCGGCGGCGCGGTGCACTCGGTGCGGGCCGTCCCCGACGAGGCGATCGCGGCGTTCGCGTGCTCGACCGAGGGCCGCCCGGTCCACGTGCACCTCTCCGAGCAGCGCTCCGAGAACGCGTCCTGCCGCCTCGAACACGGATGCAGCCCCACCGAACTGCTCGAGCGCTGCGGCCTCCTCGGACCCGACCTCACCGCCGTCCACGCCACCCACCTGGCCGGGCACGACATCGACCTGCTGCGCCGATCGGGCACGACCGCGTGCTTCTGCCCCACGACCGAACGCGACCTCGCCGACGGCCTCGGCCCGGCGCGGGCGCTCGCCGAAGCGGGCGTGCGGCTCTCGCTCGGCACCGACAGCAACGCCGTTGTGGACATGTTCGAGGAGGCGCGCGCGATGGAGATGCACGAACGGCTCGTCAGCGAGGAGCGCGGCCGGTTCACCGCAGCGGAGCTCCTCGACGCGATGACCGACCACGCCGGCCTCGGCTGGGCCGACGCGGGCCGCATCGAGGTCGGCGCGCGGGCCGACCTGGTCACGGTCGGCCTCGATTCGCCGCGCACCGCCGGGATCGACCCGTCCGGGGTCGTCTACGCCGCCACCGCCGCCGACGTCACCGACGTGGTCGCGGACGGCCGCCGCATCGTGGCGGGCGGCAGGCACCTGCGCATCGACGCCGGCGCCGAACTCGCCGCCGAGATCAAGGGGCTGTGGGCATGAGCCTCCTCATCGCGAACATCGGCGAGCTCTTCACCGCCGACAAGGACGGCGTCCTCCACGACGCCGCGGTCGTCGCCGACGACGACCGCATCGTCTGGATCGGCCCCGACGCCCAAGCGCCCGAAGCGGACGAACGCCTCGACGCGGGCGGCCGCGCGGTCGTCCCCGGCTTCGTCGACAGCCACGCCCACCTCGTCTTCGCGGGCGACCGCAGCGCCGAGTTCGCCGCCCGCATGAGCGGCGAGCCGTACACCGGCGGCGGCATCCGCACCACCGTCGCCGCGACCCGCGCCGCCGACGACGACGCGCTGCGCGCCAACGCCGCCCGCCTCACCGCGGAGATGCTGCGACAGGGGACGACCACAGTGGAGATCAAGTCCGGCTACGGGCTCACCGTCGAGGACGAGGCCCGCTCACTGCGCATCGCCTCCGAGTTCACCGCCGAGACCACGTACCTCGGCGCGCACACCGTCCCCGCCGGAGCCGACGGTGCTTTGATGAGCGCAGACGAGTACACCGCGCTCGTATGCGGCCGGATGCTCGACGCCTGCGCGCCGCACGCCAAATGGGCCGACGTGTTCTGCGAGCGCGGCGCCTTCGACGGCGACCAGGCCCGCGCGGTGCTCACCGCGAGCGCCGCGGCCGGCCTCGCCCTGCGCGTCCATGCCAACCAGCTCACCGCCGGCCCCGGCGTGCGGCTCGCCGTCGAACTCGGCGCGGCCTCGGCCGACCACTGCACGCACCTCACCGACGCGGACGTGGACGCCCTCGTCGGCGGCACCACCGTGGCGACCCTGCTGCCGGGCGCGGAGTTCTCGACCCGCTCCCCGTACCCGGACGCGCGCCGCCTCATCGACGCCGGGGCCCAGGTCGCGCTCGCGACCGACTGCAACCCGGGCTCGTCCTTCACCAGCAGCATGGCGTTCTGCATCGCGCTCGCGGTGCGCGAGATGCGCATGACCCCCGCCGAAGCGCTCACCGCCGCGACCGCGGGCGGGGCGAAGGCGCTGCGCCGCGCCGACCTCGGCCGCATCGCGGTCGGCGCCCGCGCCGACCTCGTCGTGCTCGACGCCCCCAGCCACGTCCATCTGGCCTACCGGCCCGGGACGCCCCTAGTCGGCACGGTCGTCCACGACGGCGTCGTCATCAGTTGAGGAGGAACGATGTCCACTGTCCACATCAAGCCGGTCCCGGTCACCCCCGAGGAGGTCATCGCGGTCGCCCGCGACCGCGCCCGCGTGGTGATCGACGCCGAGGCCCGCGAGGCCATGGCCGCGAGTCGGGCGATCGTGGACGCCATCGAGCGCGAAGGCCGCCCCGTGTACGGCGTCTCGACCGGCTTCGGCGCGCTCGCGAACACCTTCGTGGCGCCTGAGCGCCGCGCCGAACTGCAGCACGCCCTCATCCGCTCGCACTCGGCCGGCGTGGGGGACCCGATGCCGGACGAGGTCGTGCGCGCGATGATGCTCCTGCGCCTGCGCTCGCTCGCCATGGGCCGCTCGGGGGTCCGCCCCGAGGTCGCCGACGCGCTCGCCGCACTTCTGAACGCGGACATCACGCCGTGGGTCCCGCGCCACGGTTCACTCGGCGCTTCGGGCGACCTCGCGCCGCTCGCGCACTGCGCGCTGGTCATGCTGGGCGAAGGCTGGGTCCGCGCCGCCGACGGCACCCGCCTCGAGGCCGGACCGGTCCTCGAACGCGCGAACCTGACCCCGATCACGTTGTCGTCCAAGGAGGGTCTGGCCCTCATCAACGGCACGGACGGCATGCTGGGGATGCTCGTCCTGGCCGTCGCCGACCTGCGCCACCTCTTGACGATGGCCGACGTGTGCGCCGCGCTGTCCAATGAGGCCATGCTCGGGTCGGACCGGCCGTTCCAGCCGGAACTGCACGCGATCCGGCCCCAGCCGGGCCAGGCGAAGAGCGCCGCGAACATCCACCGGCTGCTCCAGGACTCCGAGGTCATGGACTCCCACCGCAACGACCTCGCGCACGCCGTCCAGGACGCCTATTCGATGCGCTGCGCCCCGCAGGTCGCCGGCGCGGCCCGCGACGTGCTCGCCTACGCCGAGACCGTGGCGGCCCAGGAGCTGCGCTCGGTCGTCGACAACCCCGTGGTCCTGCCGGACGGCCGGGTCGAGTCGACCGGGAACTTCCACGGCGCGCCGCTCGGCTACGCGGCCGACTTCCTCGGGATCGCGGCGGCCGACGTGGGCTCGATCTCCGAGCGCCGCGTGGACCGCCTGCTCGACGTCACCCGCAACCGCGGCCTGCCCGCGTTCCTCAGCCCCGACCCGGGTGTGAACTCCGGGCTCATGATCGCCCAGTACACGGCCGCGGGCATCGTCGCGGAGAACCGCCGCCTCGCCGCCCCCGCCTCGGTCGACTCGGTCCCGACCTCCGGCATGCAGGAGGACCACGTCTCGATGGGCTGGGCGGCGGCCTGCAAGCTCCGGACGATCATCGACAACCTCGCCACCCTCCTCGCCGTGGAATTCCTCGCCGGGGTCCAAGGCCTCCAACTCCGCGAACCCCTGATCCCGTCTCCGGCCGCCCGAGTCGCGATCGCGGCCGTGGCCCCGATCGCCGGCAAACCCGGCCCCGACCAGTTCCTCGCCCCGGTCATCGAACAGGTGAAATACCTCGTCGAAGGCGCAACCCTGAGAGCCGAAATCGAAACTGTCATCGGTACGCTCCGCTGATGGTCCGGGAACCACTGACGATGCAGGGAACGGCGGGAGCGATCCGAGAGGCTATCGCCGCTCATGAACTCGACCGTGGGTTGCGGCTGGCGGCTTGGTTCTGCGACGACGTTTTCGGAGTTCGCAGGGGAGCGGTCGCTGATTCGGTCGCGAACCCGAGTCGGTCGGCAACGACCGATGGGACGCGATGCTCGCAGGGATCGCCGAGTTCGTCTGCAACCGAGTCGAGGTTGCGGTGCCGGATAGGGCCCGCCGACCGGAGCGTTTCCTTGACCAGTCCTGGTTCCTGATCGAAGATCTCGCCGGTCGCCGGTCGGCGGCCTTTCGTGAGTTCATCGTCGAGGCGGCCCCGGCTGAACTGGCGAGCCGTGGCGTGTACATCGACGCCGCGTCGCTCGAGGGCGTGCAGATTGCGGCCGAGCGGCTCCGCCGGACCCGCGTCAGTCGAACGGGTTGAGCAGGCGCACGCCGGTTCGCTGGAAATCTTTGACATTGCGGGTCACCAGGACCATGTCGTGGACGATCGCAGTTGCCGCAATGAATGCGTCGATGACGGGGAGCGGGTCAGGGTCATTGAGTTCGCCCCAGACGTTGGCGACGTCCGGCGTGACCGGCAGGATCCGTGACGCGTACGGCGCGAGCAGGTGGTCGAGCCACAGGGCCAGCGCCGCAGCGCGATCGGGGTCCTTGCGGCGGAGGCGGGCCAGGCCCTTCCGGAACTCGCCGATCGTCATCACGCTCAGGTGCAGGTCGGCGTCGGCTGTCGAGTCGTACCAGTGCATGACGCTCCGGTCCGGCTCGGGCCGGCGCAGCTCGCTCAGCACGTTGGTGTCGAGCAGGTATTTCACAGGTCGAACCCCAGGTCCTGTTCGCGGGGCAGTTCGCTCCTGAGGTCGGAGGTGTCGGGGAGGTCGTCGAGGTACGGCGGTTCCCGCAGCAAAGTCTTGAAGGAAGGCGCGCCAGCGAGCCTGCGGTAGTCCTCCATGCTCAGGATCACCGCCTCTTCGCGACCGTGGCGGGTGATGAACTGGGCGCCTTCGGTTTTGGTCGCGCGGACCAGCTCGCTGAAGCGCTTCTTGGCGTCTTGGACCTGCCAGTGCACGAGGCCGCCTCCGTTCGCTCCGGAATTCTGACCAGTCTGACCATAATTTAGCACGTTCATGGCCTGCTCAACGAATCTCGCGACCTAGAGTCGCGGTCCTGTGGGCGGCCTCTCATCGATACGTGGAACGGCCCGGCGGTTTGGGGCCGCCGGGCCGTTGAGGGGTTGACAATTGAGGGTCAGAGGCCGGAGAGCTTCTGGCCGGCTCGGATGACGGCCATGCCGAGGCGGTCGCCCGGGCGGCGTCCCAGGCGCTCTATCGGGCCGGACACCGAGATGGCGGCGACGACGCGGCCGGTCTTGTCCCTGACCGGGGCTGAGACGCTGACCACACCGGGCTCGCGCTCGGCGACCGACTGGGCGAAGCCGCGGCGCCGGACCTCGGCGAGCGTCTTCGACGAGAAGCGGCACTTGGGCAGCAGCGGCAGGATCCCCTCCGGCGGCTCCCAGGCGAGCAGTACCTGCGCGCCCGAGCCGGCCGTCATCGGGAGGCCTGCGCCGACGGGCACCGTGTCGCGCAGCCCGGAGGCGCGCTCGGCGGCGGCCACGCAGACGCGTTCGTCGGCCCGCCTGCGGTAGAGCTGGGTCGATTCGCCCGTCTGGTCGCGGAGGAGGTTGAGCACCGGTTCGGCGGCACTGAGGAGGACGTCGGCCGTGGACCCGGCGAGCTCGCCGAGTTTCGGGCCGGGGCGCCAGCGGCCCTCGTGGTCGCGTTGCAGCATCTCGTGGGCTTCGAGGGCCTGCGCGAGCCGGTGGGCCGTGGCCCGGGGCAGACCGGTCTCGTGCACGAGCTCAGCCAGGCTGGCGCCGTTGGTGCAAGCCGTGAGGATGAGCACCGCCTTGTCAAGGACGCCGACTCCGCTGATAGTATTCGTTCTCACGAGCTGAACATTACCTCCCATATTTCGAGAAGTCCAACGACTGGGAACAGAGATGTCACCTACACCACACGAATCCGAGGGAACGGCACCGCGCACCCTCGCGCAGAAGGTCTGGGACGCCCACGTGGTACGCACGGGCGGCCAGCAACCCGACCTGCTCTACATCGACCTGCACCTCCTCCACGAGGTGACCAGCCCCCAGGCCTTCGACGGCCTGCGGCAGGCCGGGCGGAAGGTCCGCCGGACCGATCTCACGATCGCGACCGAGGACCACAACACGCCCACCGACAACCTCTTCACCATCGCGGACCCGACCAGCCGCAAGCAGATCGAGACGCTCCGCGCCAACTGCGAGGAATTCGGCGTCCGCATCCACTCGCTCGGTGACGAGAACCAGGGTGTCGTCCACGTCGTGGGACCCCAGCTGGGACTTACCCAGCCGGGCATGACCGTCGTGTGCGGCGACTCCCACACCTCGACCCACGGCGCGTTCGGCTCGATCGCGTTCGGCATCGGCACCAGCGAGGTCGAGCACGTGCTCGCCACGCAGACCCTGCCGCAGGCCAAGCCGAAGTTCATGGCCGTCACCGTGAACGGCTCGCTGCCCGAAGGCGTCTCGGCGAAGGACCTGATCCTCAAGGTCATCTCCATCACCGGCACCGGCGGCGGCAAGGGCCACATCGTCGAATACCGCGGCCAGGCCATCGAAGAGCTGTCGATGGAAGGCCGCATGACGGTGTGCAACATGTCGATCGAGTGGGGCGCCAAGGCCGGCATGATCGCGCCTGACGAGAAGACCGCCGCCTACGTCAAGGGCCGCGCGCACGCGCCCAAGGGCGAGGACTGGGACGCCGCCGTCGAGTACTGGAGCACGCTCAAGACCGACGAGGGCGCCGTCTTCGACAAGGAGATCGTCATCGACGCGGCCTCCCTGAGCCCGTTCGTCACCTGGGGCACCAACCCCGGGCAGGGCGTCGAGCTCTCAGGCAACGTCCCCGCCCCCGAGGACTTCGCGGACCCGATCGCGCGCACCACCGCCGCGGGCGCCCTGGAGTACATGGGCCTCCAGGCGGGCACGCCGATGCGCGAGATCGGCGTCGACGTCGTCTTCCTCGGCTCGTGCACCAACGGCCGCATCGAGGACCTGCGCACCGCCGCCGAGGTCATCAAGGGCCGCAAGGTCGCCGAAGGCGTCAACATGATGGTCGTGCCCGGCTCCGCCAAGGTCCGCGAGCAGGCCATCGCCGAAGGCCTCGACAAGGTCTTCATCGAAGCGGGCGCCGACTGGCGCTTCGCGGGCTGCTCGATGTGCCTGGGCATGAACCCGGACCAGCTGACGCCCGGCCAGCGCGCCGCCTCCACCTCGAACCGCAACTTCGAGGGCCGCCAAGGCAAGGGCGGGCGCACGCACCTGGTGAGCCCGGCCGTCGCCGCCGCCACGGCCGTCACCGGCCACCTCGCCAGCCCGGCGGATCTGTAGGAAGGGCAGGGAATCATGGACAAGTTCACGACCCACACCGGCCGCGTCGCGCCGCTGCGGCGCTCGAACGTCGACACCGACCAGATCATCCCGGCCGTGTACCTCAAGCGGGTCACCAAGACCGGCTTCGAGGACGGCCTGTTCGCGGAGTGGCGCGAGGACGAGAAGTTCCTCCTCAACCAGCCCGAGTACGCGAACGCCACGATCCTGGTCACCGGCACCGAGTTCGGCACCGGCTCCTCGCGCGAGCACGCCGTCTGGGCCCTGAAGGACTACGGGTTCAAGGCGGTCATCGCCCCGCGCTTCGGAGACATCTTCCGCGGCAACTCGCTCAAGAACGGTCTGTTGACTGTGGAGCTGCCCGAGGCGGCCGTCGAGGAGCTGTGGCTCCTGGCCGAAACGCACCCGGAGTCGGAGATCACCGTCGACCTCGTGGCCTGCGAAGTCCGTGCGGGCGACCGCACCTGGGGCTTCGAGTTCGACGAGTTCCTGCGCTGGCGCATGATGGAAGGCCTCGACGACGTGGCCCTGACGCTGCGCGACGAGGACAAGATCGCGGGCTTCGAGTCGAACCGGGACGCTTGGCGGCCTAGGACTCTCCCCGTTCAGGTCTAGTGTCCGCAGGCCGATCCAGTTAGACCTCACGTACGGAGCCGGTGGCGATGCCACCGGCTCCAGGCGTGTTCGGGTCCCTCCCAACGGGGTTGCGAGCGTCGATTTCGGGCACCTGAATAAAAATTCCCTGCGACACAACGGGTCTATTTTCGCGGAAACAGTTGCGTTCGCTTTCGAAACGTCATAACGTGCGCTTAACAAGCTGGTATGGCTTCAAGGACTATCGGGAGGGTAGGACTCGTGAACAAGGCAGAGTTCGTCGAACGGATCGCCGCACGCACTGGCGACCGGGCCGCCGCGAAAGAAGTCGTGGATGTCGCGATCGACGAGATACAGCGCGCGGTGGTGAAAGGGGAGAAAGTCTCCTTCGCCGGTTTCGGCGTCTTCGAGAAGCGCCAGCGCGCCGCTCGCATGGCCCGCAACCCGCGCACGGGCGAAGCGGTGAAGGTCAAGAAGACCGTGGTCCCCGCGTTCCGCCCGGGCACCGGCTTCAAGGAGCTCGTGACCGGCAAGCGCAAGGCCGCCAAGTCCGCGACCGCCAAGAAGGCCGCGCCGGCGAAGAAGGCCACCGCGAAGAAGACCGCGGCCAAGAAGACGGCCGCGAAGAAGACCACGCGGGCCGCCTCCACGGCGACCCGGTCGACCGCCACGAGCCGCGTGGGGGCCAAGAAGACCGCGGCGAAGAAGACGACGGCCAAGAAGGCCTCGACCGCGAAGAAGGCCGTGCGCAAGACCGCGGCGAAGCCCGCCGCGAAGAAGACCGCGGCGAAGAAGACCACGAGGCGCGGGCGCTGATGCCGCGGCCCCGAACCGGTTCGGGGCACGGTGAGGCCCCCGTCCGACTCGCACGGGGAAGAGGGCATTCAGGAGCCACCTGAATGCCCTCGCTGCTTTACACGGAAGGGCGCCTCGGACGGCACGCTTCACTCGTTCGCGGCACCGCCCGCGACTGCGTCCGAGAAGTCATTGGCGAACTTCCCCTCTGGATCGACACGAGCGCGAAGTTTCTCCCAGTCGCCCATTCGCGGATAACGCGAGCGGACATCACTCATTGGTATCGAAAACAATTTGCCCCAATGCGGCCGCGGTGAGAACGGTTCCAAAGCCGCCTCCGCCGCCGCCATCACCGGAGCGACCGCCGAGAAGTCACTCACCCAAGTGAAATGCAGGCCCACAGTGTCGCGCCCGAATGCGGGAGAGAGCCACAGGTCGTCCGCCGCCATCGTGCGCACCTCGCAGATCTGCACGACCGAACCGAGCGCCTCCCCGATCCCCGCCAGCGCCTCCAGCGCCGCGGGCGCGTCCGCCCGGTCGATCAGGAACTCCGACTGCAGCTCGTCGCCCGCGCTGGGCGTGAACTCGGGCTTGAAGTGCGGCAGGCGCTCGTGCCACGGGCCGGTCTGGCCCTGCTGCACCGTGCACGCCTCCGGGTCGACGCCCGGCACCGGGTGCCGCTTCCCGTCCGCCAGCGGCGCCCCGAACCAGTTCGCCTGCGGGAACGGGTGGGTCTGGTCGGCGGTGCGCTGCTTGACCCAGTACTGGAACACCGGCGCCGCGCCCCACGCGGTGAACAGGCTCGTGCTGTACGCCGACGAGGTGAGCTCGTCGAAGTGCGCCACGGCCCGGTCGAACGCGAGGCCGTCGTAGACGTACTGGCGCATCTCGAAGCCCGGCAGGAGGTCCAGGGTCACCGCGTGCACGACGCCCAATGCGCCCAGGTGGACCACGGAACCGGGGAAGTCCGCGTCGCCGCGCGCGACCGTGCGCAGCTCCCCGTCGGGGCCGATGAACTCGACGGCGGCCACGGCGGTCGCGAGGTTCCCGTTGCGGTCGCCCGAACCGTGCGTGCCGGTCGCGATGGACCCGGCGACGGAGATGTGCGGCAGGGACGCCATGTTGTGCAGCGCGTAGCCGGCGCGGTGCACGGCGTCGCTCAACGCGGCGTACGTGATCCAGCCCGAGGCGCGGACCGTGCCCGCCAGGGCGTTGACGTTCACCTCGGGCTCGATGCCCGCGAGGGAGATCATCGTCGCGTCGGAGGCCGCGATCGCGTTGAACGAGTGGCCCGAGCCCAGCACGCGCAGGCGCGGCGCGGCCGCGACGGCCTTGCGCGCCTCGTCGAGCGTGGCGGGGGCCTCGAAGCGGCTGGGGGAGAAGGCGATGTTCCCGGCCCAGTTCTGCAGGGCGGTGGGGGCTTCGTCCGGCACGGCGGCATTCCTCCTAGTCAGTGCGCCCCGCAGGGCGGGCTGCGGCGCGCACGGTGCAATGAGGCGGCCAACGGTACCGCGAACGCAGTGAGAGGAGCGAGAGCCGCCCGAGGGACGGGAAAGACGCGGTCACGGGCATAGGGCATGCCCCTTCCCGCCCGCATCCGCCTGCACCCGACCGAAGCAATGCGATCACCCTCCCGCACGGGTACGACAAGCCCGACCGTGTCATGACGGCCGTCACCGCCAGCGGCGAAATGTCATACCCCCGTGCCAGGGTTATTGACCGGGGGCCCGAAACACGGCCCTCAGCGGCTCTCCCCGTGCCCGCGAACCGGCCTCCTAGAGGCGCTCCACGCCCACGAGCTTCTGGCCTGACAGGGACAGCACCCATGCCTCGCCCGGCCTCGTCGAGACGTCAGGGGTCTCCACCCCGTCTTCGTCGGCGAGGATCGCGACCGTGTCGCTCACGACTTCCGGCTCGGCGCAGACGATCGCCGCGCCGCCGCCGCCCGCGAGTTCACGGAGGCGGTTGCCCGAGCGCTCAGGGTTGCGTTCGTGCGCTTCGGTGTCGAACGCCGAGTCCCCGCTGAGGCGGCACCGCACCGCCTGCGCGATCGGCTCCACCGTCTGCACGCTCGCCCGCCCGGTCGCGCTGAACGCCCGGTCCGGCTGGTACAGCGCCGCGAGCGCCGCCACCCGCACCGCCTGGTCCTGGCCGCGCCGACTCAGCGGCCGGGCCACCTCCGGCCCGTCCCAGTCCTGCTCGGCCTCCGCCGGAGCCACCAGGATCACCGTCGCGGTCACCGCCGGCAGCGCCGCGAACGCCTTGAGCACCTGCTGGTCCCGCGGCCGCGTCAGCGCCTCCCGCGCCTCGGCGAGGGTGATCCAGCGCCGCTCGCCGATCTCCTCGTCCGCGGTGAAGGCCGCATCCGGCTTCTCCGTGCGCATCGACCAGTAGTCGACGTACTTCAGCACGTCGCCCGCGGGATTGGGCAGCACGTACGAGGCCCGGCACAGCCGCATCTGCGGGATGACCGGGATCCCGGTCTCCTCCTCGACCTCCCGGCACGCCGCCGTGAGCGGGTGCTCGCCGGGGTCGAGCTTGCCCTTCGGCAGCGACCAGTTCCCGACCTTGGGCCGCCACACGGCGATCACTTCCACGAGGCCGCGCTCGCCGTTGCGCCACAACAGGCCGCCAGCGGCGGCGATCTGCCTCTGCGGCGCCCCGTTCCCGACAGTGTCCTGTTCCACACTCACGCTTCATACGGTACTGGGACTCACCCAATCGCGGGAAGTGTGCCACTCGCGCGGGGTAACGCGGCCCGCCGCGTCTAGGAGCGCATCGTGGGGATCCGGACGGCGACGACGCGCCCCTCGGCGTCGGTGTCGAGGTCGACGCGCTGGCCGACGCGGAGGAACCGCAGGCCGGAGACGGCGAAGGCCGCCGCGTCGAAACCGACGCGGCGGCCGCTCAGTTCGGGAGGACTGTCGAGGACGACCTCGCCGGAGGCGTCCTCGTTGAAGTTGGAGACGGTGCCCTGCATGGTCCCAGCTTGGCCCATGCGGGCCCTGAATTCCAGGCGCTGCCGCTTCCGGCGGTGCCGCTTTTCCGGGACTACTTCCGGATCTGGGGGTTGTTGCGGCCGCCGAGGGCCTTCTTGGCCTTGAGGCCGAGCCAGACGACGCCGCCGACGATGGCGATGAAGAGGGCGAAGTTGAAGATGAAGGCGAGGATGCCGCCGATCGCCCCGAGCACGAATTGGATCACGTTCACCACGATGATGACCGCGAGGACCGCGCCGCCGAACAGGGCCGCGAGCCAGCCGAAGAGACGCCAGTTCATGTCACTCACTCCGAGTCGAGTCGAAATCCGAGCCGGCCCGTCCGGTCGGCAGGGTAGATGTCATTGTGACTCTATGATGACATCATAGCGGGTCCGGCGCAACCCTCGGGTACCGCCGGGACCGGTCCGCGCGCACCGCTCGGCGCGGCGCGTACCTGGGGGTTCACGCGACGTAGCGGGCCGCCCCGCGGCGGGGAGTCAAACCCCACGCTTTGCTTACCGTCGCCTGAAGGGCGTGGCGCGGGCGTTAGAGTGCAATGCACTGACGATCCCGTACACGACGGCACAGGCCGAGCCCATGCGGCCGAGCCCTCCCCGAGAAAGCGAGCCCACAGGTGACCGAGCCGAGGCCCGAGGCGCAGTACACCTTCCGCCGCCGCGGGGGTGACGCCCTGTCGCCCGACGTCCGCGTCTACGCCAACATCGTCAAGGGCGCGATCCTGGGGCTCAGCAAGCGGTCCTGGTCCGGCATGGAGCACATCCCGCTCAAGGGCCCCGCGATCCTGGTGTGGAACCACTACTCGGACATCGACCCGATCCTCGTCGTCCACTACGTGTACAACGCCGGACGCCACCCGCGGTTCCTGCTCAAGGAGTCGATCGTCCGCGTCCCGGTCGTCGGCGCGATCCTCAAGCGCGCCGGGCAGATCCCGGTCAAGCGCGGCAGCGCCGAGGCCGCCGACTCGCTCCGCATCCTCGAAGACCAGCTCGCCCAGGGGCACGTGGTGATCATGGCTCCCGAAGGCACGGTCACGAAGGAGCCCGACCGCTGGCCCATGCGCGGCAAGACCGGCGTCGCCCGCCTCGCCCTCGAGTCCGGCGCGCCCGTGATCCCGATCGTGCAGTGGGGCGCCCTCGGCATCCACGACCGCAAGCGCGACCCCAAGTTCAAGCTCGGCCGCAAGCCCGTCACCGTCCGGGCGCTCCCGCCGGTCGACCTCTCCCCTTGGCGGGACAAGGAACCCACGCGGGACGACCTCGTCGAGGTGACCGACCGGATCATGGAGGACCTGCGCGCGGGCCTCGCCGAGATCCGCGGCCAGGAAGCACCCCCTCTGTTCGACCCCCGGCAGCAGCGAACTGAAGAAAGCGGGTCTTCCGAGTGAGAGCAGCCGTCATGGGGGCCGGTTCCTGGGGGACCGTGTTCGCCAAGATCCTCGCCGACGCGGGCACACCGGTCACGGTGTGGGCCAGGCGGGCCGAGGTCGCCGAGGCGATCAACGCCGAGCACCGCAACCCGGACTACTTCCCGGACATCGAGCTGCCGGGCCTGGTGAGCGCCACCGCCGACGCGGCCGAGGCGCTGCGCGGGGCCGACCTCGTGGTCCTGTCCGTGCCGAGCCAGACCCTGCGCGGCAACCTCGCGGCGTGGGCCGAGCACCTCGAGCCGGTCGCGACCCTCCTGAGCCTCATGAAGGGCATCGAGCTCGGCACCACGATGCGCATGACCGAGGTCATCGCCGAGGTCACCGGGGCGCACCAGTCGCGCATCGCGGTCCTGTCGGGCCCGAACCTCGCGCGCGAGATCGCCGAGCAGCAGCCCACGGCCTCCGTCGTCGCGTGCATCGACCACGGCCGGGCCGTCGACGTGCAGAAGGCCGTCACCACCTCCTACTTCCGCCCGTACACGAACACCGACGTGGTCGGCTGCGAGCTCGGCGGCGCGGTCAAGAACGTCATCGCCCTCGCCTACGGCATGGCCGCGGGCATGGGCATGGGCGACAACACGAAGGCCACGATCATCACCCGGGGCCTGGCCGAGACCACCCGCCTCGGCACGCGGCTGGGCGCGGACCCGACCACGTTCGCCGGGCTCGCCGGCCTCGGCGACCTGGTCGCGACCTGCTCGTCCCCGCTGTCGCGCAACCACACCTTCGGCGAGCAGCTGGGGCTCGGCGCGACCCTCGAAGAGGCCGCGCGCGTCACCAAGCAGACCGCCGAGGGCGTCAAGAGCTGCCGTTCCATCACCGACCTCGCCCGCAAAGTGGGCGTGGAGATGCCGATCTGCGACGCCGTGGAGCGGGTCTGCCACGAGGGACTCGACCCCAGAGCCGCGGTCGCCGAACTCATGGGACGCGAGACCAAACCCGAAACCGACAGTTTGAGGTCCGACAAATGACTAAACCGACCGTCGCCGTGTTCTTCGGCGGGCGCAGCGTGGAACAGCCCGTCTCCTGCGCATCCGGCTCCGGTGTGGCCAAGGCGCTGCGCGACAGGGGTTTCGACGTCACCACCATCGGCATCACCCGCAGCGGCGAATGGGTCGAGCTCTCGCCCGACGTCGCGTTCGCGATCGACGCTCCCGACGCCCTCCCCGAAGTGACCGCCGAAGCGGGCAAGGCCGTCGCGATCGACCTCGGCCCCGGCGCGCAGCCGGTCGCCGACGTCCTCTTCCCGGTCCTGCACGGCCCCTTCGGCGAGGACGGCACCATCCAGGGCCTGTTCGAGATGGCCGGGACGCCGTACGTCGGCTCCGGCGTGCTCTCCAGCTCACTGTGCATGGACAAGGAGTTCAGCAAGCGGCTCCTCGCGGCCGAAGGCGTCCCGCAGGGCGCGTTCGACGTCCTCAAGCCCGGCGAGGAGCTCGACGCCGAAGCGGTCATCGGCAGGCTCGGCCTCCCGATCTTCGTCAAGCCCGCGCGCGCCGGCTCGAGCCTCGGCATCAGCAAGGTCAACTCGGGCGCCGAACTCGCCGAAGCGGTGGCGAAGGCCCGCGAGGTCGACGACAAGGTCGTCTTCGAAGCGGCCTTCCAGAACGCCCGCGAGATCGAGATGGGCGTCGTCGAGACCCTGGACGGCGACCTCGAGATCACCTTCCCGCTCGAAGTGCTCGCCATGGGTGAAGACGGCTGGTTCGACTTCGACGCCAAGTACCTCGACAACCCCGAGCCGTTCAACCTCCGCCCCGACTACCCCGAGGGCGTGGCCGAGCAGGCCCAGGCCCTCGCCCGCAAGGTCTTCCGGCTCCTGGACTGCCGCGACCTCGCCCGCGTCGACTGCTTCCTCGGCGAGGACGGTGTGGTGTACCTCAACGAGGTGAACACCATGCCGGGCATGACGCCGATGAGCGGCGTGCCGCAGGCCTTCGCCGCCTACGGCATCTCGTACGGCGAGCTCGTGGAGCGCCTGGTCACTCTTGCCGCAGCCCGGGTGGGCGGCGGCAAAGAGGCCGCGTAACCTGGACTCCGGCCATCTCCGGCTCGCTGGAGCCGGCCACCGTACACCCGTGTGCGCGCCAGGCCCTGGCTGTGTTCTCGAACAACAGTCTCCAGGTGCATCCCTGAGCGCGCTACACTCACGCGTTTCTGCTGGTCAGGGACGTATGATGCCTCGTATGTCGTTCGAGGCAACGCATGAATTACTGGAGAGATCATTGCAAGCTAAGGCGAAAGTCAAGCTTTCCCGATCCCTCGGCATCGCTCTGACGCCGAAGGCCGCCAAGTACATGGAGCGCCGTCCCTACCCTCCGGGGCAGCACGGCCGCGGCCGCAAGAAGGAATCGGACTACAAGAACCAGCTCGTCGAGAAGCAGCGTCTGCGCGCCCAGTACAACATCTCTGAGCGTCAGCTGCGGAACACCTACGCCGAGGCCGTGCGCAAGCCCGGCAAGACCGGTGAGGTCCTGGTCGGCCTGCTCGAGTCCCGCCTGGACGCCTTCGTGCTCCGCGCCGGGTTCGCGCGCACCATCTACCAGGCGCGCCAGTTCGTCAACCACGGCCACTTCACCGTGAACGGCCGCAAGGTCGACATCGCGTCCTACCGGCTCAAGGCCGGCGACTTCGTGCAGGTTCGCAAGAAGTCCCGCGAGACCACGCCGTTCCAGCTGGCCGCCGCCGGCGCCTGGGCGGGCGAGACGACTCCGGCTTACATCGAGGCCCACCTCGAAGGCCTGATCGCCCGCTTCCTCTCGGTGCCCGAGCGCAAGCAGATCCCCGTGATCTGCGACGAGCAGCTCATCGTCGAGTACTACTCGAAGTAACGCACGCGAGTCTCACTCGGCTGAAGCTCAGCCGAGCGGTGAGTGCCGCCCGGGTCTCCGGGCGGCGCTCCGCTCTCTGTCCAGTGCCCTCCGTCACGGTCAACCCCCTGGTAGGCGGTATTGGGACGCGAGTAGACTCGCTCAGTGGTGCAGTGCGTCCCCATGTGGGTAGCCATGCGCTCCGGGTGTCGCCGTGTACTCGGACGCCGTTGGCGAAGCGCCGCGCCATTCCAATGCCGACCCGACCCAGGGTCGGCGTGCCAGTAGCTCCGACCTGTCATAGGTGCGGGGTTTTCAGACCGAGTTGTCACGGTAGCGGAGGACATGCCGAAAAAAGACGGTGCCATCGAGATTGAGGGCAAGGTCGTCGAGTCCCTCCCGAACGCTATGTTCCGGGTGGAGCTCACCAACGGCCACAAGGTACTCGCCCACATCAGTGGCAAGATGCGCCAGAACTACATCCGAATCCTCCCCGAGGACCGGGTCGTGGTGGAGCTCTCGCCGTACGACCTGTCGCGCGGGCGGATTGTCTACCGCTACCGCTGACCTGACGACTACACGTAAGTAGGACTCGTGAAAGTCAAGCCGAGCGTCAAAGTGATCTGCAAGAACTGCCGCGTGATCCGCAGGCACGGACGAGTGATGGTTATCTGCTCGTCCGACCCGCGTCACAAGCAGCGTCAGGGCTAAGCAGCACAACGCCAGCAATGAAAGGCCCCAGTAGGGGAAACCGCCGCCAGTGCGCCAGCACAACCCTCGGCTCGGAGGCCGGGGCTCGCATCGCCCATCAGGGCAGGGGAATCAGAACCCCGGCGAGAAGGCAGTGGTCAGACCTCCGACAACACTAGGAGTACGCCTGTATGGCACGCCTGGTTGGAGTCGACCTCCCGCGCGACAAGCGCCTGGAGATCGCACTCACCTACATTTTCGGCATCGGCCGCACGCGCTCGCTTGAGACGATCGCGGCGACCGGCCTCGACCGCGACAAGCGCGTCAAGGACCTCACCGACGAAGAACTGGTGCAGCTCCGCGACCACATCGAAGAGCACTACCAGGTCGAAGGTGACCTGCGCCGCGAGGTGCAGGCGGACATTCGCCGCAAGATCGAGATCAACTGCTACCAGGGTCTCCGTCACCGCTACGGCCTTCCGGTCCACGGTCAGCGGACCAAGACCAACGCCCGTACTCGCAAGGGTCCGAAGAAGACCGTCGCGGGCAAGAAGAAGGCACGTTAGGAGACCAGCTGATGCCACCTAAGACTCGCGGCGGTTCCAAGAACCCGCGCGCCAAGAAGAAGAACGTGCCCCACGGGCACGCCCACATCAAGAGCACCTTCAACAACACCATCGTGTCGATCACCGACCCGACCGGTGCCGTGATCTCCTGGGCCTCCTCGGGCCAGGTCGGATTCAAGGGCTCGCGCAAGTCCACCCCGTACGCCGCGCAGATGGCCGCCGAGGCCGCCGCCCGCCGTGCGATGGACAACGGCATGCGCAAGGTCGACGTCTACGTCAAGGGCCCGGGCTCGGGCCGCGAGACCGCGATCCGCTCCCTCCAGGCCGTCGGCCTCGAGGTCGGCTCGATCAACGACGTCACCCCGCAGCCCCACAACGGCTGCCGTCCCCCGAAGCGCCGCCGCGTCTAACGGCCGCTTCAGCGGAGAACGTCACCGAGATCCATGTGTCTAGGCGTCAAATAGCGGGCGCCCCGAACAAAGGAAACACCGAAAAGTGCTTATCACTCAGCGGCCCACGCTTACCGAGCAGCAGATCAGCCCGACCCGCTCCAAGTTCACCATCGAACCCCTGGAGCCCGGTTTCGGCTACACGCTCGGCAACTCGCTGCGGCGCACGCTGCTGTCGTCCATCCCGGGCGCAGCGGTCACGTCGATCAAGATCGACGGCGTCCTGCACGAGTTCTCCACCATTCCCGGCGTGAAAGAAGACGTCGTCGAACTGGTGCTGAACGTCAAGCAGATCTGCGTCTCCTCGGAGAACGACGAGCCGGCCACCATGTACCTGCGCAAGGAAGGCCCGGGCGAGGTCCTCGCCGGGGACATCCAGCCGCCCGCCGGCGTGCAGGTCCACAACCCCGAACTCAAGCTCGCGACCCTGAACTCGAAGGGCCGCATCGACATGGAGTTCGTGGTGGAGCGCGGCCGGGGCTACGTCTCGTCCCCGGCCAACAAGGGCGAGACCAACGAGATCGGCCGCATCCCGGTCGACTCGATCTACTCGCCCGTGCTCAAGGTGGCCTACTCCGTCGACGCGACCCGCGTCGAGCAGCGCACCGACTTCGACAAGCTCACCGTCGACGTCGAGAGCAAGCCGTCCACCACGCCGCGCACCGCGCTGGCGTCGGCCGGCTCCACCCTGGTGGAGCTGTTCGGCCTGTACCGCGAGCTCGACACCGAGGCCGAGGGCATCGACGTCGGGCCCAGCCCGGCCGACCAGCAGCTCGCCGCCGATCTGGCCCTGCCGATCGAGGACCTGGACATGACCGTCCGGTCCTACAACTGCCTCAAGCGCGAGGGCGTCAACACCGTTGGCGAACTCATCAACCGCACCGAGGCCGACCTGCTCGATATAAGGAATTTCGGGCAGAAGTCGATCGACGAGGTCAAGATGAAGCTCGCCGGCATGGGCCTGAGCCTGAAGGACTCGCCCGGCACCTTCGACCCGAGCGAGGCCGCTGTGGCCTACGGCGGGTCGCCGGTCGCCGAACACGACGAGTACGAAGAAGACGGTGAAGATCTCCGCGAGACCGAAGAGCTCTAAACCGCTCGATTTTTCTGGCGGTCGGTTCCGTAAGACGGCCGGCCGCGACAACGCAATTGGAGTTAGAAATGCCTAAGCCCACCAAGGGCCCGCGTCTGGGCGGTTCGCCGGCGCACGAGAAGCTCATGCTCTCGGGCCTCGCGGCCTCCCTGTTCGAGCACGGCAGCATCACCACCACGGTGACCAAGGCCCGCCGCCTGCGCCCCTACGCCGAGCGTCTCATCACGTACGGCAAGAAGGGCACGCTGCACCACCGCCGTCTGGCGCTGGCCAAGCTGCGCAACAAGGACGCCACGCACGACCTGTTCGAGCAGGTCGCGCCCCGCTTCGCGAACCGCGAGGGCGGCTACACCCGGATCATCAAGGCCGGGAACCGCAAGGGCGACAACGCTCCGATGGCGATCATCGAGCTGGTCGACTAAGCAGAGTCGGTCGAACCGCGCGCAGGGCGATGCTCTGCGCGCGGTTCGCTTTATCCGGGAGGACATCGCTGTGGACGAGGTTGTGGACAGGACGCGGCTGCGGCTCGGCGTCGCCTACGACGGGGCCGCGTTCTCGGGCTGGGCGCTGCAGCCGGGGCTGCGGACGGTCGCCTCGGAGGTCATCCGCGCCCTGGAGCTGCTGTTCGGCGAGATCGCCGACTTCACCGTGGCCGGGCGGACCGACGCGGGCGTCCACGCGACGGGCCAGGTCGTGCATGTGGACGTGCCGACCGCGAAGTGGGAGGCCGTGGGGGAGAAGCTGCTGTGGCGGCTGCGCGGTATCCTCCCGGCCGATGTGCGGGCGACCTCGGTCGAGGCCGTCGACCCCTCGTTCAACGCGCGCTTCGCGGCGCAGTGGCGGCGGTACCGGTACCGGGTCGCCGACGCGACCTGGGGCGTGAACCCCTTGCGGCGCTTGGACACCCTGGCCTGGCAGCGGCCGATCGACGTGGAGCGGATGCACGCGGCGTGCCAGCGCCTCATCGGCGAGCACGATTTCGTGGGCTTCTGCAAGCAGCGCGAGGGCGCGACGACGATCCGTGAACTGCAGCAGTACGACTGGGCTCGGGACGAGGACGGCGTGGCGGTCGCGACGGTGCGCGCGGACGCGTTCTGCCACTCGATGGTTCGCAGCCTCGTGGGCGCGGCCCTCGCGGTGGGCGACGGCCGTCGCGACGAGGACTGGCTGGCGGCGATCCTCACCCACGGCGAGCGCGCCAACGACGTCCATGTCGTCGGCCCGCACGGTCTGACCCTGCTCGAGGTCTCGTACTCGGAGGACCCGAAGGACTGGCAAGCGCGCGTGGACCTGACGCGCCGGGTCCGCACGTTGTAGCGATTGAGCCGGGAATCGGACTGCTCTGCTTCCCCTGAGCGCAGGTTCGGCAGCTGCTGGAGAGACTGCGGCCGCCCGGGCTGATGCCGTTGAGGTTCAATCGGGCAGCGACAACGAGGCAGCACCACATTGGGGCACTATTCCGGACTCCGGCCCTGATTTGGATGCGGTTCAATCGGGCAGCGACAACGAGGCAGCACCACATTGGGGCACTCTTCCGGCTGTCAGCCCTGACTGGGACGCGGTTCAATCGGGCAGCGACAACGAGGTCTGAGGGAGGCGCGGGTGTGCAGTGCGGCCGCCAGGCAGCGCGCCGCGCCCGGATCACCCTGCACCGCAGTCGGTCCGCGCGCAACGCGAGTGTCCCTCATGGATAAATCACCCCATTGAGTGATGACACCACCACCCCGCGCCTGTCATCATTGAAGTACGAACACGCAAGCGAAAACAGTTAGACCATTCGAGAACGGTGGAAGGAGGCGAGCCCCCGATGAGCAGCTGCACCCACACCCCGGGCTCCAGACGCGCAGCCGCCATCCGCTCCGCTCTCGATGACGCCGCCTCTTTGATCAACGCCCAGCACGCCCAGGTCCTCGCCGCCGTGATCGAGATGAAGGAGCAGGGTCTGCACCGCTCGGTGTTCGGGTTCTCGGCCCTGCGCGATCTGCTGGTCTCCCAGTTCGACTTCCACAACCGCACGGCCGCTGACATCGCGGCCATCGCCCGCCTGTCGGGGAAGTTCCGCCTCCTGGCCCAGGCGGCGGTGTCCGGAGCGGCGAGGATCGATCAGGTCGCCTATGCCGTCCGCCAGCTCGAGCAGACCCCGGCCATGCGCCTGTTCGCCCGCACCCCCTTCCAGACCCCGGCCCCCTCCCCTTTCGATGCCTCGGTGGTGTGCGCGACTCCTGAGGCGATAGTCGCCCAGTACTGCGCACACGCCACCTTCACCGAGCTGCGCCGTCACCTCGATGAGCTCTGGGCCTCGATCGCCGAGGAGTCCGAGCTGTTCGATGAGCTGGGCGAGCAGTCGATGCAGCGCCTCGAGCTGACCCCGCAGGCCAACGGCATGTGGGCCCTGGAAGGCCAGCTGTGCGAGGCGACCGGGCGTCTGCTCGACAAGTACCTGCAGACTGCCTGCCCGCCACCCCGCCAGGAAGACCAGGAAGAGGAAGGCCTCCTTCCCGCCCAAGCGAACCGGCACGCCGAGGCCTTCCACCAGCTCCTCGCCGGGTACGGCTCCTCACCCCGGGCCGCCACCCGCCACGGCCACACCGCCACCCTCGACCTGACCGTGGACATCGAGACCCTGCAAGGCAAGGACACCGGCCGCCTGCCCCTCCTCGAAGGCCAACCCATCTCGGTCGCGCGAGCCCGGCTGCTGGTCTGCGAGGCCGGGGTCATCCCCTCGGTCTTCAACTACCAGACCGGCGAAGCGGTCGAGCTGGGCCGGGCCCTGCGCCTGCCCAATGCCGCCCTGCGCCGCAAGCTCGAACTGGAACAACCGGAAGGCTGCGCTTGGCAGGGCTGCGACCGGCCGGTGGCGTGGACCGAGGCCCACCACATCCAGCATTGGGCTGACGGCGGGCCGACGGTCGCTGAGAACCTGATCCTGCTGTGCCGGTTCCATCACGGCCGCATCCACACCCCGGGTTGGAGAGTGGGGAAGACCGGCCCCGGTCAGGCGGTCATCACCCACCACGAAGGCCACGACGGTCAGGGCGGTAACGACAGTGAAGGCTGCGGCTGCTCTGACTGGCGCACCGATGCCGACATGGATGCCGAGAACGAGGGCACCGAATGGGAGGTGTTCCCGACCGGCCTCTACCGGACCGAATGGTCCGAGGCCATGAAGCCCGATCTGGATGCCCTCGCCGAAGCCATCGAGAGAGATCGATGCCTGGCGGCTATCAAGGCGGCCAAGGCCAAATGCCGAGAGAAGTTCAGGGCATCCGCACCAGTGCCAGTCTTAGGCTGCCCCAGCGGGCGACTGCTGGGGGGAAAGCGCAGCAAACACCAATCAGCGCAGCCCGACCCGCATGGGTTCGGGCCCCTCCGCATGCCCAGAGCCGGAATCCCGCCCCGCCACACACCTTCCTGTCGCTGCCGCCTGAACCGCAACCCATTCCAAGCGGAGAGCCGAGCACCGACCCAAAGGCAATGGCACCTCGTTGTCGCTGCCCGATTGAACCGCAGGGACCTTCCACCGGAGAGCCGAGGTGCGGCCCAAAGGCAATGGCACCTCGTTGTCGCTGCCCGATTGAACCGCAACCCGATCCAGCCTGGGAGCCGAGGTGTGGCCCGAGCGCAATGGGACCTTGTTGTCGCTGCCCGCTTGAACGGCCACCCACCCCGGCCGGAGAACCGAGCACCGTCCCAACGCGATCAGACCCCCTTGTCGCTGTCCGTCCGAACCTCGGCAGGATCGGACAGGAAGACGGAGAGAGACCGATCCCCGCCGCCACACCGTCGTCGCCGCCCGATTGCAGCGTGGACCAGACGAGCTACAAGGCCTGCAGCCGCCCCGAGAGGAATGCGACCTGCCTGACTGCACTGCATCCGAATCGGACCTGGCTGCCGGAGCGTCGTCCGAGGTACACCCCGAATCGCCGTCGCTGTCCGCTTGCCCCAGGCCTCAATGGCCAATCGCACATCGGAGTCTCGGGGTCCAGACGAGGCAGGGAAGACTGGGAGGTAGGCCCGGATCGGCTGCGCGGGAGAAGGTTCAGGAGTCGTGATGTGAACAGTGCGTTTCCGACATCGCATTTGTCGCCATCGGAGTTGTGGAGACGCAAGTTACGGCGATCCAATCGAACCGCTATCGCATGGAAGCGGCCGATGTCGAGCATCGAGGGTATGACCGACACACCAGCCGAAAGCACCACCACGATCTTCGAGCAGATCGGCGGGGACGCCGCCGTCGAGGCGGTCGTGGAGATCTTCTACGGCAAGGTCCTCGGCGACGAACTGCTCGCGGGCTACTTCACCGCGGTCGACATGGACCGGCTCAAGCGGCACCAGGCCCGATTCGTCGCGCAGGCGCTCGGCGGCACTCGGCCCTACAGCGGCCGCTCGATGGCGAGCGCCCACGAGGGCCTCGACATCACCGCCGCCGACTTCGACCGCGTTGTGGAACACCTCGCGGCGTCGCTCGCCGAAGCGGGGGTGGACGGCGACACGATAGGCGCCATCGCCGGTCGGCTCGCCCCGCTCAAGGGGGACATCGTCACCGGCTGACCGGTGTGCACCGGTCGGACCTGTACCGCTCGGGCGGCGTTCACCGACAGGTCACGCGCCGCCGCCACCCTGAGTGGCATGAGACGCTACCTCACCGCCGGCGCCGTGGCGGCCGTCGCCGCGACGGCGCTGTTCATCGCCGTGCCCAGCCCCGCCGAAGCCCGGCCCCAGCGCGACTTCGACCTGCAGGCCCATCGCGGCGGGCTCGGGCTCGTCGTGGAGAGCACGCTGCCCGCCTTCGCGAACGCGCTCGAGCTCGGGGTGAGCACGCTCGAGCTGGACGTGCAGATCACCGAGGACGGCTTCGCGGTCGTCACGCACGACCGGCGGGTGAGCGGCGCGAAGTGCCTCGACACCGCGCCCGCGTCCGAGGGCGACCCGGAGTACCCGTATGTCGGGAAGTACGTCAAGGACCTGACGCTCGAGCAGGTGCGAACGCTCGACTGCGGCAGCCTCGCGCAGGCCGCGCACCCGGACCAGCAGACGCACCCGGGCGAGCCGATGCCGCTGCTGAGCGAGGTGTTCGACCTGGTGCGCGAGTACCGCGCGCGCGGGGTGAAGCTCAACATCGAGACGAAGGTCGAGGCCGGTGCGCCGCACGAGACCGCGCCGCGGGAGGCGTTCGTCGAGACCGTGGTCGCGGACATCCGCGAGGCGCGGATCGGGCGGCAGGTGACGATCCAGAGCTTCGACTGGGGCGCGCTGATGCTCATGCGCGAGACCGCGCCGGAGCTGCCGATCGTGGCGCTGACGAACATCTCGTTCCTGCAGACCGGGCAGGCCGGGGCGTCGCCTTGGCTGGGCGGCCTCGACATCGACGACTTCGGGGGCGACCCGGTCGCGGCGGTCGACTCGTTCGGCGCGGACGCGTTCTCGCCGGTGCACGGCACGCCGCAGAACGGGAAGGTCACCGACCCGGACTACGTGCCGTACGTGACCGAGGCGATGGTCGACCACGCCCACGAGTACGGGATCGAGGTCGTACCGTGGACGGTCGACGACGAGGCGACGATGCGCAAGCTCATCGACGACGGCGTGGACGGCATCATCACCGACTACCCGGACGTGCTCCGGGAGGTCATGCGCGACCACGGCCTCCGGCTGCCGAAGCGGTACTGCGAGCGGTAGCGGCCGATGCCTGAGGGACCGCGCGGCGCGGCGCCGCTCGGTCCGGGCGGCGCGCCGCGACGCCTGCGGAGCCCGTCCGGAGAAAATTGAGCGCTGCGGCCTCGGCGTCCTAGCCGCTCGGCCGGATGCCGAGGTCCGGGTGCGTATTCGCTGGTCTTGACGTTTTTGAACACGTTCGATCTCACCTTCCGAGGCCTTGTGAAAGCATTCACAAGAACGTGCTTCCGGGATGCCGGCGCCGTAGCTTCAAGGCATGGATGCAACCCAGCTCCTCGCCCAGGCGTCCGATGTGGTCGCCGCCGCCGACCCCGCGGGCCTCATGCCCGCGCGCCAGCAGATGGCGCTGTCCCTCGGATGGCACATCATCCTGGCCTGCTTCGGGGTCGCCTTCCCCGCCATCATCTTCGTGATGCACCTGCGCGGCATCCGCAAGAACGACCCGGTCGCGCTCAACCTCGCCAAGCGCTGGGGCAAGGCCTCCGCCGTGCTCTTCGCGATCGGCGCCGTCTCCGGCACCGTGCTCAGCTTCGAGATGGGCCTCCTGTGGCCCGGCCTCATGGGCACCTTCGGCGACGTGCTCGGCCTCCCCTTCGCCTTCGAAGGCCTCGCGTTCTTCCTCGAGGCGATCTTCCTCGGCATCTACCTATACGGCTGGGGCAAGATGCCCCCGAGACTGCACCTGCTCATGGTGCTGCCCATGGCGATCACCGGCGTCATCGGCACCTACTGCGTGCTCGCGGTGAACGCCTGGATGAACGCCCCCACGGGCTTCGACATCGCGGGCGGCGAGGTCGTGAACATCGAGCCGTGGGCGGTGCTGTTCAACCAGCACGCGTTCCTCGCCTTCGCCCACATGTGGCTCGCCGCGTACATGGTCGCGGGCTTCTCCATCGCCGCCGTCTACGCCGCGGGCATGCTCAAGGGCCGCCGCGACCGCTACCACCGGCTCGGGTTCATGGTGCCGTTCGCGTTCGCGACCATCGCCGCCCTCGCCCAGCCCTTCGCCGGGCACTTCCTCGGCCACGACCTGGCCGAGCGCCAGCCCGCGAAACTCGCCGCGTTCGAGTTCGCCGACGAGACCGCCGACGGCGCCACGCCGCTCACCATCGGAGGCGTCTACATCGACGGCGAAGTCAAATGGGCCATCGAGATCCCCTACCTCAGCTCGGTCGCCGCGCTCAACTCCTTCACCGAACCCGTGCCGGGGCTCGACCAGTTCCCCGAAGAGGACGAGCCGCCGGTCAACTTCGCGCACTACTCGTTCCAGGCGATGGTCGGCATCGGCTTCCTGCTCCTGGCCACCGTCGCGCTGTACTGGTTCCTGCGCTGGCGCAAGGTCGACCTGCTCAGGAACCGGTGGTTCCTGCGGTTCATGGCGGTCTCGGGCCTCCTCGCGGTCACCGCGATGGAAGCCGGGTGGATCGCCACCGAGGTCGGGCGGCAGCCGTGGATCGTCTACGGCGTCATGCGCACGCCTGAGGCCGCGGCCGACCACGCGGGCGGGCTCTGGCTCGTCTACGGCGGCTCGGTGCTCCTCTACGGCGGCATGACGGTCGCCGCGATCGCCATCCTCCGCTCCATGGCCCGCCGCTGGCGCGAAGGCGCCGCCGACCTGCCGAGCCCCTACGGGCCGAAGCTGCTCGCCGCGGACGGGCCGGCCGAGATCCGCGACTGCGCCGACGAGAAGGACTGCACCGCCGAGAACGCCGGCGCCGAGCGGGAGGCCGCGAAATGATGACCCTCGAATTCGCCGTCGCCGCCGCGCTCTTCGCCGGCGTCGTCGCCTACGCCCTCTTCGGCGGCGCGGACTTCGGCTCGGGCTTCCACGACCTCACCGCGGGCGGCGCCCGCCGCGGCGCCCCGCTGCGGACGCTCATCGACCACAGCATCGGCCCCGTCTGGGAGGCCAACCACGTCTGGCTCATCTACGTGATGGTCATGTGGTGGACCGGGTTCCCCGAGTCGTTCGCCGCCGCGATGACCACCCTCTACGTGCCGTTCGTGCTCGCCCTGGTCGGCATCGTCCTGCGCGGCGCGAGCTTCGCGTTCCGCAAGTACAGCGAGACCCTGTGGCAGGCCAAGCTCTTCGGGGTCGTCTTCGCGACCTCCTCGGTGCTCGCGCCGTTCTTCCTCGGCACCATCGTCGGCGCCCTCGCCTCGGGCCGGGTCCCGGCCGGCGGCGACGGCGACCCGTGGTCGTCGTGGATCAACCCGACGGCGCTGTTCACCGGGGTCATCTCGGTCGGCACCTGCGCGTTCCTCGCCGCGACGTTCCTGACCGCCGACGCGGCCCGGCGCGGCGAGACGGCGCTGGCCGCGCGGCTCCGCATCAGGTCCCTCGTGGTCGGTCTCGGCACCGGGATCGTCGTCTTCGCCGGGCTCATCCCGATCGAGCACGACGCGCCGACGTTCTGGGACGGCCTGACCGGCCGCGCCGCGCCGGTGATGGCCCTCTCGGCGCTCGGCGGCATCGCGACGCTGGTCCTCTTGTGGCGGGGGCGCTTCGGCCCGGCGCGGCTGAGCGCGGTGGTCGCGGTCGCGGCGGTCATGGCCGGGTGGGGGATCGGGCAGTACCCGTGGGTGCTCGTCGACCAGGTGAGCATCGCCGAAGGCGCGGGCGCGACCGCGACGTTGCAGGGGCTGCTGGTGGCCGTGGGCATCGCGGCGGTGATCGTCGGCCCCGCGCTGGCGTACCTGTTCTATCTGACGCAGTCGCCCGAATGGAACGGGGAGGCGCGCGGCGGCGTCCAAGCGGGCGAGGGGGCCGGCAGCGGCGCCTCGCATTGGAGCGGTCGGCTGGGGAGCTGACCGCTGCGGGAGGACTTCGCACTCGCGGTGGATGGAGGAGGGCCGGGCGCCAGCGCCCGGCCCTCCTTGGTGCGCTTGCCGCTAGATGCTGAGCGACCAGCTGTTCAGGGTGCCGCTGGAGCCGCCGGAGTAGGTGTCCGTGACCCGCAGCGTCCATGTGCCCGAACGGTTCTCGGTGGACAGGTTGACGCTGTAGGTCGTGTTGATGTTCGCGCCCGAGCCGCCGGCGGCCTTGAGGGTGCGGCTCGTGCCGTCAGGTGCGATGAGGGCGATGGTGATGTCGCCGCTGTACGGGTGGGTGATGCTGACGGTCACCGAGCTCGTGGCCGACGCGGTGCCAGTGCAGGACAGGGCGATCGTGGAGTTCAGCGGGGAGCCCTCGGGGATCGCGGCGGCGGTGGTCTTCGCACCGTTGCAGTTCGTGGGCGTGCCGCCGGAGGAGCCGCAGTAGGTGTTGAGGTGCGACTGGATCGCGGTCTTCTCGGCCGAGTCGACGCTCAGGTTGTAGAGGTACTTGACGTGGGTCCAGGCCTTGACGTAGTCGCAGCGCAGGCCGGTGGTGTTGACGGGCATCCACTCGGCGGGGTCGTAGTCGCTCTTGGAGGAGTTCGCGGAGGTGGTGGCGATCCACAGCTGCGGGGAGTTGATGTCGTTGGCGAAGGCCTGGCGCTGCGCGGTCGTCCAGGACCAGGCGCCGGAAGCCCAGGCCTCGGAGAGGGCCACGACGTGGTCGATGGTGGCGTTGGAGACCGAGGTGGTCCAGGTGTTGTCGAAGTCGGACTGCCAGTTGCCGGAGGTGGGCTGGCAGCCGTCGCTGGTGACGACGTTCTGGCCGTCGCGCTTGAGGACGTGCTGGCGGGCGGTGCAGCTGCCGGTGCCGCTTACGGACTTCCAGTGCGGGAACAGGTCGCGGTCGTAGGTCGAGCCGTGGGACTCGGCGGCGACGGTGAGCGCGTTGAGCTCGCTCTGCGCGGTGGCGGTGGAGGGGATGCCCGGCGGCCGGACGGCTTCGGCGGGCGCGGCGTCGAGGACGACGAGCGAGAGGACGGCCAGCGCTGCCGCGGCGAGCGCGGCGAGGCTCCGGCGGGCGGTGAGGGTCCAGGAAGGCATGTTCGACTCCTGAGGTGAGGCGATGGGAGGCCGGGGGCCGGCCAGGGGGAAGAACGGGCCTGCCGGGGACGGGTCGCAGGCCTGGATTGATCAAATCATGGGATGATCGGCTATGGCAATACTCACAGTAGATTGTTCACATTCCCGACACGGCCCGGTCGGGATCGAGGCGGCGAACGTTCGCCGAAGCCCCTTGCCGCACAACGACGACCGCCCGCACGTGAACGCGCGGGCGGTCGTGGAGGTTCGAAAGGCGAGCCGAGGCGGGGTCGGCGACCGGTGTCGGCGGCGCGTGCGATCGTCGAATCGGGGGCGCCTGCGAATGTCCGATTTGCCGGGACGCGCCCGTTCATGTTCGCAGTCGCGGTCGGACGCCCTACCCCTGCGGGGCAATGGCATCGGTTGAACCCGGGCGCCCTTTTGCCCGGGACCCTCGGTTCACGTTCGCGGGCCGGCCGCTACTGGACGTCGCGCCTCGGGTTGAGCTGGTCGACGAACCAGACGTCGACGAGGTCGCTCACGATGGCGCGCACCGGGTCCGAGGCCTCTTCGATCGGTTCGCCGTCGGTGCGGCCGATGACCACGTACATCAGATAGTGCCCGTAGGTGTTGTACCCGACCATGGTCGCGGCCCGGCCCAGCTCCTCGGCCTCGCCGTCGGTGCGCAGCGCCGCGAAGCCGCCTTCGAGGCCCGCTTCGATCGCGGCGCGCAGGGCGTCCGCCTCCTCGGCGTCGGCGAGGTTGAGCACCCCTGCCGTCGCCGCGTACTCGCCGTCGGGGTTGATGAGCGTCGCGCGCACCGTCTGCGTGCAGTCCGCGTCCTCGAGCAGCTCCGCCAGCTCGTCGAGCCCGGCGTCGGCGCATTTCGAGAGCGCTTCGGTCGCAAGGACTTCGTACGCGCCGGACCCGCCCGCGGGGCTGATCGCGTTCGCGCCGAACAGCTCCTCGACCGAGATCGGGTCCGCGTCGGTCTCGCGGCTGGCGATCGGGTCGACCACCTCGGGCGCGCCCGCCGTCTCGTCCACTGTAGAAGGCTGGTCGGCCGCGGCCTCCGCACTCGGCGCGGCCGGGTCCGGCTCGCCCTCGCGGAGCACGATGAACGCCCCCGCCCCGCAGGCCGCGGCGACCGCGAGCCCGCTCACCGTCGCGAGCGCGACGAGCCACCACCTCGTGCGGCGGCGGGCGCGCTGCGCGGCGCGGCGCAGGGGGCGCGAGGCCTGGATCTGGTCCAGGTGCGCCTCCATCTCCTCTTCCGGCGAGCGCCGCGCGGGCGGCAGCGCGGGGCCGCCGAGCCGCACGGTCGGCGTGCGGTCCTCGGGGCTCAGCCGCGCCGTGGGCGCGCGCATCTGCGAGCGCTCGTCGTACTCCGCCCAATCGAAACCTGGATCGTCCGGAGGCCGGTGCGCCTGCGTCTCCTGGGGGACTCCGAACGGTGACGGGCCATGTGCCATGGAGGCAGCTTAGACCCGGAAACCGCCGAAACCGGGAAACGTTCCCCCGGGAGATGGACGGGGCGAGCGGCGTTCATCTCCGCGGGTGACACCCCGCGGCATGGCGCGTGTCACGCAGTCCGCCGGGGCGCCGCGACGGCGCACGTCTCTAACCGGCCGATCCCGGCGACCCGGCCCGACCCGGCGCGCGACAATGGGGGACATGTCCAAAGGCCCAGCCGACCAGCCAGAGCACTACTTCAGCGAGCAGCCCGCCGTCGAGGACCGCGAGCGCACCGTCGAGTTCTCGCTCGACGGCGTCGACTACGAGCTGACCACCTCCACCGGCGTCTTCTCCGGCAACCGCCTCGACCCCGGCACCAGCGTGCTGCTCAACAAGGTCGTGCCGCCCGAGACCGCCGGCACCTTCCTCGACCTCGGCTGCGGCTACGGCCCCATCAGCGCCGTGCTCGCCCAGCGCGGCGACGCCGAGGTCTGGGCCGTCGACGTCAACCGCCGCGCCCTCGACCTCACCCGCCGCAACACCGAGAAGGCCCCCGGCACCGTGCACGCCGCCGCGCCCGAGGACGTCCCGGCCGACGTGCGCTTCGACGAGATCTGGTCCAACCCGCCCATCAAGGTAGGCAAGGAGGCCCTGCACGAACTCCTCCAGACCTGGCTGCCGCGGCTGAAGGACGACGGCGTGGCCTGGCTCGTCGTCTCCAAGCACCTCGGCGCCGACTCGCTCGCGCGCTGGCTCGCCGAGCAGGGCTGGGCGGTCGACAAGCACGCGAGCGCGAACGGCTACCGCGTCCTCAAGGTCGAGCACACCGAGCGGTAGCGGCGCGCCCCTTCCGGCGCGCGCCGCCCCCCGATCAGGGATCGGCCGTCACTCGCCCGAAGGCGGGTTCAGGACGATCCCGCTCGCCACGGGCGTGCCGAAGTTCGGCGTCCCGTCCGCGTTGAACGTGAACGGCTGCACCCGGGTCTCGCGGAACGAGCCGCAGCCCTGGCCGCTCTGCGGGTTGCCGTGGTACACGATCCACTGCTGCGTGCCGTCCGGCGAGGTGAAGAAGCCGTTGTGGCCGGGGCCGAACACGCCGTTGCCCTGCGACAGCACCGGGTTCGGGCTCTTGTCCCAGGAGGACGCCGAGAGCACCGAGCCGCCGTCGTATGTCAGCAGGCCCAGCTTGTAGTCGTCCGTGGTGCACGACGAGGCCGAGAAGACGATGAAGGTCTTCCCGCCGTGCTGCAGCACGACCGGCGCCTCGTTCACGTTGGCGCCCACCGTCTCCCACGGCAGCGACGGGGTCGCGATGGTCACCTGCGAGCCGGTCACGGTCCACGGGTTGGACATCAGCGCGATCCGGATCGACTGGTTCGCGCCGACCCACTCCGACCACAGCAGGTACAGCGAGCCGTTGAGCTCCAGGTACGAGCCGTCGATGTTCCACTGGTTCGGCAGCGGCGTGCCCATGAACTCATACGGCCCCATCGGGGTCGAGGAGGTCGAGCGGAGCACGTGGAGGCGCTGGCCGTCGAAATTCGTCTGCGAGTTCCCCGAGGTGTACATGAGGTACCAGACGCCGCCGATGCGGTGGAACTCCGGCGCCCAGTGCGAGCAGCAGCGGCTCGCGTTCCCCGAGTCGTTCCAGACCACGGAGTCGGCGGCGGTCTTGAGCCCGGCCAGGGTCGTGGCCCGGCGCATGACCACAGTGGAGTCCCAGGTCGTGGTGGACATGTAGTAGTAGCCGTCGAAGTACTCGATCCACGGGTCGGCCCCGTTGGCGCGGATCGGGTTGGCGACACCGGTGTTCGCGGCCTCGCTGAGGAACCACTTCTGCGCGTTCAGGCCGTTGTAGGTGAACTGCGAGATGCGGCCGCCTTCGACCGTGGACCACTCCCAGAGGTCGAGGGCCTTGCCCGAGAAGCGGTTGACGAAGCTGAACGAGCCGTCCGAGTGCTCGGTGACCGACCACTGCTGGTTGGTGAAGTTCTGGTCGGTCGCCTGGGCGATCGTCGCCCCGTCGGCGGTGTTCCAGCCCCACACGTCGAGCACGAGGTTCGAATGACGGGCCTGGATCTTGTAGTAGCCGGTCCCCGCGTCGACGAACCGGAACTGCTGGTTCGTGCCGGCGTCGCGGCCCCACTGGACCAGCTCGGCGCCGGCGGCGGTGGAGGCGCCCTCGATGTCGAGGGCGAGGTGGGAGTGGGCGCTGGTGATGGTGAACCAGACGCCGGTGGGGACCGCTCCTTGAGCGGGCGCGGGGGTCGCGGCGACGAGGCCGAGGGCGGCCATGGCGGCCGCCGCGGCGAACGCCAGCAGCGAGCGGCCCCGCCGCAGTAGGGCTGTGGACATCAGTGCCTCCGAGTGTGAGAGCGGTCGGCCGTGGCCGACCCATCGGTTGATGGAAATGCGCGGATAAACTAGGCGCCGGTTCCCCCCGGGAAGCGGTCTCGCGGGAGCGGTCCGGCAGGACCCTTTTGCATCGTTGTAGAATTTCGGCGGACAGAGGAGGTGCAGATGGCGGCGACCTTGCGCGATGTCGCGAAACTGGCGGGCGTCTCATTCAAGACCGTTTCGAACGTCATCAACGACTACCCGCACGTCCGCCCTGCCACCAGGGAGAAGGTCGAGCGCGCGATCGCCGAGCTCGGCTACAAGCCGAACCTGAACGCCCGGAGCCTGCGCTCCGGCCGCACCGACACCGTCGCGCTCGCCGTCCCCGAACTCAACCTGAGCTACTTCGCCGAGCTCGCCGGTATGGTCATCGCCGCCGCCGAGGAGTCCGGCCTCACCGTCGTCGTGGAGCAGACCGGCGGCGACCGCGACCGCGAACTCGCGCTGCTGCGCAGCCCCCGCCTGAGCATGACCGACGGCCTCATCCTCAGCCCCCTCGGCATGGGCCAGGAGGACGCCGAAGCGCTCGACGTGCCGTTCCCCCTGGTGCTCCTGGGCGAGCGGACCTTCGACTGGCCCTGCGACCACGTCACGATGCGCAACACCGAGGCCGCCCGCGCCGCCACCGAGTACCTGCTCGACTCGGGCCGCCGCCGCATCGCCGTCATCGGCGAGCACGAGGGCGAGGTCATGGGCTCGGCCCGGCTCCGCCTGCGCGGCTACCGCGAGGCGCTGGCCGCGCACGGCGTGCCGTACGACCCCGCGCTGGTGGTCCGGGCGACCCTGTGGCACCGCGCCGACGGCGCCCGCGCGATGCACGAGCTGCTCGACCGCGACGTGCCGTTCGACGCGGTCTTCGGCTTCAACGACACGATGGCGCTCGGCGCGATGCGCGTGCTCCAGGAGGCCGGCCGCCGCGTCCCCGAGGACGTGGCCGTGATCGGCTTCGACGACCTCGACGAGGCCGCCTACTCGATTCCCTCGCTCACCACAGTGGACCCCGGCCGGGAGTGGCTGGCGCGCACCGCGCTCGGGACGCTGCTCGAGCGCATCGCCGAGACCGGGCCGAAGCAGCCGCCGCGGACCGAGCTGGCGGACTTCACGATCGTCGAGCGCGAGTCCGCTCCGAGGAGCTGACGGCCGGGCGCGCCACGGCCCCGCCGACTTGAGCGCCGGAGCCGCCGCGGGGCCGAGCGACGGCCGCCGACCGAGCCGCGGGCGCGCGGCGGATCCGCTGCGTCGCCGTGCGAGCCGGGTTTCCGCGCCATCCGGGAGCGGCGGGGTCGCAGTGCCCCGCCGCTCCCGTCGGCCTGCTATTGGATGCCCTCTTTCACGAGCCGCCACTGCTGGCATGCGGCGCCGTTGGCGGTCCACTGCTGCACGATCGCGCCGTCAGCGGTGGAGCAGCCCGTGACCTCGAGCAGCTTGCCGCTGTTGGCGTTCGCGAACGTCCACCAGCCGCCGCTGGTCGCGGCGTTCCACGACTGCGTCGAGCTCCCGGTCGGGCCCCACTGGACCGCGTCCACCCCGTCGGCGGTCTGCGCCGAGGGGATCTCGAGGAGCTTGCCGCTGTTGCGGTTGGTCAGCTGCACGGTGGCGCCGCCGCTGACGGTCCACCGCTGGGTCGCGTTGTTCGTGTCGCCCCACTGGCCCGCGGCCGCGCCGTCGGTCGTCAAGGCGCTCAAGATCTCCAGGTACTTGCCGCTGTTGCGGTTCTGAAGCTGGAAGACCGGGGCCAGCGCCGTGCTCGAGTACAGGTGGATCGTGTCGAGCTCGGCGAAGTTGGTGCCCTTGGTGAAGCGGATCGTGTTGGTGCCGGCGTTGAGCGTGACCGTCTTCTGCGCCCACGCGTATCGACCCCAGTCCACAGTGGCCGGGTAGCTGATGGACGAGCCGCCGCCGCCGTTGACGCTCACCGAGTGGGTCGCGGTCGAGCCGAAGCCGTTGTCGTACCGGACGTTCATCGTGTAGGTCCCGGCGGTCGGCACGTTCACGGTGAACTGGACGTAGCTGCCGGCGTTGTTGATGTTGCCGACCTTGGAGCCGTTGGCGGCCTGCACATGCGCGACGGTCGAGACGTCGTTGAGGGTCGCGTTCTCCGCCTCGTACTGCTGGGCGTCGAGCGGGATCGAGCCCACGCGGATGTCGTTGAGGTCCGAGACGGTGTTCTCGACGTTCACGGCCTGATAGAGGGTCCGGCCGTCGGCGCTGTAGTCGATGCCCTGCGCGAAGCCGGAGAAGCTGCCGCCCTGGGTGTCGCTGGCGTCGTAGGTGACCGCCATCGGCAGCCGCTCCCACGGGCCTTCACCGAGGTTGTAGTTGACGTAGAAGTTCTGGCCGCCGTCGATGTTGCCGCTGCCGTCGAGCGACCACTTCGAGGCCACCACGACCATGCCCTTGGGGCCGCCGGTGGGCACCCACTTGACGTACGGCGAGGAGCCGATGCTGCGGCCGTTCGCGAGCTTGATCTGCGTGCCGATGCTGGTGGTCGTGCCCCAGTTGAGGCCGTCGGCCGAGATCTTGTAGTAGACCGGCGCGGTGTTCTGGGACTGGCTGGGGCGGTTGACGACCTCGAAGGTCGCCATGTAGCGGCCGTCGGGGAGCTTGGTCACGGTGATCATGCCGGGGCGGTCGCTCTGGTTGGTCGGCGCCGAGACGTTGACCAGCGAGCCCCAGGTCTTGCCGCCGTCGGTCGAGCGGCGGTAGGACACCGCCTGGAGGACCCCGTTCGCCTTCTGGCGCTCGTCGGAGAAGTACGCGGCGAGGCCGCCGTTGCCGTCGATCGCGAGCGAGGGCTCCCACACGGTGGTGGTGGTCGAGGAGGGCGTCGGGTCGTAGACGGCCGGACCGCCGGTGTCGATGGTGCTCAGGTAGCTCCAGCTGGTGCCCTGGTTGGTGCTCTTGTACACCACGAGGCGGCTGACCGATCGGTCCTCGGGCATGATCATGCCCGCGAGGAGGATGGTGCCCGCGGTGAGGTCGCCGGTGGTCTGGGTGACCTCGTAGAGGAACGGCTGGGCGGTGCGGGTGAAGGCCGGGAAGGTCGCGCTCGGGTTGACGTCGGCGACCTTGGTCCAGCTCGCGCCGTCGTTGGTGCTGCGGTAGATCGGATAGACCTGCACGCCGTTCTGGAGCACGAGCTGGTCGAAGGTGACCAGCTGCGTGCCGTTCGAGGCGCCGCTGTTCTTCAGCACGATGATCTTGGCGTAGGTGGTCCCGGCGGGGGCGCCGCCTTCGGGGTTGAACGAGGAGCCGGCGGCGGGCGCGTAGACGAGCGCGCCGTTGCCGGTGGTCACCGCCGCGGCGGGGGCGGGAGCCCAGCCGATCGAGGCGGCGACCACGGTGAGGAGGAAGGCCGCGGCGGCGAATATCGCGCCGCCGCGCTTGAGGCCGAGGAGTTGAGGGCTTCGCATGGGACTCCCAATCTTTACAACGTTGTATCATGCGTGCGGGACATCGTAAGACCATCAATGCCCGCTGGTCAAGCCCCTGCTCACGGATCTGATCACGGATTGGAAACGAAGTGGAAACGAACGGGGGGTCGCGTTGACAGGCGCGGCGGGGCGTGCGTACGATTCCCAGACTTACAACGTTGTACAAGACGGTTCCCCAGTACAGGACCCCCTCGACGTTGTAGGAATGCACACCACTCATCAGACAGCGCAGTCGCGTTGGGAGGGAACTGAACATGAAACGCAAGACGGTCCTCTTGGGCGGCGCCGGCGGCGCCGCGCTGGCGCTCCTCGGCTCCGCGTGCTCGAACGGCGAGACCGGCGGCCCGGCGACCCTGACCTTCTGGCACGGCTACACCGAGGCCGACGGCGACGTGCTCCAGGGCATCGTCGACGACTTCAACGCCTCGCAGAGCGACATCACGATCAACACCGAGGTCAAGACCTGGGCCAGCATCGACGACACCCTCCTGACGGCGCTGTCCGCCGGCGAGGGCCCCGACATCGTCGCCATGCCGGCCGAGCGCCTGCCGGTCTACGCCGACAAGGGCGCGTTCGCCGAGCTCACCGGCTTCTACGCCGACGACTCCTCGAACACGGCGAACCTCATCCCGGGCGCGGTCTCGATGATCGAGGTCGAGGGCACCAAGTACGGCGTCCCGACCGGCTTCGTGCCGCTGGCGGTCTACTACAACACCGCGCTCTTCGAGGCCGGCGGCGTGACCGACTTCCCGGGCACCTGGGACGAGTGGGTCGCCGCCGCCAAGCGGCTCACGATCGACGAGGACGGCGACGGCACCCCCGAGCAGTACGGGGTGGTCCTGCCCGACCACGCCACCGTCGCGAACGGCCTGTGGCCCTCGCTGTTCTACGGCAACGGCGGCGACATCGTCAAGGAGGAGGTGGACGCGGTCATCGACTCGCCCGAGAACGCCGCGACCCTCGAGTACTGGCGCAAGGCCATCGTGGACGACAAGATCTCGCCCACCGGCATCGACGGCGTCGGCGCCGACGAGCTGTTCGGCGCGGGCAAGGCCGCCATGACCATCGGCGGCCCGTGGATGGCCTCGATCGCCGCCGAGAACGGCATCGACTGCGCGATCGCGCCGATCCCGGCCGGTCCCGCCGCCCAGGCCGCCTCCGCCATCGGCGTCTCGATGGCCGTCACGGTCGACGCGGACGACAACGCCCGCGCCGCCGCCGAGAAGTTCTTCGCGTTCTTCCTCAACGACGAGAACGCCGCCGCCTGGTCTCTCGGCTCCGGCTGGCCGCCCCTGCGCACCGACGTCCCGGCCGAGGCCGTCAACTCCAACCCGGTCGTCGCCTCGCTCACCGAGATCGCCGACCTCGGGCGCCCGCTGCTCCCCGGCGTCGTCAACAGCGTCGACGTGCTCGCCGCCGTGGACGAGCTGACCCAGCGCGCCATCGCGGGCGAGGACATCGCCGGCCTGCTCGCCGAGGCGCAGGGCACCATCCAGAACGCGCTCGGCTAGCACCGGTCCTATCCGGACAGACCGGCGGGGACGCCGCCCCTCGGCGTCCCCGCCGTCCCAAGGGGAGTGAAGGAGACCATGACCACCGCACGACCGACGCGACACCGGTACCGGCCGCCAGCGCCGCTGGGCGGGCGCCGCCGCGCGACCGAGAGCCCGCTGCGCCGCGGCGCCACCGCCTTCGCGTTCCTCGCCCCGGCCCTGATCATCCTGGGCGCGTTCACCGTCTGGCCGATGCTCTCGGCCCTGCGGCTGTCCTTCACGGACGCCAGCGGCTTCGGCGAGCCCGAGTTCGTGGGCCTGGAGAACTACATCGGCGTCTTCACCGACCCCGACATCCTCAACGCCGTCACGAACACCGCGCTCTACACCGTGCTGTTCACCCCGCTCGCGGTCGTCGCCGCGCTCGGGCTGGCGCTGCTGCTCAACAACCCGCGCCTGCCCTTCCGCGGCTTCTTCCGCACCGCCCTGTTCGTGCCGTTCGTGGTCTCGTTCTCCGTGGCGGCCTTCGCCTGGAGCTACCTCGTGGACCCGCAGGTGGGGCTCCTCAACTACTGGCTGCGCGGGTTCGGCATCCAGATCGGCAACGTCCTCGAGGACCCGACCCTGGCCATGCCGATGGTCGTGCTCGTCGCCGTCTGGAAGCTCTTCGGCTTCTACTTCGTGATCTTCCTGGCGGGCCTGCAGGACATCCCGCCCTCGATCTACGAGGCCGCCCGCATGGACGGCGCCGGCGCCTTCTCGCGCCTGCGCAACGTCACCCTCCCGCTGCTGTCCAACACGATGGCGTTCGTGCTCATCTTCGCGATGATCGCCGCCCTCCAGGCCTTCGACCAGATCTACGTCATGACCGGCGGCGGCCCCTACGGCAGCACGCAGACCCTCGTCATGGAGATCTACGAGTCCGGTTTCCGCAAGCTCGACATCGGCTTCGCGTCAGCGCTGTCCTATGTGCTGCTCGCGGCGACGCTCGTGCTGAGCCTCGTGCAGTTCGTGTTCTTCGGCCGCAAAGAAAAGGACCTGGCATGAGCACCGCCCGCCGCTCCCTGCGCGACCTCAAGCCCTCCACTGTGCTCGCGACGCTCGCGTTCGTCGGCGTCACCGCCGTCGTGCTGCTGCCGATCGCGATCATCGTGCTCACCGCGTTCAAACCCGCGGCCGAGGTCAACGCCTACCCGCCGAGCCTGCTCCCGGACGACTGGACGCTCGCGAACCTCCAGACGGTCACCTCCGAGCTGCCGTTCGCGCGGCTCGTGGGCAACAGCTTCGTCTTCGCCGGCGGTGTCACGCTCTTCGCGCTCGTCTTCGACTCGCTCGCCGCGTACGCCTTGGCGCGCTTGGACTTCACCGGCCGGAAGGTCCTCCTCGTCGCCATCATCGCGACGCTGATGATCCCCTTCCAGGCCACGCTGATCCCGCTCTACCAGCTCGTGGCCGACCTCGGCTGGGTCAACACGTACACCGGGCTCATCGCGCCGCGCGCCGCCGACGCCTTCGGGATCTTCTTCCTGCGCCAGTTCTTCCTCGCGCTCCCCCGCGACATCGACCAGGCCGCGCGCATCGACGGCGCGGGGGAGTTCCGGATCTTCCGCTCCGTGGTGCTCCCCAACGCCGTCCCCGCCCTGCTCACCCTGGGGCTCTTCACCTTCGTCAACAACTGGAACGACCTGCTGTGGCCGCTGGTGTTCACCACCGACGCCGAGATGGGCACGATCACCTCCGGCCTGACGCAGCTCACCGGGCCCAGCGGCATCGTGCCCCACGGCGTGATGATGGCCGGCTCGCTCATCGCGATCCTCCCGCTCGTCATCGCGTTCCTCTTCATCCAGCGGCGCTTCATCGAGAACATCGCAACGACAGGACTCAAATGACCGGTTCACCCACTGGGCCCCTCGGCGACGCTCGCGGCGCCGCACAATGGCACAGCGACGGCGGCTTCCACTTCGCCGTAGGTGTCGAGGACACCTTCGTGCCCCAAGCCGGACCGGGCGAGCGGCCGATCGACGAGTACGAGCTCACCGAGCACTACGGGCGGTGGCACGACGACCTCGGCCTCGCCGTCGAGGCCGGCGCCGAACTGGTGCGCTGGGGGGTCCCCTGGCACCGCGTCCAGCCCGAACCCGGCCGCTGGGACTGGTCCTGGGTCGACCGCGTCATGGACCGGTACGCCGAACTGCACCTGCGGCCCATTGTGGACCTCATGCACTACGGCACGCCACTGTGGCTCGAGAACCAGTTCGCCAACCCCGACTACCCGAAGCTCGTCGCCGAATACTCAGCGGCCGTCGCGGAACGCTACGCGCACCTCGGCGTCGCCGACTACACGCCGGTCAACGAGCCCATGATCCACGCCCTGTTCTCCGGCGAATACGCCTACTGGCCCCCCTACCTCTCAGGGCCGCAGGGACTCACGACCATGGCCGGGCAGCTCGCGCGCGGCTTCGTGCTCGCCCAGCGCGCCATGGCCGACGTCCTCGGCGACCGCGCCGTCTTCGTCCACGTCGACGCCGGCATGCGCTACGTCGGCGACATCGACGCCCCCGAGCACCGCGACCACGCCGCCCGCCTCAAAGAGCAGGTCTTCCTCGTCGAAGACCTCGTCACCGGCCGCGTCGGCGCCGACCATCCACTTGCGCCCCACCTGCGCGCCAACGGGTTCGGCGACGACGACTTCGCGTGGTTCACCGAAGCGCCCGTGCACCCGGACGTCATGGGCGTCAACTACTACCCGCGACACTCCACCGAGGTCTTCGAAGCCGGGGTCTTCCACGGCGGCGGCTTCCGCGACCCCCGCCCGACCCGCGACGACGGCGTCGCCGGCATGAACGAGCTCATCCGCGAGGCCCACGCCCGGTACGGGGCGCCCGTGATGCTCACCGAGACGTGCGTGACCGGCTCGGTCAAAGAACGCATCGACTGGCTCGACGAATCCGTTGCGGCCCTGCACGACCTGCGCGCCGCCGGCGTCCCGGTCATCGGATACACGTGGTGGCCCCTGTTCGACATGTACGAGTGGACCTACCGCCATTCCGAGCTGCCGCGCGAGGCGCACCGGCTCACCATGGGGCTGTGGCGGCTCGAGGAGACCGCGACCGGCCTCGAGCGGGTCCGCACCGAGATCGTCGACCGCTTCCGGCGCCACGCGCTCGGCGGGTGACCGGCCCGGCGGGCCGGACGGACGGTGTCCACTTCCTGACACCGCACTTGCGAGGGCCGCTCGCGATGACGTAGCGTAGCGGCCGCAAACGAATAACCACCCACGGGAGTCCGATGCATCGGGCTGAGAGGGGACTGAGTAGTCCCGACCGTCGAACCTGATCCAGATCATGCTGGCGCAGGGAGAAGGAGCTATGCGCGCTACTCGTCTACCCCGGCTTCACGTCATCACCGACACCCGCGAGACCTTCGCGCCGCTCGCCGCCGTCGAGGCGGCACTGGCGGCCGGGGCGAAGCTCGTCCAGGTGCGTCCCGAGGACCACTACACCGACCGGGCCGCGTTCGACCTCGCCACCGCGATCGCCGCGCTCTGCGCCCAGTACGGCGCGTGGTGCCTGGTCAACGATCGCGTACACATCGCCGAAGCGATCGGCGCCGACGGCGTCCACCTCGGCGCGGACGACCTCCCTATCGACGCCGCCCGCCGCATCCTCCCCGCCGCCTCCATCATCGGCGGCACCGCCCGCGACCCCGAGTCGGCGCGCGCGGCCCGCCGCGCCGGGGCGACGTATCTCGGCGTCGGCCCGGTCTGGGGCACGACGACCAAGACCGGTCTGCCGCAACCGATCGGGCTCGAAGGCCTGGCCGCGGTGTGCGAGGCGGTCGACCTGCCGGTGATCGCGATCGGCGGCATCACGGCCGAACGGGCGAAGCGGTGCCGCGAGGCCGGAGCTCATGGCGTGGCGGTCGTCGGCGCGGTGTCGGGTGCCGCGGACCCGCAGGAGGCCACGGCGGAACTCCTTGCAGCCGTGGGGGAGAGCGCGACAACCTCTCGCGGCCGAAGCGACGCTGCCGGGGAACCGGACCGCCACGGCCCGGTCACAGGCGAGCGGCGTGCCCAGGGCGCCTTCGCGACCGGCACGCAGCCGAACACCGCGAGCCGGGCGCACGATCGGCTCAAAGGCTCGATCTCGCCCGATGCCGGCTCCCCGCGAGGGGCGGGCGAAGCCTGATGCGCATCGCCATCGTCGGCGCCGGCTCGATCGGGCTCGCCGTCGCGTGGCGGGCCGCCCAGTCCGGCGCCGAGGTCGTCGTGTACGACCCCGACCCTGGCTCGGGTGCCTCGCGCGTGGCCGCGGGCATGATCGCGCCCGTCACCGAATCCCACTACGGCGAGGAAGCCCTCGGCCCGTTCATGGCCGCCTCGGCCGACGCCTGGCCCGGCTTCGCGCGCGAACTCGAAGCGGCCTCCGGCCTCGATGTCGGTTTCCGCGACGTGCCGACGCTCGTGGTCGGCGTCGAGGACGGCGACCGCGCCGAAGTCGACCGCCAGACCGAGCTCTACCGCTTCACCGCAAGGAACGTCGAACCGCTCACCGCGCGCGCCGCCCGCAAGGTCGAGCCGCTGCTCAGCCACAGGGTGCGCGGCGGCGTGCTCGCGCCGGAGGACCGCGCGGTCGATCCGCGGGCAGTGCATGACGCACTGCTGATCGCGGCCCAGCGCGCCGGCGTCGAACTGCGGGCCGAGTCGGTTGGAGACCTCGTCGCGCTCGACGCCGACCAAGTGGTCATCGCGGCCGGATGCGGGTCGGCGAACTTCTCCGGTGCAGGCGCGAGTGCTCTTGCGGGCACCGAACCCGGTGACACAGGTACCCCCGGGCGAGGCACTCGCGTGAGCGGCGCTGAGCTCGAGTCGCGCGCCGCGATCGCGAGCGGCGCCTTCTCCGAAGCAGGCGGCGAGCACTCGAGAACCGCGGAGCGCAGCGACCGCGGAACCGTCGCTGAGGCGCGCGGCCGGAACCCGGTGGCTGCTGCGGCGCGCGTCGGCGGTTCCGGCGATCCCGATATCGGGTGGTCGCTGCCTGTGCGGCCGGTGCGCGGGGCCGTGTTGCGGCTGCGGGCGGTCGGCGGCCAGCCGCTGCCGCGGACTACCGTGCGCGGCTTCGTGAAAGGCCACCCGATCTACATCGTGACCCGCGAGAGCGGGGAGGTCGTGGTGGGCGCGTCGAGCGACGAGCGCGGGTTCGACCGGCGCACCGGCACCGCCGGTGTCGTGCACGATCTGCTGCGGCGGGCGATCGAGCTCGTGCCCGAGATCGCGGAATACCACCTCGACGAAGTGAGCGTCGGATTCCGGCCCGGCACCCCTGACAACCTGCCGCTCATCGGCCGCCTTGACGCCCGCACGATCGCCGCGACCGGCCACTACCGCAACGGCATCGCACTGATCCCGGCCACGGCCAGCGCGGTCGCCGCACTGCTCGCCGGGGATGAGCAAGCGGTCCCGGCGGCCTTCGACCCGCGGCGGTTCGAGGGCGGGGGCCGTCCCTCAGGGTCGCGATTCGCGAGCGCCCCCGAATCCAGGATGGCAGAAGGGTCCGACACCGTCGGGGCATCCGGCCCTGAGCATGGCAGCGGCGAGGACGCGCCGATTCCGTTGGAGGGCGCGGGCCGGCCCTCCGGGTCGCGATTGGCGAGCGCCCCCGATTCCATGGTGCCCGAGGGGTCTGACACCGCCGAGGCTCGCGAGCCCGGGTCGGACCGTGGCCTGGCTGCGCGGTTCGAGGGCGTGCGCCGGCCGTCTGGGTCGCGATTGGCGAGCGCCCCCGATTCCATGGTGCCTTCGGGGTCTGACACGGCCGGGGCTCCGGGGTCCGGGTCGGGCAGTGACCTGTCCGCGCGGTTCGAGGGCGCGGGTCGTCCCTCTGGGTCGCGATTGGCGAGCGCCCCTGAATCCATGGTGCCCGCGAGGTCTGACACTGCCGGGGGCTCCAGGCTCGAGCGCGGGCTCGCAGTGACCGATGACATTTCCACTCAGGAGGCCGACTCATGAGCATCGAAGTCAATGGCGAAGCGCGCGAAGGCATCGCCACCATCACTGACGCCGTTGCGGCCGTCACCAGCGCGCGGCGCGGCATTGCCGTCGCCCTGAACGGGGAAGTCGTGCCGCGGTCGGAATGGGACCGGCCGCTCGCCGACGGAGACGCCGTCGAAGTGCTCACCGCGACTCAAGGAGGCTGACATGGACCAGCGCATCACATCCGACGCCGATCTGAAGATCGCCGACAAGACCTTCACCTCGCGCCTCATCCTCGGCACCGGCGGCGCCGCCAATCACGCGCAACTCGCCGAGGCGATCACCGCCTCCGGGACCGAGCTCGTCACCGTCGCGCTCCGCCGAGTCGACCCCGCGGCCACGGGCTCCATTCTGGATGTCATCGAGCAGTGCGGCGTCGAGCTCCTCCCCAACACAGCCGGATGCTTCACCGCCGAACAAGCCGTGCGCACCGCCAAACTCGCCCGCGAGGCCTTCGGCACGAACTGGATCAAACTCGAGGTGATCGGTGACGAGGACACCCTCCTCCCCGACTCCGTCGAACTCCTCGACGCCGCCGAGACCCTTGTCGCCGACGGCTTCACCGTCCTCCCGTACACCAGCGACGACCCCGTGCTCGCCCGCCGCCTCGAAGACGCCGGATGCGCCGCGGTCATGCCCCTCGCCGCGCCCATCGGCACCGGCCTCGGCGTGCGCAACCCGCACAACCTCGCGCTGATCTGCGAACACGCCGACGTCCCGGTCATCTGCGACGCCGGCATCGGCACCGCCTCCGACGCCGCGCTCGCCATGGAGCTCGGCTGCTCGGCCGTGCTCCTCGCCACCGCCGTCACCCGCGCGGCCGACCCCGCGCTCATGGCCGCCGCCATGCGCGACGCCGTGAACGCCGGCCGCGCCGCCCGCCTGGCCGGGCGCATCCCCAAGCGCCACTTGGCGAACGCGTCCTCGAGCTTCGAAGGGATGGCCGACCTGTGAAGCGCCGCCATCCGCAACCGCCGGTCGCCTTGACGATCGCGGGCTCCGACTCGGGCGGCGGCGCCGGCGTCCAGGCCGACCTGCATACCTTCGCCGCCCACGACGTGCACGGCACGAGCGCCGTCACCGCGATCACCGCCCAGAACACCCGCGGCGTCACCGCCGCCGAAGGCGTCTCGCCCGGTCTCGTCCGGGCGCAGCTCGACGCCGTGCTGAGCGACTTCTCGGTGGCCGCGGTGAAGACCGGGATGCTCGGCAGCACCGAGATGCTCGCCCTCGTCGCCGAATACGGCCAGGCCGACCGGCTCCCGAACCTCGTGGTCGACCCGGTCATGGTCACCAGCAGCGGCGACCCGCTCTACGACGGCGACCCCGCCGCCTACCTCGGCGAGCTCGGGCCGCTCGCGACCGTCCTGACGCCCAACCTGATCGAGGCCCGGCAACTGCTCGGCCGGGAGGTCGAGGACCTCGCGGACATGCGCGAGGCGGCGCGGGCGCTGGCGACCTTCGGGCCGCGTGCGGTCCTCGTCAAGGGCGGCCATCTCGAGGCGGTCGCCTCGGGGGAGGCGGCGGCAGTGGTCGACGTGCTGTGGTGCGACGGCCACATGGTCGACCTGCGGATGCCGCGGGTCGAGACGCGCAACAGCCACGGCACCGGCTGCACGCTGGCGGCCGCGATCGCGGCCCGGCTCGCGCTGGAGCACCCGCTGGTGCAGGCGATCGGCGGCGCGAAGGCGTATGTGGCCGATGCGCTGCAGGCCGCCGCCGACTGGCGGCTCGGCTCCGGCCCCGGTCCGATCGACCACCATCACGCCCGCAAGCACACGGTCCTGTGAGCGGGGGCCGCATGGGTCGGTGCTCGCGATCGGTGGCCTCGCGTGCAGGCGCTGGTGCCGGAGCCGGTGCCGATGCGCGGCGGCCGCCGCGCATCGGGCGTCGTTGCGGGGCGGGCTCCCGCTCTGGCTCCGATGCCGCCGCGAGCGGGTTCGTCGTGAGTCGGGGTCGCGTTCGCGATCGCCCCGAATCCGATGGTGCCCGCGGGGTCTGACAGTTTTCGCGCCGCCGGATCGGCCGGCCGGCGCTTGCGTCGCCGGTCTCGCCGGTGGGCGCGTTCTCCGCGCTCCCGGCTCGACCGGCGGGCGCGTGCACGGTTTCGAGAGTTCTCAGGAGACAGCATGAACGCCAGAAGCAAGGTCTACGTCGAAGGGCCGCGGCCCGACATCCAGGTGCCGTTCACTCAGGTCGAGCTGAGCGGCGGCGAGGAGCCGATCCGGCTCTACGACACCTCCGGCCCCGGCTCCGACCCCGAGGTCGGGCTGCCGAAGCTGCGCGAGGTGTGGATCGCCGAGCGCCGCGACGCCGCGACCAGCAGGATCGAGCACGGCGGCGCCGAGCTCGACTGCCCCACCCAGCTGCACTACGCCAAGCAGGGCATCGTCACCCCCGAGATGGCGTACGTCGCCGTCCGCGAGGGCCTCGACGCCGAGTTCGTGCGCGCCGAGATCGCCGCGGGCCGCGCGATCCTGCCCGCGAACGTCAACCACCCCGAGACCGAGCCGATGATCATCGGCAAGAACTTCCTCACCAAGATCAACGCGAACATCGGCACCTCCGCGGTCTCCGACTCCGTCGCCGCCGAGGTCGAGAAGCTCACCTGGGCCACCAAGTGGGGCGCGGACACCGTGATGGACCTCTCCACCGGCAAGCACATCCACGAGACCCGCGAGCACATCATGCGGAACTCCCCGGTCCCGATCGGCACCGTCCCGCTCTACCAGGCCCTCGAGAAGGTCAACGGCGACCCGGTGAAGCTCACCTGGGAGGTCTACCGCGACACCATCATCGAGCAGGCCGAGCAGGGCGTCGACTACATGACGGTCCACGCCGGGGTCCTCCTGCGCTACGTCCCGCTCGCCGCCCAGCGCGTCACCGGCATCGTCTCGCGCGGCGGCTCGATCATGGCCGCCTGGTGCCTGGCCCACCACGAGGAGAACTTCCTCTACACGCACTACCGCGAGCTGTGCGAGATCTTCGCGAAGTACGACATCGCCTTCTCCCTCGGCGACGGCCTGCGCCCCGGCTCGATCGCCGACGCCAACGACGAGGCCCAGTTCGCCGAGCTCCGCACCCTCGGTGAGCTCACCCACATCGCGTGGGAGTACGACGTCCAGGTCATGGTCGAGGGCCCCGGCCACGTCCCGATGCACAAGATCAAGGAGAACGTCGACCTCCAGCAGGAGATCTGCGGCGAGGCTCCGTTCTACACGCTCGGCCCGCTCACCACCGACGTCGCGCCCGCCTACGACCACATCACCTCCGCGATCGGCGCGGCCATGATCGGCTGGTTCGGCACCGCGATGCTCTGCTACGTCACCCCCAAGGAGCACCTGGGGCTGCCGAACCGGGAGGACGTCAAGGACGGCGTGATCGCCTACAAGATCGCCGCGCACGCCGCCGACCTGGCCAAAGGCCACCCGAAGGCCCAGGAATGGGACGACGCGCTCTCCAAGGCCCGCTTCGAGTTCCGCTGGCAGGACCAGTTCAACCTCTCGCTCGACCCCGACAGGGCCCGCGAGTACCACGACGAGACCCTGCCCGCCGAGCCCGCGAAGACCGCGCACTTCTGCTCGATGTGCGGCCCGAAGTTCTGCTCGATGAAGATCAGCCAGGAGCTGAAGGAGTACGCGGCGAAGGGCATGGCCGAGAAGAGCGACGAGTTCGCCGCCCAGGGCAACCGCGTGTACCTGCCGCTCGCCGCCGCCGACGGATCGTGACCCTGTTTCCCGCAGGATCCATGATCCGGCGGGCGCGCCGCGCGCTGTAGCCGAGGTCACGGCGGCCGCCTTCAGGGCGGCCGCCACCACCACGTAGACTAGGCAGCTGTTGTTCGAGTGCATCCGCGCGAGGCCCCTCCGGGCCGCACCGCCGAAGCACTGTCCAACGAATCCCACACCGGCCGCGCAGCGGCGGGTGCGCCGCTTCAGGCTGAGTCGATTTACGGCTCGCAAGCTTCGCCGAGGCCGGGGATTCAGGCGGTCCCGCCCTCAGCTGCGGGATTCGTTCCACACCGACAACGAAAGCTAGGTAAACCTGTGCGCACGTACAGCCCTAAGCCGGGTGACATTGACCCGCAGTGGCTCGTGATCGACGCGACCGACGTGGTGTTGGGCCGGCTCGCGACGCACGCTGCCGATCTGCTCCGAGGCAAGCACAAGCCGACCTTCGCGCCGAACGCGGACACCGGTGACTACGTCATCATCGTGAACGCCGAGAAGGTCGTCCTGACCCGGAACAAGCTCCAGACCAAGAAGGCCTACCGCCACTCCGGCTTCCCGGGCGGTCTCAAGGAGAAGTCGTACGCCGACTTCATGGAGAAGGCCCCCCACAAGGTCGTCGAGAAGGCCGTCTTCGGCATGCTGCCGAAGAACAAGCTCGGCCGCGCCGTGTCCAAGAAGCTGAAGGTCTACGCGGGCCCCGGCCACCCGCACACCGCCCAGCAGCCGAAGCCGTACGAGATCAAGAAGATCGCGCAGTAGGCGCGGGCGGAACAGGAGCATCCACATGAGTGACGAGATCCAGGCCACCGAGGCCACCGAAGCCGCCGAGGTCGTCGAGACCGAGGCCCCCGAGGCCGTCGAGGCCCCCGTCGAGATCCCCGAGGTCCCCGCCGACGTCGCCGCCGCGCCGTCCGTGCCGAGCATCCCGGTGGTCCCCGCCGACCGCGCGATCCAGACCGTGGGCCGCCGCAAGCGCGCCATCGCCCGCGTCCGCCTGGTCGCCGGCACCGGCAAGTACGTCGTCAACGGCAAGACCCTCGAGGACTACTTCCCGAGCAAGGTCCACCAGCAGACCGTGGCCGAGCCCTTCGTGACCGTCGAGGCCGGCGACAACTTCGACGTCCTGGTGAACATCCACGGCGGCGGCGCCACCGGCCAGGCCGGCGCGCTCCGCCTCGGCATCGCCCGGGCCCTGGTCGAGATCGACCCGAACACCCGCCCGGCCCTCAAGGCCGCCGGGTTCCTGACCCGCGACGCCCGCGAGAAGGAATCGAAGAAGTACGGCCTCAAGAAGGCCCGCAAGGCACCGCAGTACTCGAAGCGCTAGCGCGCCCGCCCCGGCCGCAGGGCGGCCCGCCATCCGCGGGTTTGCACGGCCGGGGGAACACGCTAGTCTGCACAAGCGACGGGGCTGCCGAGGAGGACATCCTCGGCGGCCCCCGTTTTTTTATGCCACAACGATGGGAAGCCACACTGTGTCACGACTGTTCGGCACCGACGGCGTACGGGGGCGGGCGAACGCCGACCTCACGCCCGACCTGGCACTCCGCCTCAACATCGCGGCCGCGCGCGTCCTCGGCGCCACCGACCGCCGCGCCGTCGCCGTCATCGGCCGCGACCCCCGCGCCTCCGGCGAGATGCTCGCCGCAGCCAGCGCCGCCGGGCTCGCCGCGGCGGGCGTGAAAGTCATCGACCTGGGCATCCTTCCCACGCCCGCGGTCGCGCACCTGACGGCCCTGACCGGCGCCGACTTCGGCGTCATGGTCTCGGCCTCGCACAATCCCATGCCGGACAACGGCATCAAGTTCTTCGCGGCCGGCGGCCGCAAGCTCCCCGACGAGGTCGAGGACGCCATCGAGGCGGCCATGGGCGACCCCGCGCCGCTGCCGCAAGGCGACGGCGTGGGCCGCATCGTCCGCTCGGTCGACCCCGTCGAGTCGTATATCGAGCACCTGGTCGCGGCCGTGCCGCACCCGCTGAACGGCCTGAAGGTCGTGCTCGACCCCGCGAACGGCGCCGCCACCGGCGCGGCCCCCGAGGCCCTGCGCCGGGCGGGCGCCGAAGTCGTCCTCATCAATGCGGACCCCGACGGGCTCAACATCAACGAGAACTGCGGGTCGACGCACATGGACGGCCTGCGCGCGGCCGTCGTCGAGCACGGCGCGCACGCCGGCATCGCGCTCGACGGCGACGCCGACCGCTGCCTCGCGGTCGACGCGGACGGCAACGACGTCGACGGCGACGCGATCATGGCGATCCTGGCGATCGCCATGCGCGAGGCCGGGCAGCTGCGCGGCGACACGCTCGTCACCACCGTCATGAGCAACCTCGGCCTGCACCAGGCCATGGGCACGGCCGGGATCAAGCTCGAGGTCACCGGGGTCGGCGACCGGTACGTGCTCGAGCGCCTCGCGGAAGGCGGGTACTCGCTCGGCGGCGAGCAGTCGGGGCACATCATCGTCTCCGACCACGCCACCACCGGCGACGGGACGCTCACCGCGATCCTGCTGCTGGCGCGGATGGCCGCCACGGGCAGGTCCCTCGCCGACCTCGCCTCGGTGTTCACCCCCGCGCCGCAGGTGCTCGTGAACGTGCGGGTGACGGACAAGTCCGTGATCGACCATGCCGACGTGCGCAGCGCGGTCGCGCTGTGGCAGTCGAAGCTCGGCGCCGACGGCCGGGTTCTGTTGCGCCCCTCCGGTACCGAGCCGCTGGTGCGCGTCATGGTCGAGGCCTCCGAGGAGCCGGTGGCGCAGACCGTCGCGGCCGAGCTCGTTGCGGTCGTCGAGCACGCGATGGGCTGATTCCGACCATATTTCTGAGCAGCGGGAGGGCACTCGAGCGGTGCCCTCCCGCTGGCATAGATGCACTAAGCTCACGCTCTATGAGCAACCCAATCGTCTGGATCCTGATCCTCCTGTTGCTGATCGGCCTGATCCTGGTCTTCATCGCCATCGGCGGTCGCAACAAACTGGTGCGGATGCGCAACATCACCCAGGAGTCTTGGGCGCAGATCGATGTCGAGCTCCAGCGCCGGTACGACCTGCTGGACAACCTGATGTACGTCGTGCAGCAGGCCGCGGGCTCCGAGAACGCCACGCTGCGGCAGGTCGCCGAGGCGCGCGCCATGGCCATGCAGACCCGGCAGGACCCGAACGCCGGCCACGCCCAGCAGGGCCAGGCCGAAGGCCAGCTCGGGAACGCCATCCGCGGCGTGATCCACATGCAGGAGGCCTACCCCGCCCTGCAGACCAACCAGAACTTCCTCCAGCTCCAGCAGGAGATCACCGAGACCGAGAACCGCATCGCGGCCCCGCGCCGGTTCTACAACGCGAACGTGCGCGAGTACAACACCGCACTGCAGGTCTTCCCCGGTTCGATCTCCGCGAAGATGGGCGGGTTCAAGCCCGAGGAGTACTTCGAGCTCGACAACCCGGCCGCCCGCACGGCTCCGAAGATGCGCGACATGGGCCAGCCCGCCTACATGCAGCAGCCCCCGGCCCAGCAGCAGATGCCGCCGCAGCCCGCGCCCGGCCAGATGCCGTACGGCCAGCCGCAGCAGGTCGGCTACCAGCAGCAGCCCCAGCCCGGCTACGGGCAGCCCGCCCCGCAGCCCGGCTACGGGCAGCAGCCCCCGCCCGGTTACGGCGCCCCGCAGCCCGGCCACGGCCAGCCCGCGCCGCAGCCCGGCTACCCGCAGCAGCCCCAGCAGCCGCAGCAGCCCGGTTACGGCCAGCCGCCCTACGGCCGCTAGCCCGCGGTCCGGTCCCCCGCTCTCGGCGACGCTTGCGAGCCGTAAGCTAGCCAGCCCGTAAGAAGGAATCACCCCAGTGAACGAGACACTGCTCGCCTCGAGCAGCAGTAGCGACATGCCCTGGTGGGCTTGGGTACTGTGCCTCGTCGTGGTCGGCGTCGGCGCGTACTTCGCCTGGCGCGCACGGCAGAAGAAGATCGCGATGTACCGGGCCTGGGCGGCCCAGTACGGCTTCCACTACGAGCCCGGCGACAACTCGGTGACCGGCCTCTCGACCGAGGCGCCGTTCAACGAGGGCCACTCCCGCAAGGGCATCGACGTCTTCCGCGGCATGTACAAGAACGTGCACATCGTGTTCTTCCAGTACCGGTACACGACCGGCCACGGCAAGGAGTCGCAGACGCACAACCACCAGGTGGTCGCGATCGGCCTGCCCACGGCGCGGCCGCTGCTGGACATCGGCCAGGAGAACTTCCTGACCAAGCGCTTCGCGAAGGACATCGACTTCGAGAACCAGGCGTTCAACGACTTCTTCCGGATCAAGTCCCCGAACCGGCGGTTCGCGTACGACGTGATCCACGCCCGCACCATGGAGTGGATGCTGCAGGACCAGCGCGCCCGCTCCTACCCGTGGCGCTTCGAGGGGCCGTGGCTCATGACCTTCCGGTCGGGCGCGCTCAAGCTCGAAGAGGTCTTCTTCTACGCGGACTTCCTCATCGACGTCCTCGCCCAGGTGCCCCGGCACGTCTGGTCGAACAACTAGCAGCCCCGGGGGCCGCGTCGCACGACGCGGCCCTTTCCCGTCGGCACCGCAAGGAGGGCGCCATGTCGACCGCGGCCGCGGTGTTCGGCACGATCCTCTTCCCGACGCTGTGCCTCGCCGTGCCCGGCGGGATCGTGGCGCTGGTGATCGTGCTCGGCCGCCGGGCCCGACAGCGCCGCATCGCACAGTGCGCGGCCTGGGCGGCCCACCACCGCTTCCAGTACTGGCCGGAGGACCCGTCGGCACTGGGCATCACGCGGCGGCCGCCGTTCGCCGCGGGGCATTCGCACCGGGCGCTCGACGTCTTCCGGGGCACGTTCAAAGGGCGGCACCTGCATTTCTTCCACTACCGGTTCAAGACCGGCAGCGGCAAGGAGGAGCGGACGCACGACTACCAGCTCGTGGCGATCGACCTCCCGGCCTTGCGGCCGGTGCTCGACGTGAGCCACGAGAACTTCCTGACCCGCCGGTTCGACAAGGACATCGCCTTCGAGAACCAGGCGTTCAACGACAAGTTCAAGATCGCGTCCCCCAGCCCTCGGTTCGCCTACGACGTGATCCACCCGCGCACTATGGAGTGGATGCTCGCCGACCCCCGGGCGCACGTGATCCGGTGGCGCTTCGAGGGCGCGTGGCTGATGACGTTCCGCAAGGGCGGCTTGGCGCTCGATGAGGCGTTCTACTACGCGGACTTCCTCCACCAGGTGCTCGCCCAGGTGCCCGCGCACGTCTGGTCGGAGGAGTGAGGACCCCAGCGGAGGCCGACGGCGCTCCGGGCCCCGACTGCTAGAATGGCTGCGCGCGGGCCGCCGATAGCGGGCGCTGCCCGCGATGGCCCGTGGTGTAATTGGCAACACTACTGATTTTGGTTCAGTCATTTCAGGTTCGAGTCCTGGCGGGCCAGCCGGATCCCCTCTCAGCGCATCTCCTCGAAGACCGCGGCGAAGCCCGATTCCGCCGCTCCGATGAGGGCGCCTTCGTCGCCCAGGACCGGTGTGCGCAGCCGCAGTCGCGAACGCAGGTGGGGGAGGGTCGTCTCCGCGAGCGCCGAGCGGACCGGGGCGGCGGTCGAGAGGTACAGCTCGCGGAGCCAGCCGCCGAACAGGATCTCGTCAGGGCCCGTCGCCGTCACGACCGCGCCCAGGGCCCGGCCGAGATCCTCTCCCGAGCGGCGCAGCCGGTCCCGGGCCGCGGCGTCGCCCATGCCCGCCGCGAGCGTCGCGTCCTCGATGCCGTCGGCGAGGCCGAAGGCCTCCATCTCCGCGTCCAGGCACCCCCGCAGGCCGCACACGCATTCGCGGCCGCCGGGCTCGACCACGATGTGCCCCAACTGGATCGAGCCGCCGCGCTGCGCGCGGCCCTCGATCACGAGACCGGCCGTCAGGCCCCGGCCGCCGTGCAGGTAGAGGAGCTTGCGGGCCTCGCCCGCGTCGCCGCGCGACCATTCGCCGACCGCCGCGGCCGTCGCCGTGTCGACCACCCGCCACTCCCGGCCCGTCGCCGCCTTCAGCTCGGCGGCCGCGTCACGGTCGATCCAGCCCAGCTCCGTCGAGTGCGCGACCGCGCCCTCGTCGACCAGGCCCGGCACCGAGGCCACCGCCGCGGCCGAGGCCGTCCCGCCGATGATCACCGCGACCGCCTCGATCGGATCGGCGCCCTCCTCGAGCGCCGACTCCGACCGCTCCAGCACTTCCCCGCCGAGCCCCACCAGCGCGAACCGCAACCGGTCCGCGCGGATCTCCACCGCCGCGACCGTGATCGACCGCGGCACGCACGCCACGAGCGTCGAGGGCCGACCGGCCGAACCGGTCGACTGCCCCGTCGTCTCCTGGAGATGCCCCGACTCGGCCAGGTCGGTCGCCAGCGCGCCGATCGTGGACCGGTTGAGCTCCAACGCTTCCGTGAGCGCGGCGCGGGTCTGGGGGCCGTGCCGGTGGAGCTGTTCGAGCAGTGCCGCGCGGTTGCGCCGCCGCAGCTCCACCGCCGGGGGCAGGGCCACCGGTCAGTGCCTGCCGAAGAGCTTGCCCCGGCCCCGGGACATGGCGTCGACGCCCGCCGCGAGCAGCAGCACCGCGCCGGTGACGCCGAACCGCACCCCGGCACTCAGCCCCATCAGGCCCATGCCGTTGTTGATGATCGCCACCACCGCTCCTCCCAGCAGGGCGGCCCGCACCGTGCCCTTGCCACCGAAGAGGCTAGCACCGCCGATCACAGCAGCCCCTACAGAAAGCAGCAGCACATTGGACCCGCCCGTGTTGGGGTCGACCGAGGCCGCGCGCGACGCCGCCACGATGCCGCCGATCGCGGCCATGCCCGAGCAGATGACGAACGCCGCGATGCGCACCCGGTCGACGTTCACGCCCGCGCGCACCGCCGCCTCCCGGTTCCCGCCGACCGCGTACAGGTGCCGCCCGAACCTGGTGCGGTGCAACACGAACGTCCACACCGCGAACAGCGCCCCGAGGATCACGATCACCACCGGCACCCCGGTGAGCGAGATGATCTGCGGGTTCGCCGAGCGCTCCAGGTTGAGCAGGAACACCGTCGCCGTCAGCAGCGCCCCCAGCGCCGCGATGCGCGCGACCACGACCGCGAGCGGCTCGTGCACGAGCGACCGCGCCACCCGCCGCCGCCACCGGTTCAGCTGCAGCCCGGCGTACGCGGCGATCGTGAGCACCAGCAGCGTCCAGCCCTGCCAGCGCTCGAGGTTCCCGCCCGCGACGGCCTTCACCGTCTCGTCGTGGATCGTGATGTTGCTGCCCTCCTCGAGGATCATGAGCACGATCCCCTGGAACGCCAGGAACGCCGCGAGCGTCACGACGAACGACGGGATGCCGAGCTTCACCACCAGCGTCCCCAGCAGCAGCCCGATCACCACGCCGGTGGCGATCGCCGCGCCGATCGCGAGCGGCCACGGCATCCCCCAGTCCGTGAGGATCACCGCCATGATCGCCGCGCACACGCCCGACGCGAACCCCGCCGACAGGTCGATCTCCCCGATGACGAGCACGAACACGAGCCCCATCGCGATGCACGCGACGGCCGCGCCCTGACCGAACAGGTTCGCGAGGTTCCCCACCGAGAGGAACACCGGCTGCGAGATCCCGAAGAACACGCACAGCGCGATGATCCCGGCGACGGCCGGCAGCGCCCCGACCTCGCCCGAGCGCACCTCCGCCCAGTACCCCTTCACATGGTCGGCGACCGCGCGCACCGCGCTCGGCTCCGTCCCGGCCTCCGGCCGGGTCTCTACCTGCGTGCTCACGACCGGGCTCCATTCGTGTCGGCGCCGAGCCCGAGGGAACCGGACCGGCCGCTGGTGATGAGTTCGACCACCTGCGACTGCGTGGCGTCGGCGGCGTCGAGCACGGCCGCCATGCGGCCCAGGTAGAGCGCGGCGATCCGGTCGGCGACGGCGAACACGTCGTTCAGGTTGTGGGAGATGTAGAGGACGGCCAGGCCCTGGTCGGCTAGGCGCCGGATGAGTTCGAGCACCTGGCGGGTCTGGGCGACGCCGAGCGCGGCGGTCGGCTCGTCGAGGATCACCAGGCGCGAGTTCCACAGGACCGCTTTGGCGATGGCGACGGTCTGGCGCTGTCCGCCGGAGAGGCTCGCGACGGGCTGGCGCAGGTTCCTGATGGTGCGCACCGCGAGCGAGGAGAGCGTCTCGGCGGCGAGCTGCTCCATGGCGTCGTCGTCGAGGACGAGGCCGCGGCGCTGCTCCCGGCCGAGGAACAGGTTCTCGACGACGTCGAGGTTGTCGCACAGCGCGAGGTCCTGGTAGACGACCTCGATGCCGAGGGCCGCGGCGTCGCGCGGCCCGGAGATGGTGCGGGCCTCGCCGTCGACGGCGATGGCGCCGCCGTCGATGCCGTGGATGCCCGCCACGCATTTGACCAGTGTGGACTTGCCGGCGCCGTTGTCGCCGACGAGGGCGCAGACCTCTCCGGCGTCGATCGCGAGATCGACGTCGGAGAGGACTTCAACCGGTCCGAAGCGCTTCGAGAGTCCGGTGAGTTCGAGCAGCACGTAGGGCCCCTATCCGATGCCGTGCTCGGTGCAGAGCGCCGCGTACTCGCCGGCGCACAGCTCGGCCGGGTCGGCGAAGCCGTCGTCGACGACGACCTGGATGTTCTCGATGGTGATGGCGACGGGCTCGAGGAGCACGGAGGCGACCTCGGCCCCGCTGACGGGGTCGGTGACGCTGGCGTCGGTCGTCGGCTGCTCGCCGTTGGCGAGGGCCACGGCGAGTTCGGCGGCGGCGTTGGCCTCCTGCTCGATCGCCTTGTAGACGGTCATGCACTGGTCGCCGGTGAGGATGTTCTGCAGGCCCTGGATGGTGGCGTCCTGACCGGTGACGGGCACGGTGCCGTTGAGGTTGTTGCGCTCGAGGACGGTGATGACCGCGTGCGCGAGGCCGTCGTTGGCGGCGAGCACGCCGTCGACCTGGGTGCCGGTGTCGGTGAGCATCTGCTCGAAGAGCGTGCCGCCCTGGGCGTTGTCCCAGTCGGGCACCCACTCGTCCGGGCCCTTCTCGAAGGTCCCGTCGGCGTACAGCGGGTCGAGGATCGAGTCGTAGCCGGCCTTGAACAGGGTCGCGTTGTTGTCGGTGGGGGAGCCGTTGAGTTCGGCGATGAGCGGCTTCTCGGCGCCTTCGAGGCATCCGACGAGGCCTTCGCCCTGGAGGACGCCGACCTGCTCGTTGTCGAAGCTCACGTAGTAGTCGGCGCCGCCGTCCTCGGTGAGCCGGTCGTAGTCGATGGTGGCCACGCCCTGGGACTTGGCCTTCTCGATGACGGTCTTTCCGGTGCCGGAGTCGAGGTTCACGGTGACGAGGACGTCGGCGCCCTTAGTGAGCATCTGGTCGGCGATGGTCTGGAAGTCCTCGCGGCTGCCCTGGGCGTTCTGGATGTCGTAGTCGACGCCGGCGGCCTTGAAGGCGGCTTCGAGGTATTTGCGGTCGGCGGTCTCCCACCGGTCAGAGGACGCGGAGTCGGGGAGGATGACGCCGATGAGCGGCTTGTCGTCGCTGCCACCGCCGCCGTCCTGCCCGCAGGCGGTGAGGGTCAGGGCGAGCACCGCGCCGGCGGCGGCGGCGATCGCGAGTCGTGGTTTGGAGCTGCTGGGAAGGTGCATGAGAGGTGCCTCCGAGGTTTGTTGTTGTCTGCAACATATGATGAGTGACGCAGCTCGCACAAGTATCGGGGCGATGGAGAACGTGTTCCATTCGTAACGATTCGGTGACGACGCGGGTCCCCGGGTCGAGCCGTTCGCCACGCGGCCACCGACTACGATGGCCCATCATGAGCAGTGAGCGTTCGGCGATCATCCTGGCCGCTGGCCTGGGCACCCGCATGAAGTCCTCCAAACCGAAGGTCCTGCACGAAGTGCTCGGCCGCTCCCTGGTGGGCCACGTCCTCCGCAGCGTCAAGGCCGTCGGCCCGCAGCGCCAGATCGTGGTCGTCGGCGCCGCCGCCGACCAGGTGCGCGCCCACCTCGCCGAGGTCGCCCCCGAGGCCACCACGGTCTTCCAGGACAAGCAGCTCGGCACCGGCCACGCCGTGCAGGTCGCGATGGACGCCAACCCCGACCTCACCGGCACGGTGATCGTCGCGTTCGGCGACGCGCCGCTGCTGCGCTCGACCTCGATCGCCGAACTCGTGGAGGTCCACGAGAAGAAGGGCAACGCCGTCACGGTCCTCACCGCCGTCGTCGACGACCCCACCGGCCTCGGCCGCATCGTGCGCGACAACGAGGGCAACGTCCTGCGCAACGTCGAGCACCGCGATGCCGACGCCGACGAGCTCGCCATCCGCGAGATCAACTCCGGCACCTTCGCCGTCGACGCCCAGATCCTGCGCGAGCAGCTCTCGCGCCTGAGCACCGCCAACGACCAGGGCGAGTACTACCTCACCGACATCATCGAGCTCGCCCGCGAGGCCGGCCACGCCGTCGGCGCGGTCGTCGTCGACGACCCGACCGAGACCCTGGGCTGCAACGACCGCGCCCAGCTCGCCGACCTCCGCCGCATCCTCCAGGGCCGCATCAACACCGAGCTGATGAAGTCCGGCGTCACCATGGACGACCCGGCGACGACCTGGATCGACGCCACCGCCAAGGTCGCCCCCGACGTCCACCTCCACCCGAACGTGCAGCTCAAAGGCGCCACCGCCGTCGACTCCGGGGCCGAGATCGGCCCCGACACGACGCTGACGGACACCATCGTCGGCGCCGACGCCGTCGTCGTCCGCTCGCACGCCGACCAGTCGCACATCAGCGAAGGCGCCCACGTCGGCCCGTTCGCGCACCTGCGCCCGGCCTCGAAGCTCGCCGAGAACGCCAAGATCGGCGCGTTCGTCGAGACCAAGAACGCCGAGATCGGCGCCGGTGCCAAGGCCGCGCACCTCGCCTACCTCGGCGACGTCACCGTGGGCGCCGAGGCCAACATCGGCTGCGGCGTCATCGTCGTCAACTACGACGGCGTCCAGAAGCACCGCACCGAGATCGGCGAAGGCGCCTTCATCGGCTGCGACGCCGTGCTCGTCTCGCCGGTCGACATCGGCGCCGGCGCGTACGTGGCCGCCGGCTCGACCATCGTCAAGGACGTCGCGCCCGGCGACCTCGCCGTGGCCCGCGCCCGCCAGACCGCCATCGGAGACTGGGTGGCGCGCAAGCGCCCCGGCACCGTCTCCGACAAGGCAGCCAGGCGTGCGAAGGGTGAGGCGGGAGTGTCGGAAGCGTGACGGGACACTAAACGACCCGGTCCCCTCGCGCTTCGGGGCCGGGTCGGGGACACTGGAACCGTCGAGGTTCAGGTGAGACGACCTACTGGGGGAGCCCACGTCATGGCGAGCATGTCCGCTGTCAACTCCAAGATGCTCATGTTGTTCTCCGGGCGTGCCTACCCGGAGCTGGCCGAGGAGATCGGCAAGCACCTCGGGGTCGCGCCGACCCCGATGAGCGCCTACTCCTTCGCCAACGGCGAGCTCTTCGTGCGCTACCAGGAGTCGGTCCGCGGCTGCGACGCCTTCGTCGTGCAGTCCATGCCCGCCCCGATCAACGAGTGGGTCATGGAGACCCTCATCATGATCGACGCGCTCAAGCGCGGCTCGGCCAAGCGCATCACCGTCGTGCTGCCGTTCTACCCGTACGCGCGCCAGGACAAGAAGCACCGCGGCCGCGAGCCCATCTCCGCGCGCCTCATGGCCGACCTGCTCAAGACCGCCGGCGCCGACCGCATCCTCACCGTGGACCTCCACACCGCCCAGATCCAGGGCTTCTTCGACGGCCCCGTCGACCACCTCTTCGCCATGGGCACCCTCGCCCGCTACGTCGAGGAGAAGTACGCCGACCGCCAGATGGCCGTGGTCTCTCCCGACACCGGCCGCGTGCGCCTCGCCGAGCGCTGGTCCGACCGGCTCGGCGGCTGCCCGATCGCGTTCGTGCACAAGACCCGCGACCCGCTCAAGCCCAACCAGGTCGTCGCGCACAAGGTCGTCGGCGACGTCGAGGGGCGCACCTGTCTTCTCATCGACGACATGATCGACACCGCCGGCACCATCTGCTCCGCGGCCGAGATGCTCGCCGAGTCCGGCGTCGAGGACATCGTGATCGCCTCCACGCACGCGATCATGTCCGGCCCCGCCGTCGAGCGCCTCGCCAAGGCCCCCGTCAGCGAGGTCATCGTCACCAACACCCTCCCGCTCCCCAAGGAAGCCCAGGACCTGGAGAAGATCACCACCCTGTCCATCGCGCCGCTCGTCGCGAAGGCCATCTGGGAGGTCTTCAACGACGGCTCGGTCACCACCCTCTTCGGCGGTCTCTCGTAAGTCACATATCGACGCCCGTGTCAAGCCTGATCTGACGCGCGTAGTACTCTGGTGGGGTTGCCGACGGCGAGGGTGTCCTCCAGAGGGCGCCGTAATCGACGCAAAGGCGTAGGTCTTTTCAGGGCTGCTGTGCCCTTCTGAATGCCGACGTGAGCGTCGAGCGCCGCATGAAATGTTGCTAAAAAACAGGGGAGTATTTCCGTGTCCGAAGTTCGTATCAGCGCCGAGCCTCGCACTGACTTCGGGAAGGGCGGTGCCCGCCGTACGCGCCGGGCTGGAAAGGTTCCCGCGGTGGTCTACGGCCACGGCGAGAAGCCGCTCCACATTTCCCTTCCCTCGCTCGAGCTCGCCGCCGCCATCCGCAAGGGCGGCGCCAACCAGCTCATCGCGATCGAGGTCACCGACGGCACCCGCGAGCTGGTGATCCCCAAGGACATCCAGCGCGACCCGCTGCGCGACGAGATCGTCCACGCCGACCTGCTGATCGTCCGCCGCGGCGAGAAGGTCACCACCGAGGTCCCGCTGTCCTTCACCGGTGAGGTGGAGAAGGGCGGCCTGGTCGTGCACGAGCTCACCGCTCTGTCCGTCGAGGCCGAGGCGACCCACATCCCCGAGTCCATCGAGGTGGACCTCGAGGGCCTGGCCATCGGTTCGCAGCGCATCGTCTCCGAGATCACCGCGCCCGAGGGCGTCGTCATCCTCACCGACGGTGAGCAGACCGTCGTCACCGTGAGCGAGCCGCGCGGCGAGGCCCCGGCCGAGGACGAAGAGGCCGCCGAGGCCGAGGAAGCCCCGGCCGAAGCCGCCGCCGAGTAAGCACTCGACATGACCGACACCCCGACGCTCGTGGCCGGCCTGGGCAACCCCGGACCGAAGTACGCCGCGAACCGCCACAATGTCGGTTTCATGGTCGCCGACGCGCTCGCCCGGCGCGTCGGCGCCCGTTTCGCCGTGGCCCGCAAGGCCCGCGCCGAAGTCTGCGAGGCCCGCTTGGGGGTAGGCGGGCCTCGCGTCATTCTCGTCAAACCGCTGACGTACATGAACCTCGTCGGCGAATCCGTGGCACCGCTCGCCCAGTACTTCGGGGTCCCGCCCGAATCGGTGATCGCCGTCCACGACGAGCTCGACGTCCCGTTCGGCGAACTCCGCCTCAAGCGCGGCGGCGGCGAGGGCGGCCACAACGGCCTCCGCTCCCTCACGAAGTCCCTGGGCACCAAGGACTACGCCCGCATCCGCTTCGGCATCGGCCGCCCGCCGGGCCGCCAGGACGCCGCCGACTTCGTCCTCAAGGACTTCGCCAAAGCCGAGCGCCCCGAGGTCGAACTCAACATCGAACTCGCCGCCGACGCGGTCGAGGCGATCATCGAAAAGGGCTTCGTGCTGGCGCAGAACCAGTTCAACGCCGCGAAGCAGAATTGAACCGGCGCCCCGGTAACGCGCCTCCCGCTTGACCTCCCCAGTGGACTGAATCTCACGTACTCCGCAGGGTGACAATCCCGTCACCCAACGTCCCGTCGCTCGTTATCCGGGCATGACAGTGGTTGCGGACTCGACGGCTTCCGAAGGCGTGCACGACCTCCCTGCCAGGGGACGCGTCTATTCCATAGGACCCCAAGCGACCCGGCCCTACGGCGGCCCGCCCACCTGGCAGCGCAAGTACTTCGCGGGCATCATCGCCTCCGACGTCACCGCCGGCATCCTCGGCGCGGCCCTGGCCTTCTTCGCCCGCTTCGGCCACGTCAACGACGGCACCCGCGTCTACGCCCTCGCCCTGATCGCCCTGCCCGCGGTGTGGATCGCGGCGCTCGGCCTCTCCCGCGCCTTCGAGAAGCGCTACCTCTTCGTCGGCACCGAGGAGTACCAGCGCATCGTCCACGCCGCCGTCGCGCTCACCGCCGCCGTCGCCATCGTCTCCTATGGACTCGAGCTGCCCACGTCCCGCGTGTTCGTCCTCATCGCGATCCCCACGGCCGCAGCCTGTTCCACCGTCGCCCGATTCGGCTGGCGCAAATGGCTCCACCGCATGCGCCGCGGCGGCCGCTGCATGAAGCGCGTCGTCCTCGTCGGCCACGAGTCCTCCGTCGCCGCCCTCATCGTCCAGCTCCGCCGCGAGCACTACCACGGCCTCAACGTCGTCGCGGCCTGCCTGCCCACCGACGAGCCCCGCGGCGCACTCCTGGACTTCGACACCCGCATCCGCGGCAGCTTCGACCGCATCGCCGAAGCCGTCGCCGCCGAACGCGCCGACACGGTGATCGTCCTGGGCTGCCCCGAAATCGACGGCCAGGCCCTCCGCCGCCTCGCCTGGAAGCTCGAACGCAGCGAAGTCGACCTCATCGTCGCCTCCGCCCTCGTCGACGTCGCCGGCGACCGCACCACCGTCCGCCCCGTCGACGGCCTCCCCATGCTCCATCTCGACCACGCCCGCCTCACCGGCGTCCGCCGCCTCGCCAAAGAAGCCGTCGACCGCATCGGCGCCGCCATGCTCCTGCTCGCGCTCTCCCCGCTCCTCCTCACCGCCGCCTTCCTGATCCGCTGCACCTCAGCCGGTCCCGCCCTCTTCAAACAGGAGCGCATCGGCAAGGACGGCCAGCCGTTCACGATCTGGAAGTTCCGCACCATGCACCTCGACGCCGAACGCCGCCTCGCGGAGATCGCCCACCTCAACGAAGGCGACGGCGTCCTCTTCAAAATGAAGGACGACCCCCGCATCACCAAAGTCGGCAAATACCTGCGCCGCTTCTCCATCGACGAGTTCCCCCAACTCGTCAACGTCCTCAGAGGAGACATGAGCCTCGTCGGCCCCCGCCCCCCGCTCGCCATCGAAGTCGCCGCCTACGAATCCGACATGCGCCGCCGCCTCGCCGTGAAACCCGGCATGACCGGCCTCTGGCAGGTCTCCGGCCGCTCCGACCTCCCTTGGGAAGAGGCCGTGCGCCTCGACCTCCGCTACGTCGAGCACTGGAACCTCTCCCTGGACTTCGTGATCCTGCTCCGCACGGTGACCGCCATCCTGCGCCCGCAGGGCGCCTACTGACCCGGAAACGGTCGACGCCCCGCCCGGCTCAGCCGGGCGGGGCTTTCGCTTCCGCGCCGGCGAAGACGCGAGAACACCGCGGTCACACGGTGTTGCATCGAACCGTTAAAATCGAGACGGTTTTGCAGAACTTTCGCCCGAATACACCCCGGAGGTCCCCGCCGTGGCTCAGCGCATTCTCGATCCCGCCTACCTGGAGGCGTACCGCGACGAACTCGCGGCGCGCTTCAACTTCGTGACTGAGAAGCTCCAGCTGCTTCGTACTGGTGAGGAGTTGGGAGTCGAGCCCGGGTTCGGTCTCCTCGACTCGTCGCAGCAGGCCCGCCGCGACTACGCGGCAGCCCACGAAGAGGTGTGGAACAACCTGCAGAAGCTACGCGCGGATCTATACGGCGCGATCGTGACCATCAACGAGTCGCTGGGTGTCCACACCGATGCCGAAGAATTGAACCTGACCGAGTTCAACGCCAGCCAATCCGACGTCGAGAACAACTCTTAGGACACCGGACCTGATGAAGTCCTCTGCTTTCAAAATCCTCGCCGCGACCGGCACCGCGGCACTCCTTCTCAGCGGCTGCAGTCTCGTCGAACGAGGCGGCGACACCTCTGGCGACGCCAACGGTGACGGTGGCGGCAACGCCGTTTACGACGAGATGTCTTCCTGGGACGCGTGTGAAGTCCTCAGCAACCTCCAGCCCATTACGGAGTACATGGGGATTGAGGGATACGGATCATCTACCAGCACTGGTGGCGAACCGAGCAGTGCTGAGATCGGCAACACCTGGGATCCCGAGTCCATCGGCTGCAACGATCTCATCAGCATCTCCGCCGCAGACGAGTACGCCAGCACCATGGGCGGCGGCGAGATCAAGGTCAAGATTGTTCCCACTGAGAGCGAAGAGCAGGCCACGACCGCCTACGAAGACCGTGTCGCAACCGCAGAGTCGGAGGCGGCCAAGGGCACTGACGCGCAGGCTGAAGAGTTCGGCGATCCTTGGGATCAGGGAGCCTTGATCTCCTGGACCGGCAGCGCTGAGAGCCCAAACGTGGAAGTGATCGCGCGCGATGGCCAGTGGGTCTTCCACATTCAGCTGAACTACGGCGCCGACTTCGGCCTGCGGAACGAGGGCACTCCGGCGTACCAGTTCACCAGTGACGAACTGAACCAGTGGTTCGTCGATACCTATCTTCCTGAGGTCAACCAGACCGTCAACGACCGGATTGCGGAGGTTCAGTAGTCATGGGCGACAACATCGAATTCCAGACCGAGGACTACGCAGGCAACGCCGACCTTGCAGGTCAAGAAGCCATTGACAGTCAACAGTCGATGGCGGACGGTGCCTATCTCGGTGGCGACCCCTGCCCTAACGGCGATTGCCAGAACACCCACAACCCTGCCGAGGACGCATGGGTCAAGTTGGTCTCGGCGATTCCCGTAGCGGGCCAGATCTCGAACTTGAAATGCGTTGCCACAGGCACCGCCGCTCCCAGCCAGGACGAGGTTCAGTCCTTGGTGGCCCAAGTCCGGCCCGCTGACCCCGACAAATACGCGCTCAAGGAAATCGCGCTCAAGTGGGGGATGTTCAACAACGACTTCACCGACAACGAAGGCACCGCCGTCGCGCCGATCCTCCGATCCAAGCTGACCGAGCTGTCGAATGGCTGGCAGGGCAACGACTTCGATGCCTTCGCAGAGCAGATGGAGGCGGTGTTCGCAAACTGCGAGCAGATCTCTTCTGACATCGGTACGGAAACCACCGGCATGGTTGGCCTGCTCAACCAAAAAGGCGACGAGATCTACAACCTCCAGGGTGGCGGCTCCGGCGAGCTGCCTTACCCCGCGCCCCAGTACTGGGTCGAGGACGAGGGCAGCCTCTTCACCGACACCAAGATCCACGTCCGTCCCCCGTTCCACTCCGGCGAGTGCGAGATCAGCGACGGTTGCGCACTCGATGGCGAGGATGACGGCGTCAAGGGCGCCATGGAAATGGGCGGGTTCGACGGTGAGTACACCAACGAGCTGAACGAGTATGTCGTCGACCAAACCGAGTACCACTACACGCGCCTCAAGGCCGAGCACGTCAACGGCGTCGACACGAAGGGCATGGATGCCGAGGAGAAGGCCGAAGCGACCACGCTGACCCCTTCTCAGGAGTCCTCTCTGCGCGCTCAGGCCGAGCAGCTGGCTCGGCAGGACGCGAATGAGCGTGCCCAGCAGGACTACGCGGAAGGCTCGCAAGACTATGAGGCACGCGCGGCGGAACAGAACGATTCAGTCACCGCCCGCTGGCAGGACGCCGAGACCTCCGCGTCCGAGTTCGTCCCGACGGTGCAGCCGTCCGGGGACACGACCTTCCGCGAATCTGCAGGCGACCTGAGCGGTTCCGGCTACTCGCCGCCCGGTGGCGGTGACTGGAACGGCTCCGTCAACAGTTCCGGCAGCGCTGGTCTGACCCCGCCCGCAACTTCGAACAACTTCGGTGGCGGCAACGTCCCGAGCGGCTCCAACACCGGAACCGACACCGGACTCAACCCGTGGGAGTCCTCCACCGACGATGACGAGGACACCTCCGGCGGTCTCGCCTCGGGCGGGGGCCTCGGTGCCGGTTCCGGCACGCTGACGGGTCCGGGCCTCGGCACCGGCGCTGGCGGCGGCGGCATGGGTGCGGGCGGCGGTGGCCTCGGCCCCGGTTCCGGGCTCTTCGGTCCCGCCACTGGCGGCGCCGGCAGCATGACGGGCATGACCGGAGCGGGGGGCGCGGGCCGTGGCGCCGGTGCGGGCGGTGTCGGCAAGGGCCAGGGCCTCTTCGGCAAGGCCGCTGGAGCGGGTGGCCGTGCGGGCGCCGGCGCCGGCGGCATGATGGGCGGCGGCCGCGGCGCGAACGGCGTGGGCGACGACGAGGAAGCCAACACCGGTACCTGGCTCACCGAAGACGAGGACATCTGGGGCCTCGCCCGCTTCAACGACGAGAACGACCCGCTCGTGTAAGTATCGAGCGCAAACGCAAGGGCACGAAACCAAGCCGTAAGGGAGAGACCCTCCCACGGCTGAGGTTTCATGCCTCGATCGACTCGTGCCCGCCCGATTCCGTCGCAAACTCACGTCGGGCGGGCATGATCGCCTTCTCTTGCGTGTCAAAACGATCGCACGTCTTGAGTGATATCCCGACATATGGAAGCGTTCCAATGGGGTCCTCGCGCGCGACCGACTGGATGGATTTCATTCGTGCTGAACAACGAACCCTCAGACCTCGCCGATAGGTCTGCCCGACTCCAACGAGCGATCACCGAGATCGAAGCAGACGTCGTCGCTGAAGACGGCGCGATCCGAGTCATCGTCGGAGCAGGAGGCCGGATTCGCAAAATCGACCTGGGCTTGCAGGCTTTCGAGTTCTCCGCTGCCGAACTGGGGCCGATCGTGGCCGAGACGATCCGTGCAGCGGAGCGATCGGTTGACGTGAAGGCGCAGGAAATCGTTCGATCGATGCTGGGCGAGCAGTTCGTGCGCTCGGCTGCCAAGGATGAGAAGGACAACGCATGACCGGCGGCGCCGACCGACCGAGACCGCATGAGATGCTGGCCCGCCTCGAGCAGATGGAACAGAGCGCCGAGCAGATGCTCTCCAAACTCGAAGCGCTGCAGGGGGAGCTATGCGCTGAGGCAGTGGAGGTCCACTCCGAAGACGGCTTCATTCGAGTCAAGCTCGACAGCGACGGCCTTGTGGACGAGGTGGAAATCCATGAGTACGCGATGCGATTCAGAAACGCTCTGGGCGAACACATCCGTCAGACAGTGATGCATGCGAAGCAGGTCCATGCGGACAGGGCGGCTGAGATGGCCAAGCGTCTGCTCGGCGAGACGCTCGATGTGCAAGCCATCCTCAATCAATACCGCACTTGAGCCGGACCCCGGAGATCCTTATGTCAGACAACGAATCCCACGCACAGGACGATTCCGTCCTCCGACAGCGCCTCGATGAAGCCGGGGTCGACGCCTCAGGAATTCCATACGGAGACCAAGCACTTGACGGTGCCGAGGCGGCTATCTACGGCCCGGGGGACGATAACGCAGAGCAGTACGGCTCCGATATCAGCCAGTACACGGAGGCATCCGGCTACGAGGCCGGCTCGCACACCTCGACCCAGGTTCCGTTCGTCAAGAGATTCACCTCTGCCGCCGACGCAATCGATCAGGCTTTGTCGGGCGACACCGCGGCGAAGGACGTCGGTTCTGAGCTGACCGGCCTCATGACGGGCCTGACCATGGACGCATTCAAGTTCATGAAGGACCCGATCTACGCGCTCGCGAGCGCCGGGGTCACCATTGTCATGGACTTGGTCCAGCCCTTGGACGACCTGGTGCTCATGGTGACCGGCGACGACGGCGAGATGCAGCGCCAGGTGGACCTGTTGACGCAGGTGCAAACCGCACCTGATGCACTCGACGATGAGATCATCGCTGACGTCGACGGCAACCTCCAGACCTGGGATGGGGAAGCGGCGGACCGGGCCAGCAACGAGATCGGAGGGGTCGCCGCGTCGGCACGGGCGATCGCTCACGGAGCCGGAAGCATGGCTCAGCTTCTCGATTGGGCGCGGCTGCTCGCGATCACGGTGTACGAGGTCATACAGGCGATCCTTTCCGAGCTGGTGGCCTGGCTGATCACCCGCGGTCTGGTGGCGCTGGCCACGGCCACCGTGACCGCAGGCGGCTCCGTCGCAGTGTTTCTCCTGAGCGCCGCCATCAAAGCCGCAAGAATGCTTCTGCGCGGAACGAAGAAGTTCCGACTCGGCAAGCAGGCGTTCGAGACCATGCAGGTCGGACTCTTCAAAATCGGCTTCAAGGACCCGCTGCGCGCGAAGATCTGGGTGAACGTGTTGCTCTCCGCAGGTAAGGGACTCGGAGCCGCTGCTGCGGCCGAGTGGGAGAACATCGTCCAAGGGCTGGTCGCCACAGTCCCGGATCGAACCGGGACCATCACCGAGGCTTCCAGCGGCTCGTACGACGGCTATGCGGTCGATCCGGCGGAGCTGCGCGCAGCCGCATCGGCCCTCGACAATCGAGCGCCGAACGCCGATGCGATTTCGACTGCGGCCGCTGAAGCCGGCGCGGCAGAAATGACCTGGGGACTTACCGGGCTCTTCTTCGAGCAACCGTACGCTGAAGGGTGCGCGACCCTCATCGAGCAGATTGACGGACTTGCAGAAGCGATCCGGGGGGAGGCTTCCAAGCTTCGGGACTGCGCGGACACCTACGAGCAAGCTGACTCGGAATCCCAGAGCGACCTCGACGGTGCTGCGGCACAGATCGGGAGTTAGCGTGGCCGTGGGAGAGTACCGGGCGTTCGATCCCGCCAGTGACGGCATCGCTCTCTTGCACGAGCGCTATCTGCATCCCGGTGAGGTCGTCCGGTGGACGGCACAGCGGGCAGAGGAATCCTATTTCGTCGACGGGCTGCGGGAGAATGGGAAGCCCCGCCGTCGCGGGCCGCTGCGAGTGCTTCTTGCTCCCGTCAAAGCCGTGTGGACGGTTTTCCTCCGGATCGCCGAGTTCTCCGCTTGCCTTTCCGACTTCGACTTCTCGAATTATCCGAGGCGGAAGCGGCTGCCGACCGTGATCGTCTTCGGCGGGACACCGGACTGCACGGCGGTTGTTCGCTCACAGCCCTCGCATGGGTCTGATCAGGGCCTTTGGCTGCTGACCGATCGTCGGTTCGCGGTGGTGTCCTTCACTTCGCTGCTCGAGTCCGGCCAGCGCGAGCCGTTCCTCGAACTGCGGAATCGGGTCGGCCGTCCCGCTGAGCCGATGCGATTTCAGGTCGAATTCGAAGTCGCAGCCGCGCAGATCCGCTACCAACCCCACGCTGAACGCCGTTTTTCGCGGAAGTACCGGCCTCGGAGCGCGATGTATCACCGGGTGCTCCTGTCCGACGAATCCGGCTTCGACATCGACCCGGGTCCGACCCGGGGGCGACATGCATGATCACCGAGTGGGAGGACGAATGACCCACGCGCCTCAAGTGCTCGTCGGCCCTGTACCGGCGGAGCGAAAGCCCGCAGCTGTGGGTGGTCTCCAGTCGGCGGTGGTCGTCATCGCGCCGGGTGGGATGAACTATGGGTCGAGGGAGCCTCTATGAAGTACCGGGATTTTCAGATTGGGCGGGATTTGCCGGCTGTGTTGGACGGCGGGTTCTTGGTGTCTGGCGAGTCGATCGTGGTGTTCGCGGTGAGGGACGCGTTCACGTTCAGTTTCGAGGTGCCCGGCCGGGAGGTTCGCCGTAAGCCGACGGGGGAGGAGGGCAAGCCGAGGGTGGGCGCGGTTGTGAAGAGCCCGTTGGCGGCGGGACTGGCCGTGCAGGTCGCCGATGGGTTGGTCTCGCCGAAGGCGGGTGTCGTTCTCACCGATCGGCGTCTCACCGTTTTCAAGCTGGTGCCTGCCGATCCGAGTCTGAAGGAGCCGTCGTTCATGGACGGGCTCAGGGATCTGGGGCGGACGTTGCGGGGGAAGGAGGAGTTTCCCGCTTATCCGATGGCCTGTTCGACGGTCGTGGAGTTCTCCTCGTCGGTCGCGCAATACCAGGGTGTGCACAAGGAGAAGCCGACGAACTGCGTCAAGGCGGACTACCACCGGATCGCGTTTCAGGACGGGTCCGTGCTCGGTCTTCTGGCCTGAGGGGCGCCTCGGATTCGGGCGGGCTGGAAACGCGAGGGGTTTCCGCATGTCGGGATCGGGTGGCCCAATATTTGGGCGTGGTTGGGCTGCAGCGTAGACTGGCGCGCATGCATGACGCCCCTGACTCCGCTTCGGCGACCGGAGTTCCTACCGCTGCGCCCGAGGCCGCTTCGCCTGGTGATGTCGCGTTCGCGGCGGAGCTGGCGACCGGGGCGGGGGAGTTGCTGCTCAAGCTCCGGGAGGAGATGGGCTTCGCCGACCCCAAGGCGCTCAAGGCCGCCGGGGACAACAGGGCCAATGACTACCTGCTGGGGCGCCTCGCCGCCGAGCGGCCTGGGGATGCCGTGCTCTCCGAGGAGGGCAAGGGCGAGGCCGGGCGGGTAGGTACCGAGCGGCTGAGCGCCGACCGGGTGTGGATCATCGATCCACTTGATGGGACGCGCGAGTACTCCGAGGCAGGTCGTGACGACTGGGCCGTGCATGTCGCATTGTGGGAACGGGGTCATGGGCTGACGGCTTCGGCTGTAGCGCTCCCTGCGCAGGGTGTGACGTTGCGCACCGATGAGGTGTACGCGGTGCCCGCGCCCCGCGAGGGGAAGCCCCGGATCGCCGTGTCCCGCACCAGACCACCGGCTGAAGCCGAGGCCGTGGCCGCCGCGCTCGGGGCGGAACTCGTCCCGATGGGGTCGGCCGGAGCCAAGGTCATGGCCGTGGTCGCCGGTACAGTTGACGCTTATGTGCACGCCGGCGGGCAGTTCGAATGGGACTCCGCCGCACCCGTAGGGGTGGCTCTGGCCTCCGGCTGGCACGCCACGCGGATCGATGGCGCCCCGCTGCGGTACAACAATGCCGACCCGTACCTTCCGGACCTGCTGGTCTGCCGCCCCGACCTGGCCGGGCCCGCGCTCGAGGCCATCCAAGGGACGAACTGACCACCCGGTTCCCGACCGGACCCTACGACAACCGAACACCCCAGAACCGGGGTCAGCCGAGAGGAGCATTGCGCCGGTGAGCGACTACCGCATCAGCCACATCGCCGCGCTGGAGGCCGAGGCGATCTTCATCTTCCGTGAAGTCGCGGCCACCTGTCAGCGGCCCGTGCTGCTCTTCTCCGGCGGCAAGGACTCCATCGTCATGCTGCACTTGGCGCAGAAGGCCTTCGCCCCCGCACCCATCCCCTTCCCGGTCATGCACGTCGACACCGGCCAGAACTTCGCCGAGGTCATCGAGTACCGCGACCGCCGCGTGGCCGAGACCGGCGTCCAGCTCCTCGTCGCCTCCGTCCAGGACGCGATCGACCGGGGCATGGTCACCGAGCCGCCGGACGGCACCCGCAACCGCATCCAGACCCCCGTGCTCCTGGAAGCGGCCGAGAAGTACCAGTTCGACGCCCTCTTCGGCGGCGCCCGTCGCGACGAGGAGAAGGCCCGCGCCAAGGAGCGCGTGTTCTCCTTCCGCGACGACTTCGGCCAGTGGGACCCCAAGAACCAGCGTCCCGAACTGTGGAACCTGTACAACGGCCGGGTCCACCCGGGCGAGCAGATCCGCGTGTTCCCGCTGTCGAACTGGACCGAGCTCGACGTCTGGCGCTACATCGGCGCCGAGGACATCCCGCTCCCCGACGTGTACTTCGCCGCCGAGCGCGAGGTCGTGGACCGCGGCGGCATGCTCTACGCCGTCAACGAGTTCATCCGGCCGCGCGAGGGCGAGGAGGTCTTCTCGGAGAAGATCCGCTACCGCACCGTCGGCGACGCGACACTGACGGCCGGCGTCCGCTCGGACGCGACCACGATCGACGAGATCATCGACGAGGTCGCGGCCACGCGCATCACCGAGCGCGGCGCGACCCGCGGTGACGACAAGACCTCCGAGGCCGCGATGGAAGACCGGAAACGGGAAGGCTACTTCTAATGACGGACACCCTGACCTCCCGCGAGGACACGCACGAGCTGCTGCGCTTCGCCACGGCCGGTTCGGTGGACGACGGCAAGTCGACCCTCATCGGCCGCCTCCTGTTCGACTCGAAGGCGCTCTTCGACGACCAGTGGGACGCCGTCGAGGCCGTCAGCGCCGGCCGCGGCGACGAGTACACCGACCTCGCCCTGCTCACCGACGGGCTGCGCTCCGAGCGCGAGCAGGGCATCACGATCGATGTCGCGTACCGGTACTTCTCCACGCCCGAGCGCAAGTTCATCATCGCGGACACCCCCGGCCACATCCAGTACACGCGCAACATGGTCACCGGCGCCTCGACCGCCGACCTCGCGCTGATCCTGGTCGACGCCCGCAAGGGCCTCGTGGAGCAGTCGCGCCGCCACGCGTTCCTGTGCTCGCTGCTGCGCGTGCCGCACATGGTCCTGTGCGTCAACAAGATGGACCTCGTGGACTACGACGAGGCCGTCTTCAAGAAGATCGAGAACGAGTTCAAGGCGTTCGCCACCAAGCTCGAGGTGCCGGACCTGACGGTCATCCCGATCTCGGCCCTCAAGGGCGACAACGTGGTCAACCGCTCCGAGAACATGCCCTGGTTCCAGGGCCCGAGCCTGCTCCACCATCTGGAGAAGGTGCACATCGCCTCGGACCGCAACCTCGTGGACGTGCGCTTCCCGGTCCAGCACGTGATCCGGCCGCACTCCAACGACAACCACGACTTCCGCGGCTACGCCGGCCAGGTCGCCTCCGGCGTCATGAAGCCCGGCGACGAGGTCATGGTGCTGCCGAGCGGCTTCACGTCCCGCATCGCCTCGATCGAGACGGCCGACGGCCCGCTCGAAGAGGCCTTCCCGCCCTTGAGCGTCACCGTGCGCCTCGAGGACGAGCTGGACGTCTCCCGCGGCGACATGCTCTGCCGCCCCGGCAACCAGGCCCGCGTCTCGCAGGACATCGAGGCGATGGTCTGCTGGATGGACGAGTCGCGGCCGCTGAAGCTGCGCGGCAAGTACGCCATCAAGCACACCACCGCCGACGTGCGCGCGATCGTCAAGGACGTGCAGTATCAGCTCGACGTCAACACGCTCCACCGCGACGAGGCCGCGACCGAGCTGAAGCTCAACGAGATCGGCCGCGTCACGCTTCGCACGACCAAGCCGCTCCTGTGCGACGACTACCGCCGCAACCGCGCCACCGGCGGCTTCATCATCATCGACGAATCCGACAACCGCACCGTGGGCGCCGGCATCATCGTCTAAGCGCCGCAAGCGAAATCGGGGCCGACCGCATCTGCGGTCGGCCCCGATTCCTTTGCTCCGATCATGACGACGGTCACTCAGCTTCACTTGCGTGTAGCAGAGTCAATGCATGAATCGCGCGCTGCGCTCCAATAACGTTTCATGTCATGGTCACCCATTCACATGAGGTCCCCATCCGCCTGTTCCAGGCCCGCCCGGAACTCGCGGCAGAACTGCTCGTCAAGACACTCGGCGCTGCGATCCCCGCGTACGCCAGCGTATTGCCCGAATCGGAGGCGCTCACCAACAACGACCCGCTCGAACTCAACTGCGACAACGCGACCGTGTTCCGCAACGAGGCCGGGGTACCGGTCTTCGCCGTCATCATCGAAGTCCAGCGCGGCAAGGACGATCGGAAGCATTTCAGCTGGCCGATGTACGTGACGATCCTCCGGGCCCGTCTCCGGTGCCCGGTGCGGCTGCTCGCGATCTGCACCGACGCGGCAACGGCGGACTGGGCGCGGAGGGCGATCGAAATCGGACCGCCCGGCTTCACCCTGCTTCCTGATGTCATCAACCCGGAGGATCTTCTGGAGATCGACGAGGACCACTCCAAGGAAACGGTGGAGATCCTGATTCTCAAGGCGGCCTGCGGCGGACCGCAGGCCGAACGCGTCGCCCACCGGCTCGGCCGGAGGCTCATCGAGCTTTCCGAGCCGGACCGGCAGCAGTATGCTGGATGGGCGCTGCAACTTCTATCGACCGAAGCATGCGACGTCTTGGAGGACTACATGAGCATGACCTACCGGGAGTACCTCGAGAGCCCTGCAGGCAGGTTGGAACTCAAGGGCGAGGCACGAGGCGAAGCGCGCGGCATGGCGCGCGGCAAAGCCGAAGCCGTACTCGAGATGTTCGAGCTCCGTGGTATCGAGGTCTCTGAGGCCGTACGGGAGCGCATTCTCGCCTGCACCGATCCGGAGCAGGCGGACCGCTGGTTCACCAGTGCCTTCAGTGCCTCCTCCGCGGAGGAGATCTTCGGCTGACGAGCACCTTTGGCCTTGGGGCCGACCGCAGCTGCGGTCGGCCCCTTTTTCACTGCCGCCGCTCGTAGGTCTTGCGGAGTCCGACGGGGGCTTTGATCAGCCAGGCGTCTTCGATGAGGTCGGTGAGGCGGGGTTCGTCGATGCGGTCGAGGTGGATGAGGATCATGGCGTAGCCGTCGTAGTGGGGCGTGGTGTAGAAGGCGGGGTCGGCGGAGGCGAGGAGGGCGGCTTTCTCGCTGGGGTCGCAGACGAGGGCGAGGCCGCCTTCGGCCTCGGTGCGGAGGCGGGCGAAGAAGCGGCCCTTGACTTTGAGCGAGGGGGTCTGCCAGCTGGTCGTCTCCTCGACTTCGGGGAGGCGTTTCGCGATGGCCACTACGTCGTCCCAGGTCGGCATCAGGACTCCTCTCGTCACCACCATGGTCCCGCACGGGTGTGACACGGAGGGGTGGATCAGGGGTTGATCCAGTTGCCGATCGAGATGAGGGTCGCGGCGGAGGCGCCGAGGACCGCGGTGGCGACGACCGCGGCGGCGAGGAGGCGCAGCGGGGTCTGGGTCCAGTCGGGGATGACCTGGTGGCGCATGGCGGGCAGGGAGCCGGTGCCCGGTTCGGGCTGGGGGGCCTGCTCGGCGGGCGGGATTTCCTCGGGCTGGGGGCGCCGGAAGTTGGACGTGTCGAGGAGCTGCGTGTCGCCGTTGACGCCGTTGTCGACGCGGACGTGGTCGACCTGGACGGAGACGGGGCCGACCGAGCCGCGGACGCCGTCGCCGACGCGGGCGAACTGGGCGGTGTCGCCCGGGCGGTAGCCGCTCAGGCTCGGGCGGGAGTGCTCGCCGGTGAGGCCGGACGCCGAGCTCTCGCGGCCGACCCGGGGGACCGACCAGTTGCTGAAGCCCGTTTCAGGGCGCGGGGCCGACTGCTCGCGGGGCTGGGAAGGGCTGTGCGAGGTGAAGTCTTGGCCTGAACCGTAGGAGGACGACGGTTCGGAGAAGCGGCTTTCGGGCTCGGGTTCCTGGGATGCCGAGGTCTCCCAGCTGTAGCGGTAGCGCGAGCGCGATTCCTGGCGCGGCGGCGGGTCGGCGACCGTGTCGACCTGGATCGTGCGCTGCTCGTCGGTGCGGCCGTCGCCGACGCGGGGGAGTTCCCCCGTGGTCGGGTGCGACGGGTCGCCGTATCGAGGCCCCCACTGGTCGCTCACAGCCGCATTCCTACTCTTCGACGGCGTTCAGGATGTTGTCGCGGTGGTTCTCGAGATTCTCGATCTCGGACTGCTGGTTGCTGATCGTGCGCCGCGCGGCGGTCTCGACCAGTTCGTTGTCGGTGCGATCGAGCGCGGCCCGGGCCATGTCGACGCCGCCGACGTGGTGGGCGATCATGAGGTCCGCGAACATGACGTCGGCTTCGGCCCCGGTGAGGGACTTGAACTCCTCCATCTGCTCGTCGGTGGCCATGCCCGGCATGAGCCCGCCGGTCTCGGCGCTGTCGTGGGCGTGCTCGTCGCCCGCCCACGCCATCGGCTCGCCGCTGGAGAGCTCGACGCCCCAGTCGCGCAGCCACGTCCGGTACATGCCGATCTCGGTGGACTGCGTGGTGGCGATGTCGTACGCGATCGTCCGCATCGCCGTGTCAGAGCCGTTCGCCCACTCGTACATGGCCATCTCGACGGCTTGCTGGTGGTGCGTCTGCATGTCGCGCGCGAATCCGGCCTCGACGGAGTCGTTGCCGGGGGCGGAGGTGCCCGCCACCCAGCCGACCGCGAGTCCTGCGGTCAGCATGAGGACCGCGGTGATCGCGATCAGCAGTGCAGGCCTCCGCCACAAGCGGCTCATTCGTGTTCCTCTCTTGGCGGGCGCTCCCCGAATAAGAGCGCCCGCGTCCTACTTGCCTAACGAGCGTCGCCCCGAAAGGTTCGCGTCCGTCAGCCGGTCGGCATCTGCTGGTCGGCCGTGGTCGTGGTCAGACCGTTGGCGCACTGGGCGCCCGGCTCGGCCGCGTTGTCGGCGTTCTGGATGTAGAAGTCCATGAACTCGTCGATCTTCGGGTCGTTGATGTCGTCCGTCTTGTACTGGACGCCCCACGCCTGCACCGAGACCGCCACGCCCATCTCCGGGTAGGGGCTCATGAGGGAGAAGTCGCGGCCCTCGACCTTCTTGGCGAGCACCTCGATGCCGTCGCCGTCGACCAGCGCCGGGTCGTAGGTGAGCCACACCGCGCCGTGCTCGAGGGAGTGGACGGCGTTGCCGTCCATGATCGGCGCGTCGTACACCGAGCCGGTGCACGTCTGCCACTGGCTGAGGTGGTTGCCGCCCGCGGGCGGGGTGATCTCGTACTCGGGGACCGCCATGGGGTCCTCGCCGTCGATGTGGGTCTGCTGGACGACCCACGGGTTCTCGAGGTCCTCCTCCTTGATGTCGCCGTCCTGAAGCGCAGCGGTGACCTCGGAGTAGTTCTTGTACTCGCCGTAGAAGTCGGTGACCCCTTCCGGCGGCTGGCTGCGATCCCAGACGACGAACACCGCGGCCCCGATGAGGCCGAGGGCGACGACGCCGACGCCGGTGAAGGTCCAGATCAGGCCCCACGGCTTCGGCTGCTTGACCTGCACGGCGCGGCCGCGGCGGGCGTTCGCGGGCGCCGAGGACTTGCTCAGGCCGCCCTTGGTGTCGCCCTTGGCTGCGTCCTTCTTGGCGGCCGGGCCTTTTTCAACGACTGCGCCTTTGCCGGTGCTCTTGCCGGAGCCCTTGCTGGCGGTCTGCTTCTTCGATGCCATATCGCGGGGAGAGCCTTATTCGTCGAGTTCGGGATGAGCCGGAGCGGAGCCGGGGAGGGCCCGGTGTGAAGTCCACTCGCGTACGCCACCTTACCCGGTCGGCCCAGGGCACTCCCTTAGAGCGCGCCCCGAACCGACTTCCGGCGACCCGCCTAAGGCGCGGTCGTCGTCACACCGCCGGAGCAGGTCGCGTTCGGCTCAGGGTTGAACCGCTCGTTCAGGACGTACACGTCCAGGTACTCGCTGATCCTCGGATCGGACGGGTCCTCGGTCTGGTACCGGTTCCCCCACGACTGGAGCGACACCGCCACCCCCTGACCCGGGTACGGGCTCATCAGGGAGTAGTCGCGGGCGCTGATCAGCAGCGCCAGCGCCTCCACATCGGCCGGCTCGACGAGGTCGGGGTCATAGGTGAGCCACACCGCGCCGTGCTCCATCGAGTGGACCGCGTTCCCGTCGACGACCGGGCCGTCGTACACCGAGCCGTTGCACGTCTGCCACACCGAGAGGTGGTTCCCGCCCGCCGGCGGCTGCAGGTCGTACACCGGGTTCTGGCCGTCCCAGGTGTTCAGGGTGTCCACGTGCTCCTGCTGCGCCACGAACGGGAACTCCAGATCCTCGGCCGTGGTCTTCCCGTCCTGGATCGCCGTCATCACGCCGACGTAGTCGCCGTACTCGCCGTAGAAGCTCTCCACCCCTTCGAGTTCGCCCGGCCCGGCGGCGGTCGTCTGCTCGGCCGCGGAGCCGTCGCCCGCGTCCCCGCCCTGGTCGAGGGTGCATCCGGCCAGCGCGCTGAGCGCGAGGGCGGCGGCGAGGGCGGTCCAGCGGTACTGAGGCGGGCGCATGTTCGAAGCCTTCCGTCGTGGTTGCACAGAAGCAACCTACCCGTGCAGGCCACAAGGGGGTTTATCACTCGCGGGCGCGGAAGGGCGGCGTCTACGATTACCGGGTGACTCCTGAGACGCTCGCAGAGAAAGTGCTGTCCGCTACGCGCACCGCGTTCGAGGCCCTGGGCCTGGACGCCGCCGTACTGCCCGCCCAGACGGCGGTGGAGCGACCCAGGGACCCCAAGCACGGCGACTACGCCTCCAACATCGCGCTGCAGACCGCCAAGAAGGCCGGCACGAACCCGCGCGCGCTCGCCGAGAAGATCGCCGAGCTCCTGGCCGCGACCGAAGGCGTCGCCAAGGTCGACATCGCCGGCCCCGGCTTCCTCAACATCACCCTCGACGCGGCCGCCGCGGGCGAGATCGCCGGGAAGATCGTCGCCGCGGGCGACTCCTTCGGCACCAACAACTCCATGGACGGCGTCTACGCCAACCTCGAGTTCGTGTCCGCCAACCCGACCGGCCCGATCCACGCCGGCGGGACCCGGTGGGCCGCCATGGGCGACTCGCTCGCCCGGGTCATGCGCGCCTCCGGCGCGAAGCTCACCGCCGAGTACTACGTCAACGACGCGGGCGCGCAGGTCGAGCACTTCGCCGGGTCCCTCCTGGCCCGCGCCAAGGGCGAGCCGACCCCGGAGAACGGCTACGTCGGCGCGTACATCGACGACATCGCGGCCGACGTCCTCAAGCGGCGGCCCGACGCGCTCGACGCCGAGAACCCGCTCGATGTCTTCCGGACCGTCGGCCTCGAGCTGATGCTCGAGGAGATCAAGGGCACCCTGGCCGACTTCGGCACTCACTTCGACGTGTTCTTCAGCGAGAAGGACCTGCACGACCGGGGCGAACTCGAGAAGGCCGTCGAGCGGCTGACCGAGCTCGGCCACGTCTTCGAAGCCGATGGCGCACTGTGGCTGCGCACCACCGACTTCGGCGACGACAAGGACCGGGTCCTCAAGAACTCCAAGGGCGGCTGGACCTACTTCGCCGCCGACTGCGCCTACTACCTCGACAAGCGCGAGCGCGGCTTCGAGAAGCTCGTGCTCATGCTCGGCGCCGACCACCACGGCTACGTCGGCCGCATGCAGGCCATCAGCCAGGCGTTCGGCGACGAGCCGGGCACCCTCGAGATCCTGATCGGCCAGTTCGTCAACCTGCTCAAGAACGGCGAGCCGATCCGGCTCTCCAAGCGGGCCGGGAACATGATCACCCTCAATGACGTGGTCGAGGCCGTCGGCGTCGACGCCGCCCGGTACGCGCTCACCCGCTACTCCGCCGACTCGACGATCGACCTCGACATCGACCTGTGGACCAAGCACGGCAACGAGAACCCGGTCTACTACGTGCAGTACGCGCACGCCCGAACCTCCGGCGTGCTCCGCAACGCCGCCGAGCGCGGCGTCGAGAAGGGCGAGGGCTACGACGCCTCGCTCCTGAGCCACCCGCGCGAGTCCGACCTGCTCAAGGCCCTCGCCGAGTTCCCGGCCGTTGTCGCGACCGCCGCCGAGCTGCGCGAGCCCCACCGGGTCGCCCGGTACGCCGAAGAGCTGGCCGCCGCCTACCACCGGTTCCAGCACGACTGCCGCGTCCTGCCGTTCCCCGACGAGGAGACCACCCCGGTCAACCAGGCCCGCCTCTGGGTCGTCGACGCCACCCGCGTCGTCCTCGCCAACGCCCTCGGCCTGCTCGGCGTCTCCGCCCCGGAGCGGATGTAATGCGGACCCACGAAGCCGGCGCACTGCACGGCGACTTCGATTACTCCGCGCTGCGCCCCGGCTGGCTCGGCGTGCCCGACGACGTCAACACGCTCATGCCGCAGCTGTGGGCCGCGAACGTCGAACGCGCCGACGACGGCGTCCTCCACATCGGCGGCCTCTCCGTCGAGAAGCTCGCCGCTGAGTTCGGCACGCCCGCGTACGTCTTCGACGAAGACGACTTCCGCGCCCGCTGCCGCGCCTGGACCGAGGCCTTCGAAGGCGCCGACGTCTTCTACGCCTCCAAGGCCTTCTGCTCCAAGGCCGTGCTCCGCGCCGCCGCCGAAGAAGGCCTCTTCGTCGACGTCTGCACCGCCGGCGAACTCGCCGTCGCGCTGGCCGCCGGGCTCGAACCGGCCAAGCTCGGCCTCCACGGCAACAACAAGTCGCTCGCCGAACTGCGCCAGGCCGTCGAACTCGGCCTCGGCCGCATCGTCGCCGACTCCTTCACCGAGATCGAGCGCCTCGAAGCGATCGCCGCCGAACTGGGCACGCGCGCCAACGTCATGGTCCGCGTCAACGTCGGCGTCGAAGCGCACACGCACGAGTTCATCGCCACCGCCCACGAGGACCAGAAGTTCGGCTTCTCCCTCGCCGGAGGCGCCGCCTACGAGGCCGCGAGCCGCGTCATCAACGCCGCGCACCTCGACCTCCTCGGCCTGCACTCGCACATCGGCTCCCAGATCTTCGACACCGCCGCGTTCGAGATCTCCGCCGCCCGCGTCGCCCGCCTCCACGCGAAGCTCCAGGACGACTTCGGCGTCTCCATCCCCGAGATGGACCTCGGCGGCGGCTTCGGCATGGCCTACACCAGCCAGGACGACCCGCAGGCGCCCGCCGACATCGCCGCGTCCCTGCGCAAGATCGTCGACGAGGAGTGCGCCGCCGCCGGCATCGACGTCCCGCGCCTCTCCATCGAGCCCGGGCGCAGCCTCATCGGCCCCGCCATGTTCACCCTCTACGAGGTCGGCACCGTCAAGCCCGTCACCCTCGCGGGAGACGCCGCCCGCCTCTACGTCTCCGTCGACGGCGGCATCAGCGACAACATCCGCACCGCCCTCTACGACGCCACCTACTCAGCGACGCTCGCCTCCCGCTCGTCCGGCGCCACGCCCGCACTCGCCCGAGTAGTGGGAAAGCATTGCGAAGCCGGCGACATTGTTGTTAAAGATGAATTCCTCCCGGCCGACGTCGCGCCGGGCGACCTGATCGCGGTCCCTGGAACCGGCGCCTACTGCCGCTCCATGGGCTCGAACTACAACCACGTGCCCCGCCCCCCGGTCGTCGCCGTCCGGAACGGCGAGGCGCGTGTGATCCTGGCGCGTGAAACCGTCGACGACCTGCTACGGCTCGACGTCGGCTAGACACGCCCACACCAAGAGGAAGAGGGACACCAGCGATGAAACTCGCGCTACTCGGATGCGGCAACGTCGGCAGTGAAGTCGTGCGCCTCATGCGAACGCGCGGGGAGGAGCTGGCGTCCCGAGTAGGGGAACCGGTCGAGATCGTCGGCATCGCCGTCCGCCGCCTCGACCGCGACCGCTCGCACCTGCCGGTCGAGAAGGACCTGTTCACCACCGACGCGCTCGGCCTCGTCAAACGCCCCGACGTGGACATCGTCGTCGAGGTCGCCGGCGGCATCGAGCCCGCCCGCACCTGGATCACCACCGCGCTGGCCGAGGGCAAGTCGGTCGTGACCGCGAACAAGGCCCTGCTCGCCGAGGACGGCCCGGCCCTGTCGGCCGCCGCGAAGGCCGGCGGCGCGGACCTGTACTACGAGGCCGCCGCCGCGGCCGCGATCCCGCTGATGCGCCCGCTGCGCGAGTCGCTGCACGGCGACACGATCAACCGCGTGCTCGGCATCGTCAACGGCACCACGAACTACATCCTCAGCCAGATGACGCAGACCGGCGCCGCGTTCGAGGAGGCCCTGGGGGAGGCCACCGAGCTCGGCTACGCCGAGGCCGACCCGACCGCCGACGTCGACAACTACGACGCCGCCGCGAAGGCCGCGCTCATCGCCTCACTCGCGTTCCACACCCACATCGACCTGGGCGACGTCTACCGCGAGGGCATCCGGGACGTCTCCGCCGCCGACATCGCGTCCGCCGCCGCCCAGGGACGGGTCGTCAAGCCCCTCTGCATCGCCACCCGGGAGGCCGACGGCGTGTCCGTGCGCGTCCACCCGGCGATGATCCCGGCGACGCACCCGCTCGCGAACGTCAACGGCGCGTACAACGCCGTGTTCGTCGAGGCCGAGTCCGCCGGCCGCCTCATGTTCTACGGAGCGGGAGCGGGCGGCACCGAGACCGCCTCGGCCGTGCTCGGCGATATCGTGGCCGTGGCGCGCAACAAGCGGGGCGGGATGACCGCGTTCCCGCCCGAGGCCGCCTACCAGGACCTCCCGGTGAAACCCATCGGCGAGGCCCGCACCCGGTACCACGTCAGCCTCGACGTGGTCGACGAGCCCGGCGTGCTCGCCCGCGTGGCGGCCACCTTCGCCCACCACGGCGTCAGCCTGGCCACCGTCCATCAATCCGGCCAGGGCGATGAGGCCCGGCTCGTGGTCGTCACCCACACGGCCGCCGACAAGCAGTTGTCGGACACCGTGGAGGAACTGTCGCAACTGACCTCGGTGCACCAAGTCGCCTCGGTCATGCGCGTCGAAGGAGAATAGGACCCGATGTCCGCATCGAGCATGCGCCCGGGGTGGCGCGGCCTCATCGAGGAATTCCGCGACCGGCTGCCGGTCACCGACGCCACCCCCGTCGTCACCCTGCAAGAGGGCGGCACCCCTCTGCTGCCCGCCCCGGTCCTCTCCGCGAAGACCGGCTGCGACGTCTTCCTCAAGGTCGAAGGCCTCAACCCGACCGGTTCGTTCAAGGACCGCGGCATGACGCTCGCGGTCTCGAAGGCCGTCGAGGACGGCGCGAAGGCCGTCATCTGCGCCTCGACCGGCAACACCTCCGCTTCGGCGGCCGCGTACGCCGCGCGCGCCGGGATCACCTGCGCCGTGCTCGTCCCGGCCGGGAAGATCGCCCTGGGCAAGCTCGCGCAGGCCCTGGTCCACGGCGCGAAGCTCATCCAGCTCGAGGGCAACTTCGACGACTGCCTCATGGTCGCGGACAAGCTCTCGCAGGACTACCCGGTGGCGCTCGTCAACTCGATCAACCCGGTGCGCCTCCAGGGCCAGAAGACCGCCGCGTTCGAGATCGTGCAGGTCCTCGGCGACGCCCCGGACCTCCACGTGCTGCCGGTCGGCAACGCCGGGAACATCAGCGCCTACTGGATGGGCTACACCGAGGACGCCGAGGACGGCAACGCCACCAAGCGCCCCCGCATGCTCGGCGTGCAGGCCGCGGGCGCCGCGCCGATCGTCGAGGGCCACGTCGTGGAGCACCCGCAGACGATCGCCACCGCGATCCGCATCGGCAACCCCGCGTCCTGGACCAAGGCCCTGGACGCCGAGAAGGAGTCGGGCGGCAAGATCATCGCCGTCACCGACCGGGAGATCCACGCCGCGTACATGCTGCTCGCCCGCAACGAAGGCGTCTTCGTGGAACTCGGCTCCGCCGCTTCGGTGGCGGGCCTGCTCAAGCAGGCCGAGGCCGGTTGGGTCGAGAAGGGACAGACGATCGTCTGCACCGTGACCGGCAACGGGCTCAAGGACCCCGACTGGGCGGTCTCCACCGCGCCGCAGCCGCAGACCGTCCCGGTCGACGTGGCCAAGACCGCCACCGCGCTGGGGCTGTAGTTGGAGGCCTTCGCAACTGGGCCCCGCGCCACCGTGCGCGTCCCGGCCACCTCAGCCAACCTCGGCCCCGGCTTCGACTCGCTGGGCCTCGCGCTCGACCTCTGCGACGAGGTCACGGCCGAGGCCACCAGCGGCACCGCGATCGCCGTCGAAGTCCAGGGCGAAGGCGAGGGCACCGTGCCCCTCGACGAGCGCCACCTCGTCGCCGCCACGATGCTGCGCACCTTCAAGCACCTCGGCCTCTCGGCCCCCGGCCTGAAGATCAAGTGTCGCAACCGGATCCCGCACGCCCGCGGGCTCGGTTCCTCCTCGGCGGCGATCGTCGCGGGCATCATGCTCGCCGACGCGCTCGCCGGCGCCGGCATGACCCGCACGCAGAAGTTGGTCCTCGCCAGCGAGATCGAGGGCCACCCGGACAACGTGGCCCCGTGCCTCCTCGGCGGCTTCACCATCGCCTACACCACTGAGGACGGTGCGAAGGCGATCAGCCTCGACCCGTCGCCGCGCGTCCACCCGTGGGCGTTCGTGCCGCAGTCCAAGGGCCTGACCGCGGTCGCCCGCGCCGCGCTGCCCGAGAAGGTCCCGCACACCGACGCGGTCTTCAACCTCTCCCGGTCCGCGCTGCTCGCCGCCGCGATCACCCACCACCCCTCCCGGCTGTTCGAGGCCACGGACGACCGGCTCCACCAGTCGTACCGGGCCAAGGGAATGCCGGAGAGCACGCATCTGCTGAGGGCGCTGCGCTCCGCCGGCATCGCCGCGGCGATCTCCGGTGCGGGTCCGACCGTGCTCGCCCTGACGGTCGACGACGCGCGCGTCCCCGAAGTCCCCGCGGGCTTCGAGGCGATGCGCCTGGAAGTCGCCGACGGGGCGGTACAGGTCGCGACCTCCCCGAACGAGTGATCCTCGGGTCCGTTGTCGGGAATGGCGAGAGTGCGCTACCATTCCAGTTAGACGACCACCCGGTGTCGTGACTGCTCGAAGCCTTGCTTATGCTTGTAGTCACAACAGCTGCGGCGCATCCAGCGCACGCCTGATCTCTTGTTTGGGTCATCACCCTCAACCATGGATTTGTGACTTTGCATAGCTCCAGCGTGGCATGGCACGGTTTCGACCAAGGAACAGTCGCTGTCCGCTTGTGGCGCCGGGCCTCCGCCCGGATCGGATCGCAAAGGCGAGGATCGCAATCAGCGGAGATCGCAATCACGTGTCTCACACCGTGCACGATCATTCGACGCAAGCCGTCCAGTCGCAGGCCCAGAGGCTGTTCACCACGATCAGGACCGTCTGCTCAGCGGACAGCCCAGGGGTGTTGCACCCAGTGTCAACCGTCGTCTTCCAACCGCCGAGGCCGCAGCATGGCCGAAAGCGGCCGAAGCGATGGCGAGACGCAGACCAGAACATCGGCATTGCGGCTATTTGAAAGACGCGGAAACTCCTCGAATCCACTTCGAAGTTCCGCCAGGGAAGGAATCCATTGAGCGACACCACCGGCACGACGTCGGACCGGATGAGCGATGCGGCTTCGGCTTCGGAAGAGCTTCCGGAGACCAAGAAGCGCCGTCGGGCAGGAACCGGTCTGGCCTCTATGCTGATGCCCGAGCTCCAGCAGATGGCGCAATCGCTCGGCATCACCGGCGTTGGCCGGATGCGCAAGAGCGAGCTGATCGCCGCCATCCAGGAACGGCAGGATGCGGGCTCGCAGCCCGGCGGTGCCAGCGCGGAAAAGGAGGCCCCGCCAGTGCCTGACTCTGACCAAACGCCCAACGCCGAGGCCCCGTCGACCACTGTCGACGCCGCGCCCGCCGGCGCCGGCTCCGAGAGTGCAGAGGCCAAGGGCGGCACCGCCGCCCGCCGGGCGACCCGCCCGGCCGGCCCGCCGCAGCCGCGCCGCCGCGAAGAGCGTCAGACCGAAGCCGTTGAGTCCGAAGCCCAGTCGTCCGGCGTCGCCGTGATCGAGTCCGAAGAGGACCGCCCGCAGCGCCGCCGCCGCTCCCGTGAGAACGGGCGCGACAACCGCGAAGCCGGCCGTGACGGCGGCCGCGAGAACGGCCGCCGCGAAGACCGCCAGGAGCGCGCCGAGCAGTCCGAGGCCCGCACCGAGACCCGCGAGCGCCGCGAGGACGACGGCTACGACGACCGCGGCCCCCGTGACGGCGACGGCGACGGCCGCCGCCGCAAGCGCCGCGACCGCTCCGACCGCCGCCAGCGCGGCGGACGCGACGAGGCCGAGCAGCGCGACCGCCAGCCGCAGCAGAACGACGAGCAGCTCGTTCCCGTCGCGGGCATCCTCGACATCCTCGACAACTACGCGTTCATCCGCACCACCGGCTACCTCGCCGGCCCGGACGACGTGTACGTCTCGATGTCGCAGGTCCGCAAGTACCGCCTGCGCCGCGGCGACGCCATCACCGGCGCCGTCAAGCCCAGCCGCGGCGGCGAGGAGCCGAACGGCCAGGGCGGCAAGCAGCAGCAGCGCCGCGAGAAGTACAACCCGCTCGTGCGCCTCGACACCGTCAACGGGATGAGCCCCGACGACGCGAAGAAGCGCGACGAGTTCTACAAGCTCACGCCGCTGTACCCGCAGGAGCGCCTGCGCCTGGAGACCGAGCCGAACGCGATCACCACCCGCGTCATCGACCTGGTGGCCCCGATCGGCAAGGGCCAGCGCGCCCTCATCGTCTCCCCGCCCAAGGCCGGCAAGACGATGGTGCTGCAGGCGATCGCCAACGCGATCACCACGAACAACCCCGAGTGCCACCTCATGGTGGTCCTCGCGGACGAGCGGCCCGAAGAGGTCACCGACATGCAGCGCTCGGTGAAGGGCGAGGTCATCGCCTCGACCTTCGACCGTCCGCCGTCGGACCACACCACGGTCGCCGAGCTCGCGATCGAGCGCGCCAAGCGCCTGGTCGAACTCGGCCACGACGTGGTCGTGCTGCTCGACTCGATCACCCGCCTGGGCCGCGCGTACAACAACTCGTCGCCCGCGTCGGGTCGCATCCTGTCCGGTGGTATCGACTCCACCGCGCTCTACCCGCCGAAGCGCTTCCTGGGCGCGGCGCGGAACATCGAGCACGGCGGGTCGCTGACCATCATCGGCACGGCGCTGGTCGAGACCGGCTCCATGGGCGACACGGTGATCTTCGAGGAGTTCAAGGGCACGGGCAACGCCGAGCTCAAGCTCGACCGCAAGATCGCCGAGAAGCGCACGTGGCCCGCGATCGACGTCCACCAGTCGAGTACCCGCAAGGACGAGCTCATGATGAGCCCCGAGGAGCAGGCGGTCATGCTGAAGCTCCGCCGGGTCCTGTCCTCGCTGGACCCGCAGCAGGCGATCGACCTGCTGATCGACCGGTTGAAGAAGACGCAGACGAACGCCGAGTTCCTGATGCAGATCGTCAAGAACACGCCCGGCGAGTAAGTGTGCAAGACGTGAGGCTGCTCTGGTTGAGAGCGGCCTCACGCCTTACTATGGAGAGCTGGTGCGCAGGTCGCGCATCCACCAGGGCGAGCTTGCGAGCCCGCCCGAAGTCCAGAATGAGCCCCTCGGGGCCTTACCGGTTCCGGTTCACGGCCGCTGCGGCGGCCGACCCGGCGGCCGCCATGAAAGGGAAGTCATGAAAGACGGGATCCACCCTCAGTACGTCGTCACCGAGGTGACCTGCTCCTGCGGGAACGCGTTCACCACCCGGTCGACGGTCGCCAGTGGCAAGATCCAGGCTGCGACCTGCAACAAGTGCCACCCGTTCTACACCGGCAAGCAGCGCATCCTCGACACCGGCGGTCGCGTGGCCAAGTTCAAGGCCCGCTACGCCAAGACCCAGGAGAAGGCTGCTCAGGCCGCCAAGTAGCTTTGCCGCGCAGCGCTCGTGTCCTTTGACGCGGGCGCTGCGTTTTTTCGTACTTGAATGTCCTCTGGCACTGCTCTCTTTAAGGAACCGCAATGACGACCGCTGCCGACAACCGCCTGGAATCGCTCCTCGCCGAATTCCGCGACCTGGAAGTCCAGATGGGCGACCCCGCCCTGCACGCCGACCAGGCCCAGGCGCGGCGGGTCGGGCGCCGCTACGCCGAGCTCTCGCCGATCGCGAAGACCGCCGAGGACATCGCGACCGCGAAAGAGGACCTCGAGACCGCCGAGGAGCTGGCGAAGGAGGACTCCGACTTCGCGGACGAGGCCGAGAGCATCCGCAAGCGCATCCCCGAGCTCGAGTCGAAACTCGCCGAGCTGCTGGTCCCGCGCGACCCCGACGACGCCAAGGACGTGATCATCGAGATCAAGGCGGGCGCGGGCGGCGAGGAGTCCGGCCTGTTCGCCGGGGACCTCATGCGCATGTACCTGCGGTACTTCGAGCGCCTGGGCTGGGCCGTCGAGACCCTCGAGATGGTGCCCACCGACCTCGGCGGCATCAAGGACTCCTCGATCGCCGTGCGCACCAAGGGCACGCCCGAGGGCGGCAACGGCGTGTGGTCGCGCATGAAGTTCGAGGGCGGCGTGCACCGCGTGCAGCGCGTGCCCGTGACCGAGTCGCAGGGCCGGGTGCACACCTCCGCCGCGGCGGTCGTGGTCATGCCCGAGGCCGAAGAGGTCGACTTCGAGCTGAACATGAACGACGTGCGGGTCGACGTCTACCGCTCCTCCGGCCCCGGCGGCCAGTCGGTCAACACCACCGACTCCGCGGTGCGCCTCACGCACGTGCCCACGGGCGTGGTCGTGACCAGCCAGAACGAGAAGAGCCAGCTGCAGAACAAGGAAGCCGCGATCAAGGTGCTCCGCGCCCGGCTCCTCGCGAAGCAGCAGGAGGAGGCCGCCGCCGCGGCCGGCGCCGCCCGCCTCTCCCAGGTGCGCACCGCGGACCGCTCCGAGCGCATCCGCACCTACAACTTCCCGCAGAACCGGCTCACCGACCACCGGGTCGGCTTCACCGCCTACAACCTCGACCAGGTCATGGACGGCGCGCTCGACGAGGTCCTGGACGCCCTCGCCGCCGCCGACCGCGCCGAGCGCATGGCCCGCGGCTCCGAGTAATGCCGACGGAGCAGCCGCCTGTCAAACCATGGCCGGAGATGATCGCAGAGGCGGCGGCGTTGCTTGCCGCGGCAGGAGTCCCTTCGCCTCGCGTGGATGCTGAACTGCTCGCCGCTCATGTGGCGGGGCTGAGGCGAAGCCAATTGCTGATCGCCGACCGACCGACTTTCGCCCAGGGGCTCGTATTCGCCGGTCTCGTTGAGAGACGCTGCACCCGCGAGCCGCTGCAGCACCTGACCGGTTCGGCCGCGTTCCGCTACGGCGAGCTCGCGGTCGGGCCGGGGGTGTTCGTGCCCCGGCCCGAGACCGAACTGCTCGTGGACTGGGCGCTCGCGCACCTGCCGAAGGGCGGCATCGTGATCGACGCCTGCTCCGGCTCCGGGGCGGTCGCGCACGCGATCGCGACCGAGCGGCCCGACGCGACGGTGTGGGCCGTCGAGATCGACCCCGACGCCTTCGAATGGCTCGAATCGAACCTCGAGGGCACCGGTGCAACCCCGGTCCTGGCCGACGCGACCGCCGCCGGGACGCTCGCCGAACTCGACGGGACCGTGGACCTCGTCACCGCGAACCCGCCGTACGTCCCGTTCGAGATCGAGGTCGCGCCCGAGGTCGACTTCGACCCGTCCGGCGCGGTCTACGCCGACGAAGCGGGCCTGGCCGTGATCCAGCCGCTCGCCGTGCGCGCGGCGGGCTGGCTCAAGCCCGGGGGCTGGTTCGGCTTCGAGCACGACGACACGCACGGGAAGGCCGCGCCGGCGATCCTGGGTGTCAGCGGGTTCACCGAGACCGAGGACCACGACGACCTGGCGGGCCGCCCGAGGTTCGCGACGGGAAGGCTAGGCTTGTCGCCGTGAGGCTGTTCAATTGCAGGAAGATCAAGGACCGCGCGACCGGATTGAAGTCCGCGGCCAGGGCCGTGACCGGCGGTCGGCTCGTCGTCATTCCCACCGACACCGTCTACGGCATCGGCTGCGACGCGTTCAATCCCACGGCCGTCAAGGCGCTGCTCGCCGCCAAAGGCCGCGGGCGCGACATGGCGCCGCCGGTCCTCATCGGCTCGAAGCGGGCGCTCGACGGGATCGCCTCCGACATCCCGGACTCCGCCAAGGAGCTCATCGAGGCGTTCTGGCCCGGGCCGCTGACCATCGTCGTGCCGTACACCCCGTCCCTGACCTGGGACCTCGGTGACACGGACGGCACGGTCGCGGTGCGCATGCCGCTGCACCCGCTCGCGCTCGAACTGCTCAAGGAGACCGGCCCGATGGCCGTGTCCTCGGCGAACAAGACCGGCCAGCCGCCGGCCGAGACCGCCGGCGACGCGAAGGCGCAGCTCGGCTCCGACGTCTCCGTGTACCTGGAGGCCGGCCCGAGCGAGGACAACGAGCCGTCGACGATCATCGACTGCGTGGCCCACCCGCCGCAGATCCTGCGTCTGGGCGCGCTGAGTCTCGAGCAGATCCGCAAGATCGTGCCCGAGACCCTCGACCGCGACGGCTACGGCCCCGGCCAAGGACCGGAAGACGACGAGCCCGAAGCGGACGAGGCCGAGCCGGCCGAAGCCGCCGCGGAGTCCGCCGAAGCGAAGGCCGACGAGTGACCTCGCTCTTCACCGTGCTGCACGTGTGCACCGGCAACATCTGCCGGTCGCCCATGTCCGAGCGCGTCCTCGCCGGGCTCACCGGCGAGGACGTGTACAACCACGGCGCGGGCATCTCGGCCTACCACGAGGGCGAGAACATGCAGAACAACGCGATGACCGAGCTCGAGTCGCGCGGCTTCGACCCCGACGGCCACCGCGCGAGGCACCTCCTGCGCGAGCACGTGGAGGCCTCGGACCTCATCCTCGTGGCCACGACCGGGCACCTCGACTACATCGCCGAGCGGTTCCCCGAGGCTTCCGGCAAGACCTTCCTCGTACGCTCGTTCGGGCCGATGGCCGCCGACCTCGCCGCGACCCTGCCCGACGGCGACATCGCCGTGCGCGGCAAGGCGCTCGTCGACGCGGCCGACGCCCGGCGCGGCGACTACGAGGAGATCGACCTCGCCGACCCCTGGGGGATGCGCCAGGAGGTCTATTCGCAGATCGCCGACCAGCTCGAGGCGGCGCTGAAGCCCGTCGCGGCCGCGTTGGAAGCGCGCTGATGGGCAAGGTCAAGGGCTTCTTGAAGCCGTGCCTCTTCGCCGCGGGAATCGCGGCGGTCCTCGCCGTGGTCGTCGGCGGGATCACAGCCGGAGGCACCGGCGCGTGGGCCGCTCCGGCAGGAGTAGCCTTGGCCGCCTTGGGTTTCGCGGGTTCTGCGGCGGCGGTCGCACTGGCGGAGACCTTTGACCTGCGTCTCACTCTGCCTATGGCGTTGATCACTTATTCGGTCAAACTGGCGCTGGTCCTGACGATCCTCTCGATCGTCAGAACGGCCGTGCCCGACGCCCTGCTGCCCTTCGCCTACGGAGTGATCGGCGGCGCCGTCGCCTGGCTCGCCACCCAGGTCGTCTGGGCCTACAAGGCCAAAATCCCCTATATCGAGCTCGATTCGCGATCTTGACGAATTCTTGACGCCTCCACGCGACACGCGGTGTTTCTTAGAGGTTGACAACTCTGCACGGATGGCGCTCATCTCAGCGAACCCGCTGGGCAGTTCCTGTGTAGTAGCTGTTAGAGTTCAGCTCGACATGGCCGACATGGAACCCCCCGATCGCAAGCCCCAGCCGGACGGTTCGGACATGGGCTGGCGCGCGCTGGGATATCTGCTGTCCGGGCTCATCTTCTGGGGTGGTCTCGGATACCTGGTCGACCTTTGGCTCGAACTGCCCAAAGTCGGGCTCCTGGTAGGGATGCTTGTCGGTGCTGCAGCAGGGATCTACCTGCTGATCAAGCAGATGTCGCCGTAACTTGACCGACACTGACTGAGAGGCGTGACTCGCGTGACCGACTCAGCCACCGTGCTGGCCGAAGGGGACTCCCACTTTCCGCCCGGCCTTCACAACTTTGACTTCCGTGACTGGTTCACCGGGCTCAGCGACACCGCCCTCGCTCACATGTTCACCACCATCACCTTCGCGGTGTGGGCCTCTGTGGCGGTCTTGATCGTCTTCTTCCTGTGGGCGTACCGCAAGCCCCAGATCGTGCCGACCAAGAAGCAGTGGATCGCCGAATCCGCCTATGGCTTCATCCGGAACACCGTCGCCATCGACCAGATGGGCAAGAAGGAAGGCGTGCGATTCGCGCCCTACCTCGCGACGCTCTTCCTCTTCATCCTCGTCATGAACTTCTGGGCCATCGTGCCCGGCATCCAGATCTCCCCGAACTCGCACATCGCGTTCCCGCTGATGCTCGGCGTGCTCTCCTGGGCGATCTACATGTTCGTCGGCTTCAAGAAGCACGGCTTCATCGGCTTCCTCAAGATGACCTGCGTGCCCCCGGGGGCCCCCTGGTTCATCTACCCGCTGCTGATTCCGATCGAGTTCCTGCAGAACATCATCCTGCGACCGGTCACTCTGGCACTGCGGCTCTTCGCGAACATGTTCGCCGGCCACCTCATCCTGCTGGTGTTCATCCTTGGCGGCTTCGAGATGCTCAACGCGAGCAACATCTTCGTGCAGGGCCTGTCGGTCTTCTCGTTCGCCATGGGCATCGCGATGACCTTCTTCGAGCTCATCGTCATCCTGCTGCAGGCCTACGTGTTCACCCTGCTGACGGGCATGTACATCCAGGGGTCCCTCGCGGACGAGCACTAGACGCTCCCCGAGCTTCCGCCGGCCACGGCGAAGCTCGCGAGCCGATGAACCCCGCCCCACACAGTTTTCGCAATTGAAGAACAACGTGCGCGTGACGGACACGCCACGCTGACACCTAGGAGAAAAACGCCATGGAAGGCAGCCTCAACGTCGTCGGTTACGGCCTCGCTGCGATCGGCCCCGGTATCGGTGTCGCCCTGATCTTCGCCGCGTGGATCACCGCCACCGCTCGTCAGCCCGAGTCGGCCGGTATCACCCGCCCGATGCTGTTCATGGGCTTCGCCCTCGTCGAGGTTCTGGCCCTGTTCGGCCTGGTCCTCGCGTTCATCAACTCCTAACCACCACCTTACGGAGCGAACATGATTCACGCCGCCGAAGGAGGCACGGCGATCCTCTTCCCGATCTGGCAAGAGATCCTCGTCGGCGCCATCGCCTTCGGTCTGCTGTGCTTCGTGCTCATGAAGTTCGTCTTCCCCATGATGGAGAAGACCTTCGAGGCACGAGTGGACGCGATCGAAGGCGGCATCGAGCGGGCTGAGCGGGCTCAAGAAGAGGCCAACCAGACGCTCGAGGAGTACCGCCGCAAGCTCGCCGCCGCGCAGGAGGAGGCCGCCGCGATCCGCGACGAGGCCCGTGCCGACGCGGTGGCCGCCAAGGAGGAGATCCTCGTCTCCGCCCGCGAAGAGGCCAACCGCGTCATCGCGGCCGGCCACGCGCAGGTCGAGGCCTCTCGCCAGCAGCTCGTCCGCGAGCTGCGCAGCGAGGTCGGGAACCTGGCCGTTGACCTGGCCGGGAAGATCATCGGTCAGCGCCTCGCCGGCGACGCCGACACGACGGCGACTGTGGACCAGTTCCTGTCCCAGATCTCCGACGAGACGGCCGAGACGAGCGGAGCGCGCTGATGTCGACGACTGGACGCGAAAGCATCGAGGCCGGCCGGGCCGTGCTGGAGGCCGCTGCCTCCGGCCACTCGGCCGAGCAGCTCACCGAGTGCGGCGATCAGCTGCTGGGAGTGACGAGGTTCCTCGTCGACCAGCCTCGGCTGCGTCGCGCCCTGTCCGACCCCGCCCGCACGGCGGACGACCGGGAGGGCCTGGTCCGCGGGCTCATCGCGGCCCAGGTGGGCGCGACCGCCGCCGACGTGGTGGCCACGCTCGTGCGCGGCCGCTGGGGCACCCCGTCCGAACTGGCCGACGGCACCGAGCAGATCGCCGTCGCGGCGCTGCTGCTCGCCGCGACCAAGGAAGGGACCCTGGCGAACGTCGAGGACGAGCTGTTCCGCTTCGGGCGGCTCGTCGACGGTGACGCCGAACTCGCCGCGGTGCTCGGTGCCTCCGGCACCGACCCGAAGGGCCGGGCCTCGCTGATCGAGAACCTGCTCGAGGGCAAGGCCGAGCCGGTGACCGTGAAGCTCGCGACCGCCGCCGCCTACGGCATCGGCGGTCGCAGCTTCCACGCCTCACTGGCCCACCTGGTCGAGGCCGCCGCGGCGGCCCGCGACGAGACGGTGGCCTATGTGACCGTGGCGAAGCCGCTCGACGAGGCCGGGGAGCGCCAGCTCGCCGCCAAGCTCAGCCTGGTCTACGGGCGCCCTGCGGCGCTCAAGGTCACGGTCGACCCCGCGATCGTCGGGGGCATCCGAGTGCAAGTCGGCTCGGACCTGTGGGACGGCTCCGTCTCGCGCCGCCTCGACGAAGCCCGCCAAGCCTTGGCCGGACGCTGATCCAGCCGGTAATTACAGAAAGGTAAACGTTCAGATGGCTGAATTGACCATCTCCTCTGACGAGATCCGTAGCGCGCTCGACGCCTACGTCTCGTCGTACCGGCCGGAGATCACCCGCGAAGAGGTCGGTACCGTCACCAGCGCCGGCGACGGCATCGCCGTCGTCGAGGGCCTGCCCTCCGTCATGGCCAACGAGCTCCTGGAGTTCGAGGGCGGCGTGATGGGCCTGGCCCTGAACCTCGACGTCCGCGAGATCGGCGCCGTCCTCCTGGGCGACCCGACCAAGGTCGGCGAGGGACAGTCCGTCAAGCGCACCGGCAAGGTCCTCTCGGTCCCGGTCGGCGACAAGTTCCTGGGCCGCGTCGTCGACGCCCTGGGCAACCCGATCGACGACCTCGGTCCGATCGAGGCCGAGACCGAGCGCGAGCTCGAGGCCCAGGCCCCGAACGTCATCAACCGCCAGTCGGTGTTCGAGCCGGTCGAGACCGGTATCAAGGCCATCGACTCGATGACCCCGATCGGCCGCGGCCAGCGCCAGCTGATCATCGGCGACCGCAAGACCGGCAAGACGCAGGTCGCGATCGACACGATCATCAACCAGCGGGCGAACTGGGAGTCGGGCGACCCGAACAAGCAGCTGCGCTGCATCTACGTCGCGGTCGGCCAGAAGGGCTCCACCGTCGCCGGCATCAAGGGCATGCTCGAAGAGCACGGCGCGATGGAGTACACCACCATCGTGGCGGCCAACGCCGACGAGCCCGCGGGCCTGAAGTACCTGGCCCCCTACACCGGTTCGGCCATCGGCCAGCACTGGATGTACGGCGGCAAGCACGTCCTCATCGTCTTCGACGACCTCTCGAAGCAGGCCGAGGCGTACCGCACCGTGTCGCTGCTGCTGCGTCGTCCCCCGGGCCGCGAGGCCTTCCCCGGTGACGTCTTCTACCTGCACTCCCGTCTGCTGGAGCGCTGCGCGAAGCTCTCGGAGGAGCTGGGCGGCGGTTCGCTGACCGGTCTGCCGATCATCGAGACCAAGGCCGGCGACATCTCGCAGTTCATCCCGACCAACGTCATCTCGATCACCGACGGCCAGGTCTTCCTCGAAGAGGGCCTGTTCAACTCGGGTGTGCGTCCGGCGATCAACGTCGGTACGTCCGTCTCCCGTGTCGGTGGCGCCGCGCAGACCAAGGGCATGCGCTCGGTCGCCGGTTCGCTCCGCCTGGACCTGGCCCAGTACCGCGACCTGGAGGCGTTCGCCGCCTTCGCGTCGGACCTGGACGCCGCGTCGAAGGCCCAGCTGGACCGCGGTCTGCGCCTGGTCGAGCTCCTCAAGCAGGGTGTGGCCGAGCCGTTCCCGATGGGCGAGGAGACCATCTCGATCTGGGCGGGCACCTCGGGTGCGCTCGACGATATCCCGGTCGGCGAGATCCGCCGCTTCGAGAACGAGTTCCTGACCTACATGCGCGCCAACCACAAGGACCTCGTCGCGCAGCTCACCGTGGGCAAGGACAAGGTCTCGGGCGACATCGAGGACACCCTCAAGCGCGCCATCGCCAAGTTCAAGCAGATGTTCAAGGCCACCGCCGACGACCTTCACGTGACCGACGCCGCCGAAGACGCCCTCGAGGGCGACGTCGACGTCGAGACCGTCAAGCGCGTCAAGAAGGGTTAGCCATGTCAGCGCAGCTTCGTACTTTGCGCAAGCGGCTGAAGTCGACCCAGTCCATCAAGAAGATCACCAAGGCGCAGGAGCTGGTCGCGACCAGCCGCATCGCCAAGGCGCAGGACCGGGTGGCGGCTTCGCTGCCGTACGCCCGGGCCATGACCGGCGTGATGACCTCGCTCGCGAGCAACGCGTCGATCAACCACCCGCTGCTGCAACCGCGGCCGCAGGTGCGCCGGGCGGGCGTCCTGGTGGTCACGGCCGACAAGGGGATGTGCGGCGCGTACAACGCGAACGTCATCCGCACGGCCGAGCAGTTGGTCTCCCGGCTCGCCGAGGAGGGCAAGCAGCCGGTCCTGTACGTCGCCGGCCGCAAGGGCGTCGACTACTACCGGTTCCGTTCCCGCCCGATCGTCCACTCGTGGACCGGGTTCTCCCAGTTGCCGAAGGTCTCGGACGCGCAGGAGATCACGCGGACGCTGCTCGCGGCGTTCATGTCCGGCGCCGACGACGTGGGTGACGACGCCGGAGCGGACGGTATCCTTGGTGTCGACGAACTGCACATCGTCCACACCAAGTTCGTCTCGCTGCTGACGCAGACCCCTGAACCGCGGCAATTGGCTCCCCTCGAGGTCGAAGAGGTGGAGGAGTCCGAGCTCGAAGAGCACGTGCTCCTTCCCGACTACGAGTTCGAGCCGAACCCGGAAGCGCTGCTCGACGCGCTGCTGCCGAAGTACTTGACGACTCGCATCTACGCGGCGCTGATCGATGCCGCGGCGAGCGAGTTGGCGTCGAAGCGTCGGGCCATGAAGGCGGCTTCCGACAATGCCGATGAATTGATCAAGACCCTGCGGCGGAGCGCGAACGCGGCGCGGCAGGCGGCGATCACGCAGGAGATCAGCGAAATCGTGGGTGGGGCCAGTGCCCTTTCCGCCGCAGGAAGAGAGTAACGATGACTGACACTCAAGGAGTGGGGCGCGTCGTACGGGTCATCGGGCCGGTCGTCGACGTCGAGTTCCCTCGAAACGCCATCCCGGCGATCTTCAATGCACTGCATGTGGACATCGAGTACGGGGGCCAGAAGAAGACCGTGACCCTCGAGGTCGCCCAGCACCTGGGCGACAACCGAGTCCGTGGCATCTGCATGGCCCCGACCGACGGCATGGTCCGCGGCACCGAGGTCCGCGACACCGGTGCGCAGATCAAGGTCCCGGTCGGCGACGGCATCAAGGGCAAGGTGTTCAACGTCCTCGGTGAGTGCCTGAACCTGGCTGAGGGCGAGACGCTCGAGGCCGACGACTACTGGGAGATCCACCGCCACGCCCCGGCGTTCGCGCAGCTGGAGCCGAAGACCGAGATGCTGGAGACCGGCATCAAGGCCATCGACCTCCTCGCCCCGTACGTCAAGGGCGGCAAGATCGGCCTGTTCGGCGGCGCCGGCGTGGGCAAGACGGTGCTCATCCAGGAGATGATCATCCGCGTCGCCCAGAACTTCGGTGGTTCTTCGGTGTTCGCCGGTGTCGGCGAGCGCACCCGTGAGGGCAACGACCTCATCGCCGAGATGGCCGAGGCCGGCGTCCTCCCGAAGACCTCGCTGGTCTACGGCCAGATGGACGAGCCGCCGGGCGTGCGTCTGCGCGTCGCCCTGTCGGCCCTGACGATGGCCGAGTACTTCCGCGACGTCAAGAACCAGGAGGTGCTGCTCTTCATCGACAACATCTTCCGGTTCACGCAGGCCGGTTCGGAGACCTCCGCGCTGCTGGGCCGCATGCCCTCGGCCGTGGGCTACCAGCCGACCCTGGCGGACGAGATGGGTGAGCTCCAGGAGCGCATCACCTCGCTGCGCGGCAAGGCCATCACCTCGATGCAGGCCGTGTACGTCCCCGCGGACGACTACACCGACCCGGCGCCGTTCACCGCGTTCACCCACCTGGACGCGACGACGAACCTCGAGCGGAAGATCTCCGACAAGGGCATCTACCCGGCGATCGACCCGCTCGCCTCGAACTCCCGCATTCTGGAGCCCGAGGTCGTCGGTGCGGAGCACTACGCGGTGGCGTCGACGGTGAAGCAGATCCTGCAGAAGTACAACGAGCTGCAGGACATCATCGCCATCCTCGGCATGGACGAGCTCTCGGAAGAGGACAAGCTCGTCGTGGGCCGCGCGCGCCGCATCGAGCGCTTCCTGTCGCAGAACACGTTCGCGGCGAAGCAGTTCACCGGCGTCGAGGGCTCGTTCGTCCCCGTCAAGGAGACCGTCGAGGCCTTCAAGAAGATCGCTGAGGGCGAGTACGACCACTTCCCCGAGCAGGCGTTCTTCATGTGCGGTGGCCTCGACGACCTGCACAAGAACGAAGAGGAGCTGCGCAAGAAGGGCTGACCTATTGCGATGCTTATCGAAAGCGGCCCCGGAACTTCGGTTCCGGGGCCGCTTTTCCGTGGTCTAGATGCCGCGGCCGCGGCGGTGCAGGGCGGCCATGACGGCGGGGACGCCGACGATGCCCGCCGCCGCGGCGGCGGCGACGGCGGCGCGGGGCTCGCTCGGGTTGGCCTTCGTGGCGCGCAGCGCCCAGCGGAGGGCTTCCTTGCGGTCGCCGGTGGCGGCGTGCCAGCAGGCGATCTGGCCGTAGACGCGGGCGGCGCCCTCGGGGCTGCCGTGGATCTCCGGGTGGCGGTCGAGTATCCACCGCAGTGAGGAGATCTTGGTGTCCCAGCGGGTCTCGAAGTGCGAGCCGGCCCAGTTGACGAGGGCGTACGGGACGTCGACGTGGGCGATGGGGCGGCGCCTGGAGGCCCGCAGGAGCATGTCCCAGTCCTCGTTCTGGCTGCCGGGCGCGTCTTCGGCGACGAGGCCGAGCCCGCCCAGGAGCGCGGAGCGGCGGAACAGGAACGTGGAGGAGTGCAGCATCATCATGCGCGAGCGGAGCAGGTCGACGTGGCGCACCATGGTCTTCTGCGCGAGCCGGGAGTTGCGGCGGCCGCGGTAGTCGACCTCGATCGCGGTGGTGCACAGCTCGGCCTCGGTGCCGAGCGCGGTCACCTGCGCGGCGAGCTTGCCCGGGAGCCATTCGTCGTCGTCGTCGAGGAACGCCACGAGATCGGTGTCCAGCCCGGTGATCCCGGTGTTGCGGGCCCCGGCGAGGCCGGGCGTGCGCTCGTTCTTGACCACGCGCACGGGCCGCTTGCCGTCCGCCGCGAGGTCCTCGTCCACTTTGGCTCGGTCGAAGACGACGATCACTTCGAGTTCGCCGGGGTAGAACTGGGTCAGCACCGAGCGCAGCGCCGCGCGCACCTGCTGGGGGCGGTTGTGCGTGGGGATCACGACGCCCACCGACGGCCAGTCAGTCACGGGCGGTCACCTCTTCCAGAACGGGTTCGTCCACAGGGGTCTCCTCTTCGTCGAGGTAGCCGTAGCGGCCCAGGAGGGGCCGGGTGAGGGTGGAGACCATGCGCCGGGTGCTCTCGGGCAGGTCCTCGGTCCAGGCCTCGTCGGGGTAGATCGGGATGCGCCCCACGGTGAACCGCATCGGGTTGCCGGCCGCCGAGTGGCTGGGGCCGAGGTCGGCCCAGCCGTCCCCGATGAAGTTGTAGTCCGATTCGGTCAGGTCCAGACCGCAGAACCGGCCCAGGGACGCGATCACTTTGCGCGGGCGCTGGATGATCCGCTCGTACCGGACCCGGCGCACCGGCACGCCGCGGCGGGCCAGGAGGCTGAACGCGGCGTTCTGCGCGTTCCACAGCATCGCGGCCTTCGCGGGGGAGTAGCGGGTCATCTGGTCGCCCGTGGGCGACTCGGGGCGGGCGACCTTCTTGGTCCACGAGTAGGCGACGCCGCGCGAGTCGCGCACGACGTGCAGCACCCGCAGGTCGATCTTGGGGGACCAGCGCAGGCAGTACGCGAGCGAGGCGTGCTTGGAGGAGTCGACGACGACCTGCGCGCGCGTGTCCTTGGCGGCGGCGGTGTAGATCTTCTCGAAGTACTCGGCGTACTCGGTGACGAGCTGGTGCTGGGCGGGCGCGAGGCGCTTGGCCGCGAGCGCGGGGATGTGCCGGGTGCGGTCCACTGTGGCCTTGAGGGCGTTGAGCCGCTCGACGTCGACGTGCTCCCATGACCCGAAGGCCCGCTCGCCGATCCGCTGCCAGAACTCGCAGTGCGAGAAGGCGGCCCCGCACGCGCACATCTCGTTGCCGACGAGGTCCCGTTCCCACAGGTGGGTGATCTCGCCGAGGGGGACGACGCCGGGGAGCTGACCGAGCAGGCGTTCGAGGAGCGTCGTACCGCTGCGACCGAGACCCCCGATGAAGACCACTTTGACGCGGTTCTCGGACCGCTCGGCCGTGTCGGCGATCTTCACGCTCACTGAACCCTCGCTCACCCTGGTGCTTCGCTGCCTCCGGGGCCGCGATCCGAGCCTGGCTCGGAAACCTGCAGGCGCCCCTTGATGATTCGTATAACGACGAGGGGTGGGGTGGGGGACACGCCCTGTCGCCAAAATTCCCGGAAAATCGCACGCGGACCTCTAACGTCTGATCGCATGGAGCGTTTGGGCCCTTCCCGCGCGGACCGCGGCAGCGGCGCGACACCTCGGCCGACCTCAGGGCCCGCGAAGCGAGTGTCCGTGGGCGGCATCGCCATCGATCCGGTCACCGAAGCAGGGGCGGTCGCACGCGTGCTCGACGCGCTCGAGGCCGGGCGGGGCGGTCAGATCGTGACCCCGAACGTGGACATCGTCGCCGCGGCCCGCCGGAGCCGCGAGCTGCGCGCCGTCATCGCCGCCTCGGACCTCGTCGTCGCCGACGGCGCGCCCCTCGTGTGGGCCTCCAAAGTGGCCGGAACGCCGCTTCCCGCCCGCGTGGCGGGCTCGGACCTCGTCTGGTCGCTCTCCGCGGCCGCCGCGACCCGCGGCCTGCGCGTGGCCCTCCTGGGCGGCACGCCGGACGCCGCCGCGCGGCCCACCGAGCGCGCCGCCGACCTCCTCGAAGCCCGCTACCCGGGCCTCAAAGTGGTCGGCGCGTGGTGCCCGCCCATGGGCTTCGACAAGGACGAGTCGCAGTGGCGCGCGCTCGTCGAACGCGTCGAGAGCGCCGCCCCCGACCTCGTCTACGTCGGCCTCGGCTTCCCCAAGCAGGAGCATGTGATGGTGCGCCTGCGCTCGGCCGCCCCCGCCGCGTGGTTCCTCGGGTGCGGCGCGAGCATCGACTTCATCGCCGGATACCGCCGCCGCGCCCCGAAATGGATGCAGCGCACGGGCACCGAATGGGTCTTCCGGATGCTCTCCGAGCCGCGCCGCCTCGTCCGCCGCTACCTCAAGGACGACGTTCCCGAAGCCGTGCGCCTCCTCGCGGAGGCCTGCCGGGAACGTCGCCGCGGCGCCCGCTAAGCGTCGGCGGGCGATGTAGACCACGTCAGTGGCCCGCTTCGACAGCGGGGACGCCAGCGCGGCGTCCGCGGCCCTGGCGGCCCAGCCCCACGGCGCGCGGTAGCAGCCCTGGGTGAACAGCGTGAAGCCCTGCATGCCGACCAGCTCGAAGCCGTGGCGCGCGAACAGGTCCCGCATCTCCTGGTGCGAGAGCTCCTGGAACCACGTGCTCGCGTCGAGGCGCCCGAAGGTCTTGCGCAGGTGCCGCAGCGACGAGGCGTTGCCGTGGTTCTCCACGAGCAGCAGCCCCGCGTCCGCGTCCGGCAGCGCGGCCGAGGCGAAGTCCATCAGCTGGTCGCGCAGGTGCAGGTCCACATTGAGCACGAACCGGAACGCCGTCACCAGCGCCGGGCGCCCCGGGTCGACCTCGGGCGCGGCCAGGCCCGGCCGCACCAGGTGCGCGTAGCCGGGCGTGCCCAGCTCGCGGCCCTTCTGCAGCATGGCCTCGGAGGTGTCGTAGCCGTGCGAGACCGCGACCAGCCCCGCGAGCATCCGCGAGACGCGGCCGGTGCCGCAAGCGAAGTCGTGGTGCGTCGGCCGGGTCGCGAACGCGTTCGGCACGAAGCCGCGCAGCCACCCGGCCTGGCGGGTGGAGACGATCGACGAGAACGTGCCCGGGGCGTAGGTGCGCTCGGCGTACTTCTCTACCGCGGTCGGGTCCTGGAACACCTCGGTGTAGTTGCTGGCCACGAATTCCCTTTCAAGGTCAGATCCGGTTCCGGTAGCGCAGCAGCGCCACCGCCCACGCGAGGCCCGCGGCCGCGAGCGCGGCCGCCGTCAGAAATGGGCCTAGTGGCGAGACAACCAGCGGCAGGACCCCGAATCCGAGACCGGCCGCGAACAGCGCCCGCCTCGTCAACGCCCCGAACGGGTGCAAGCCGAACGTGCGCCACAGTTGCGCGAGTGGAACCAAATTATTGACCAGAACGGCCGCCGACCACGCGATCGCCGCGCCGACTACCCCCATCGAAGGGATCAACGCGAGGTTCAACCCCACATTGACCACGAGTGAAATCGAGACGTCGACCAACTGCCACGAGGTCCTGCCGGCCATCGCCAGCATCGAGTCGACCACGCCGCACGCCGAGCTGACCATCATCGCGGGCACCAGGATCCACACCACGAGCCGCGCGTCGCCGCCGACGTACTCGCCGCCGAACAGCCGCAGGTACCAGTCCGCGAGCAGCCCCACGCCCAGGTACACCGGCCAGGTGAGCGCCACGATCCACGCCGTCGACGCCTGGTACAGCGACCGCGCCGCCGCGGGCTTCCCGGCGGCCATCGCCGCGGCCGCGCGCGGCTGCACCGACTGCCCGACCGCGCCCGAGGCCATCTGCCCCACGATCACGAACCGGGTCGCGACCGTGTACACCGCCGCCGGGCCGAGCCCCGCGAGCGCCGCGACCATGATGATGTCGAGCCGCTGCAGCCCCAGCTGCGCCACGCCCGCCGCCGCGCGCGGCGCCGTGAACCCCCAGAACGCCCGGGCCGAGACCCGGTCCGGGAACCCCTGGTCAGGGCGCGAACGGCGGTGCCGCCGCAGCAGGTACCAGCCCGCCGCGAGCGCCGCCGGCAGGTACGGCAGCACCCACGCGAACGTGATGGTCAAGGGCGACGCCGTGCCCGCCAACGCGATCGCGCCCAACCCGACCAGCTGCGCGACGGTGCGCCCCAGCTTGTCGATGAGCACCGACGGCCCCATGAGCCGGTACCCGCGGGTCGCCGCGAGCAGCGCGTCCATCGCGACCGACGCGGGCAGGAACACCGCGATGAGCCGCACCAGGTCCGGGCTCGCGAACATCGGCGCGGCCAGCAGCAGCCCGAACGCCGCCGCCATCGACACGATCGCCGCGGGCCACAGCCCCAGCTTGAGCACCGACCCGACCGCGCCGTCCCGCCCGTTCTGGTGCAGGCGCGCCACCCAGTACACGAGCCCCGTCGGCGTGCCGAGCCGCGCGATCGCGCCCGCCAGCAGGAAGACCGACGTCGCCGTGAAGAACGCGCCCGCCTCGGCGGGGGAGAGCGCCACCGCCGCGAGCCACGTGACCGCCAGCCCCCCGAGCCCGGACACCGCCGCGCCGACGAGGTTGACGAGCCCGCCGCGGGCGGTGCCGCGCAGTTCCTCGCGGCCCGCCTCCTCGACGGCCGCGGTACCCGCGGCGGCCGTCAGCGACGCCAACTCGGCACGCCCCCAAGCCAGTCGGCGAGCCGCTCGTCATAGGGCCCGTAGTGCTCGGTCAACTGCTCGCGCAGGGCCGCGGACATCGGCGAAGGGCGCCCGCGCGCGTTGTGCCGCGCGAACGAGAACTCGCCGAGCCACGGCAGCCCCAGGAACCGCAGCACGCGCTCGAACGCGTCCTCCGGCCGGGAGAAGAACTCGCCCGAGTCGAGCACCAGCACCCGGTCCCGGCCCACCTGGTTCGCGAGCGGCTCAAGGAAGTCCGTATATTGGCCGCGCGCCGTGTACGCGTGGTGCTGGTGGTCGAAGTCGTACAGCGACGGGTCGGCCCGCAGCGCCGCCTCCTTGCCCTCGAGCCGCCCCGCCTCCGCGGCGACGGCCTCCTCGAAGTCCGCGATCGGCTCGAACCCGCGCGCCACCTCGTGCGCGTGGTGCGACCACGCCCGCTCGACCGGGTCGCGCACGAGCACGATCACCTTGACCCCCGGCAGGTCCCGCGCGAACCGCTCCGCCGCGAGCGGGTGGTACAGGTAGTACGGGCTCGACTCGAACGCGACCGGCGCGAGCCCGGTGTGGTCGGCGATCCGCCGCGAGGCCGCCTGCGTCGGGAAGTGCCCCCGGTACCAGGCCATGCCCTTGTCGTAACCGGTGTCGAAGTAGTGCACGCCCTTGTGGAACACCGGCTTCATGATCGCCGGGTGCTGCGCGAGCGCCCGGTACAGGGACGTGGTGCCGCAGCGCTGGCCGCCGCAGATCAGCAGGCCCGGCAGCATGCGCGATGACGCCGTCAACCGCCCGAACGTGCGGGAGGAGTGGCCGACGACGGCCTTCAACTGGCTCGGGATGCGCTCGCGGAGCGACCTCGGGCTCATCACTGGCCTCCCGTCTCGGAAGCGGTGCGCTGGCGGGCGATGTGCCGCAGCAGGGTGGGCAGGAGCCAGCGGCCGAGGGCGCCGAGCGCCGCGCCGGCCCGCTCGGCCTGGTCGCCCATGTAGCGGGCGGCGAGGTCGACGAGGTACAGCAGCGCGGTCGGCTCGGCCTCGCCGGGCGCGACGCCCATGGGCGCCAGGATGGACGGCGCTTCGGCCACGAGACCGAGGACGGCCGTGGTCGGGTCGGCCCCGCGGGTGACGATGTGGTCCTGGAGCCGGTAGTGGGCGGCGTCGAACCCGTACGGGACGCCGGTCTCGAACCGCTCGAGGTCCCACAGGTAGACCAGGTCCTCGGTCTCGCGGGTGTTCCACGGCGACCAGTCGCCGTGCCACGCGCCGAAGGTCAGCTCCGTGCCGGCGTACCGGTCGAGCAGGGTCTCGCCCGCGGTCTGGAGCGTGTCCGCGTCGGTCTCGCCGCGGTCGGTGAGGTCCTTGAGCCGGCCGCGGAGCCGCACCGCGTAGTCGGACTCGCCGAGCGGCGAGCGGGCGGTGCCGCACGCGTCGGCGAGTTCGCGCATGGCGGCGGTGCGGCGGGAGGGCCCGAGGTCCGACGGGGCGTCCCAGGACGGGAGCGCCGAGGTCACCATCAGGTTGTGGCCGTTCCAGTTCCCGGCGTGCAGGAGTTCGGGCACTCGCAGCAGCCGCAGGTCGCAGAACTCGCTGAGGCGCCGCGTCGCGTTCGTCTCGGCCTCGACGAGCTCGCGGGTCAGCGGGTTGACCCCGAGCTTGGCGAAGGCGACCGTCTCGGCGTCCCCGTTGAGGATCTGCAGCACCGGCTTGCGGTTCGCCCGCGCCGGACCGATATGGACGCTCAGATGGACCTCGTGGCCGAGCACCGTGGCGAGGTGGTCGTCGATGCCCTCGGCACCGCCGACCTTGATGCGGTGCGGCAGCAGCATCCGGTCGAGGCCGAGGCGCAGCGCCCACACGGCGGCGTCGCGCTTGAGACGCGCGCCGCGCGCGGCGGGCCGGGCGTAGCGGTGGAGCGCGGCGGCGGCGACCTTGCGATCGGCCGCCGGGATGAGCACGCGCGGCTTGCGGCGGCCGGGCACCACGATGTACGGGCGCGGAGCGTCGCCTTGCGCCGCACCGGGGTACAGCTGGTCGACCACCTCCGCGAGGTAGGTCGCGCGCCTGCGCAGGTCGTCGGTGGTCTTCAGGGCTCGGCTCATCGGTTCTCCGTCTCTGGGCCGTGGTGTGGAACCCCGGGCGGGCGGCCCGTGGCGAGGAGGACGTAGCTGAGCAGGGTGAACAGGAGCGGCGTCACGAGGGCGTTGTAGTAGAACATCGTGATCAGCGAGAAGCCGACGACGGCGCTCCCGGCGATGCCGACCGCGGTGTGGTCGTGCCGGAACCGCCACAGCACCGCGAGCGCGAACCCGAGGTAGGTGACGGTGCCGAGGATCCCGTGGGCGAACATGACCTGCCACAGCTGCCCGTTCCCGCCGAGGGTGCGCCCGCCGCAGCGGGGGCATTCGGGGGTGGGGCCGACCGCGATCGACTCGCCCGAGCCGAGCGTCTTGCGCGTCGATCCGAAGCCGATCACGGGGGAGTGCTCGACGACGAGTGCCGTGGCGCGCTCCGAGGAGAACGCCCGGCCGTCGTCGGAGTGCCCGTTGTCGAGCCGGGTCTGCACCACCGTCCCCAATGGCGTCAGGACCACGAGCAGCACCGCGGCGCAGCCGGCTCCCGCGAGGGCGAGCATGCCGCCCGGTCTGCCGGAGACGAGCAGCCGCAGGGCCGCGAAGACCGCGATGGCGGCGAGCCCGAGCCACAGGCCGCGGTTCATCGAGTACACGGCGGGCACGAGCGAGGCGACGAGCAGGACGACGGCGGCGATGCGCCACTTCGTCTTCACGGGCGTGCAGAACGCGGCGATGGCGAACCAGACGGCGGTGATCGCGAAGTTGTTGCCCCACGTGTTCGTGTAGCCCCAGGGCGCGGCCGGGCGCGGCGTCTCGTAGCCGAGGAAGTCCATGGTCTGCGCGGCGGCCGGGTGCACGAGGGACTGCACGAAGCCGTCCTTCGCGACGGCCTTCGGCAGCAGCGCCTCCACCGGCGACGTGTACTCGAACGACCCGAAGAACGTGCCGAGGAACCCGCCCGCGACGGTGACGACGAACAGCCAGCCCAGCAGCCGGATCAGCCGCTCCCGCCGGAGCTTGCCCTCGACCACCAGGTTGTACGCCCACAAGGCGATGAGGGTGCAGCAGCAGTAGAAGCCGAACCTGAACGTCGCCCCGGGCAGGCTCGAGAACCACGTCTCGGGCACGGTCCCGGGCGGGTCGACCCCGAGGTTCGCGAGGCTCAGCGTGACCGCGAGAAGGAACAGCAGCCACCACCCGAACGCGGGCGGCACGGCGATCGACCTGCGCCGCACCAGCTTCACCGCCGCGACGGCCGCCACGAACGGGATCACGAGGACGCCCATGCCGAGCGCCCACCACAGCGGGAAGCCCGCGAGGAGCCAGGTGAGCGAGGCGCCCTCCCGGGCCTCTCGCGCCTGCAGGTCGAGCCGGCCGCGCCCGGCGGACCGGGCGGCCGCGAGGAGCGTCATCGCGGCTCGACCGCGGAGCGGACCGCGGGGATGACCTGCGTGGTCTCCAGGTCCTCGACCGGCTCGAGCGAGTCCGTGGGCGTCTCGTCCTCGGACACCGCCGGCGTGTGCGGCGCCTCGCGGCGCGCGCCCGGCAGCGGCACGGTGTTCATCGGGCCGAGCACGCTCGGAAGCAGGACCGCGCCCAGCAGCGGCGTGTCGATCTGCCGCATGGCCAGCGCGGCCGCGGCGGTCTCGCCGATCGAGTCGCGGCCGGACTGGACGGCGAGGATCACCGCGTCGGCGTGCCCGGCGAGCAGCTGCGCGTCGGCGCTGCACGACAGCGGCGGGGCGTCCACGACCACGAAGCGCCCGGCTTCGGCGAGCTTCGAGAACGTCTCGGCGGCGGCCTCGCTGGTCGGCCCGGTGGCCCGGGCGGCGGCGCCGGGGCCGATCACGTTGAGGCTGGGCTGGCGCGGCGCGGCCTGCGTGGCCACCGCGAGGTCGACCCGGCCGGACCAGACGTCGGCGAGGCCCGGCACGGAGTCCGTGCCGAACAGCTCCGGCAGGCCCACGGTGGTGCTCGGGTTGGCGGCGACGGCGGTGGCGCGGTCGCCCGCCCGCGCCATCGCGGTGGCGAGGTTCGCGGCGACGACGCTCGCGGCGGGACCGGGGGCCACGCCCGCGACGACGATGACGCGCCGGTCGTGCGTCAACTGCGCGGAGACGACATTCCTGAGCTGGGAGAAGACCCGGCCGCCGGGGCTGTAGGCGCCGAAGACCTCGCGGCGCTGGAACTTCACGGTCGGGGGCACGGAGGCGAGCACGTCGAGTTCGCACCGTTCGACCAGGTCGGTCGGGTAGGCGACCTTGCGGGCCAGGCGGTGCCGGGCCCACGCGAGGATGAGGCCGAGCGGCAGGCCGATGCCGAGCGCGGCGGCGAGGTTGAACATCGCGTTGGGGCTCACGGGCTTGCCGGGCACGGAGGCCTGGTTGATGACGCGGCCGGGCGAGACCGCGCCCTGCTGGGCCTCGATCCCGGCGATTTCGGCCTCGATCTCGTCGGCCTGCTGCTGCAGCCCGTCGAGTTCGGCTTCGAGCCGGGACCGGCCGTTCTCGCCCGAGTCCATCCCGGACAGCTCGGCTTCGGCGGCCGCGATGTCGGCCTTGACCGCGTCGAGCTCGACGGTGTCGGCGGCGATCGCGCTTTCGAGCGAGGCGGTGGCCCCGGCGCGGCGGTGCTCGAGGTACGCCTCGCTGAACGCGACGGCCCCGGCCTTGGCGGCTTCGGCGTCGCCGGCGCGGAAGGCGATCTCGAGTACGGCCGTGTTGGGCGGCACGGTGACCGACACGCGCGAGACGAGGTCGTCGGCGTCCGCCGAGCCGAGCGCTTCGGCGGCGGCCACGGCGACCTCGGTGGACTTGACGAGCTGGGCCTCGGTGTCGAGGTTGACCTGCCCGGCGGTGCGGGCGCCGGCCACCTCCGTGTCGCTCGCGGTGGGCAGCACCAGGATCGAGGACGTGGACTCGTAGACCTCCTCGCTCAGCGAGGTGTAGGCGAACCCGGCGGCCAGCGCCGCGGCCACCGTTCCGATGATGAGCCACCAGGAACGGCGGACGATGACGCCGTAATCGGCGAGCGTGCGGGCGGCAGGGGTCCTCAACGCGAAGGCCTTTCTCGTTCACGGGATCTCGATTGAGTAACGAGCGACTCGACCGCGAGGTGACGGCCGGGCGGGCTTGAGGCGCGCCATGCGCGGGGCGAAGGTTGTGTTTGTGAGAGCAGACTAGTAAAAACCATTATGGTCGTTGATATCGTAAATCGCAGCATTTGAGTACGGATCACATTGGACGGAAGAAGGTGGGCGATGAGCGACACCGAAACTCGCCGGAGCCTCCGGGCGGGCCGCGGCATCGTGACCGTCCTGGCGGTGCTCCCGCTGGTGCTGGCGGGCTTCGTGATCGGCTACGGGGTCGGCACCGGGGACCGCCCGGGCGTCGACGTCGACGAGGCCTGGCAGGACGGGAACGGGACCTACGATCACGAGCCGCTCGAAGCCACCTTCATCGCCAGCGAGATCACCGTCCCGGCACCCGAGTCCCCCGCCGTGCTGCCCGTCGGCTATGCCACGGGCCTCGGCATCGCCGTCTCGCACCTCCAGTTCGCACTCGACGAGTCCACGATCCGGCCCGATCACACGGCCGAGCTGCGCCTGCCCGTCGCCGTCCCGCCCGACGGCGAGGGCATGATCGTCGAGGTCGCCTCTGTGCGCTCGGTGGCCTGCCTGTGCTCCCTCACCGCCGACACGGCCCCGCCGTACGGCGCGGTGTGGGACGCGGTCCATGTCGACGCGGGCACCACCGAAGTGGTCTTCGATGTGACCGGCGCGATCAACGCTCCGGGCCGCTACGGATTCGCGGTGACGACCCCCGACCGCGACTCGTACCTCGAGTTCGCGGGCACCGAGTACGAGACGGGGCCGCGTCTGCGCACCATCTCACAAGTGCCGCCGGTGAGCCCGGCGCCGTTGAGCCAGGGGCCGACCGCCGCACCGACCACGCCTCCCGGGACGCTCCCGCCGGATCCCGGTTCGGGTGAGTCGCCGACTCCGGCGGTCTCCGGCCCGCCCTCGCAACCGGATCCCGGTTCGGGTGAGTCGCCGACTCCGGCGGTCTCCGGCCCGCCCTCGCAACCGGATCCCGGTTCGGGTGAGTCGCCGACTCCGGCAGTCTCCGGCCCGCCGCTGCAGCCGGAGTCCGGCCAGGCTGTGGACACCTTCAGCGAATGCGTCACGAACGAGAAGCTCGTGCCCAACTGCGGGACCCTGATCGGCGCCGCCGCCGGAGGGAAGACCTCGCAGGACAAGGAAGACGCCTTCCTCGAATTCGAGGCCACAGTAGAGCGCACACAGCAGATCTACCATGCGTACGAGCGGGCCGACGACAAGCTGTTCCCCACCAAGGACCAGATCGCGCTGACCGAAGACCCGGAGCGCCCGCGGACCCTGTTCATCAACTGGAAGCCGCAGATGGCGAAATGGGCCGAGATCGCGGCGGGCGACCCGGAAGTGGACGCCTACCTGGACCGGCTCGCCGCGCATATCAACGCGAGCTTCGACAAGCCGTTCTTCTTCACCGTCCACCATGAACCCGAGAACGACGTCGTCGACCGGCCCGGCTCGGGCATGGAGGCCAAGGACTACGCGGCCATGTACCGCTATGTCATCGAACGCCTGCGCGCGAACGGCGTGGACAACCTCGTGTCCGTCATGAACTACATGGGTTACCTCAAATGGGTCGAGGTGCCGTGGCACGACGACCTGTACCCCGGTGAGGACGTGGTCGACTGGATCGGCCTGTCGGGATACGGCCAGACCCTCAAGGACGACGGCCGGTTCGATTTCGGCGAACTGCTTGACACGGCCCATCCCGAATACGGCTGGCCCGGCTACTACCACTGGGTCGCCGAGCAGCACCCGGACAAACCGATGATGCTCGCCGAGTGGGGCGTCTTCACCCACGATGATCATCCGGGCCATCAGCAGACGGTGTTCGAAGCCGCGATGGACCAGATGGCGCACTATCCGCGGCTGAAGGCGATCGTCTACTTCTCGTCGCCGAACGCCGAAGGCCGCAATTCCGAAGTAGACCAGGATGCGGATGCGCTGGAAGCCTTCAGGACATTGATGCGTTCGCCGTACCTCGACGTAAGGCTCGACCTGGACCCCGCCTCACGGCCGAAGTAGCGCTGCGGCGGCGGCGACGAACGCGCACCGGGCGCCCGCGGGGCCGTCCACGCCCGCACTCGGGCAGCGGCACCGTGGCGCGGGCTCAGCCCTCCGCCCGAGGCGCCTTCGGGTGGCGCTTGTACGGGGAGACGAAGCGGTCGCCGGGGATCCAGAACCGCCAGTCCGTGTCGGCCGCTTTCGTGATGCCGGTGCGCGGCCCGGCCGCGACCGCCGCCGCGCCCGTGCCCTGCAGGACCGCGCCGACCATGTCGCGGCCGTCGTCCTCGCGGCCCCAGCCCATCGCCTGCGCGAGCCGCGCCGGACCGCGCGCGAGGTCCCGGTCGGGCACCTTCGCGCCGCGCCGCCCGCGCGCCGTCTCGACGCCGGCCACGACCTCGCCGGCCCGCAGCAGCACCGCCGCGCCGGAGCCGTCAGGGCCGCACACGAGGTTCGCGCAGAAATGCATCCCGTAGGTGAAATAGACGTAGAGGAACCCGGGCGGGCCGAACATGACGGCCGTTCGCTTCGTCTCGCCGCGGAAGGAATGCGAAGCGGGGTCGTCCTCGCGGTAGGCCTCGACCTCGGTCAGCCGCACGGTCACGCCGTTCGCGGCCACCAGGCAGCCCAGCAGCTCAGGGGCCACCTTGACCGAATCGCGCGCGAAGAACGCGCGCTCGAGCGCAGTCCTCACGCGCAGCCGGTCGGCGCTTCGGCGGCCGCCGGGATCTTCGCCGCGATCACCGTCGAGAGGTCGTTCAAGACGTCGACCGGCTGCTCGTTCGCCTCCGGCACGCTCACGCCGACCGGCACCTGCCGGTCCAGCGTCGTCCACTCCAGGCCCGCCTCGTCCGAGTACCAGCAGACCCCGTTGAGCTTGTAGACCAGCGCCGTGTCCGCGACCGCCACGGGCTCGACCCCGCAGGTCGCCACCGCCGCCGGGTCGCCGTACGCCATGACCGACTCCGCCGCGCCCGCGCCGCCCTCGACCGGCCGCGCCTGCAGGCCGCCTGCCCGCTCCGGCGCGGTCGCCGTGAGCGCCAGGCAGATCACCGCGTCCGCTTCGCTCAGCGCGGGCGCCTCGACCGACACCGGCGACAGGTCCTCGTGCTCCGGCTCCGCCTCGGGCGCGATCGCGTTGAACACCAGCACACCGGCGACGACGGCCACGGGCAGCGCCACGACGGTCGCCACGACCGCCGGAAGCCGCGACTTCTTCTCGGAACCCACCGCGCTCCTCAGGTGTCGAGAATCGAACAGGTCAACGTGCGGGTAATGCCCGCCACCCGCTGGACTCTACTCACCACGAGCGCCCGCAGATGGTCCGCGGAGGCGGCCTCGGTGAGCACGACCACGTCGTACGGGCCGGTGACGATGTCGACCCGGACCACGCCCTCTAGCGCGGTGACGGCCTCGGCGACCTGGTCGGCCATGCCGACCTCGGTCTGAACCAGGATGTACGCCTGCACCATGCGGCAGTCCCCTCAGGAGCAAGGGCGGAACGGGATCGTGAGGCCCGACCCGACACGGGCGGGCCTGACCGCTTCGCGAACGCCCTTGAGCGAAGATTACCCAGTCATCCAGCGACCTTCAAATGCCGAGGAATGAGCCCCACGTGAGTGAGACCGTCGCCGAGGTCGGCGAGTTCCGCCTCATCGAGCGCTTCACGCGCCACTTCGCGACCACCCCCGCCGTCGTCCTCGGCCCCGGCGACGACGCCGCCGTCGTCACCGTCCCCGACGGACGCGTGGTCGCCTGCACCGACATGCTCGTCGAAGGCAACCACTTCCGCCGCGACTGGTGCTCCGCCGCCGACGTCGGGCACAAGGCCGCCGCCGCCAACTTCGCCGACATCGCCGCCATGGGCGCCCGCCCCACCGCGCTCCTCGCCGCCGTCGCCGCCCCGCAGGACCTCCCCGCCGAATGGCTCGAAGGGCTCGCCTCGGGCCTCGCCGCCGAAGCCGCCGCCGTCGGCGCGGCCGTCATAGGCGGCGACACCACCCGCGGCGACCTCCTCACCGTCACCGTGACCGCCCTCGGCGACCTCGAAGGCCGCGAACCGGTCACCCGATCCGGCGCCCGGCCCGGCGACGTGCTCGCGCTGGCCGGCCGGATCGGCTGGGCCGCCGCCGGCCTCAACGTGCTCTCGCGCGGCTTCCGCTCGCCGGGCGCGCTCGTGGGCGCCTACCGCAGGCCGCAGCCGCCGTACCCGGCCGGACGTGACGCCGCCCTCATGGGGGTGCACGCCATGATCGACGTCTCCGACGGGCTCCTCGCCGACGTCGGGCACGTCGCCGACGACTCCGGCGTCGCCATCGACGTCGACACCGCCGCCCTCCCGGTGCCCGAACCGATGCGCAACGCCGCCGAAGCACTCGGCGCCGACGCCCGCCGCTGGCTCCTCAGCGGCGGCGAGGACCACGCGCTCGCGGGGGTCTTCCCGCCCGACGTGCTCCTCCCCGAAGGCTGGCGCCGCATCGGCACCGTGACCGAAGGCGCCGGCGTGACGGTTGACGGCCACCGCTGGACCGGCCCGACCGGCTGGGAGCACTTCACGAAGGAGTAGGAGGCCGGCGGTCGCCCCTGAACGCCGGACCCACCCACGCACCCCGGGTCCGGCGTCCCCGCACGGAGTCGGCGACGGCCGCCGAATCGCACGATGGTCGTCGCGATCGCCTCAGGCGGTCGCGGTGCCCGCTTCCGGGTACGACAAAGCGCCGCCGGGGCGGTGCCCCGGCGGCGTAAGACTTCGCGGCGTCAGCCCTTAGCGGGTGACCTTGCCGGCCTTGATGCACGAAGTGCAGACCTTGGCGCGGCGCTTGTTGTCACCGGAGCCAGTCGCGATGCGGATGGTCTGCAGGTTCGGGTTCCAACGACGACGGGTCTTCTTGTGGGACCACGGGACGTTGTTGCCGAAGCCCGGGCGCTTGGCGCAGACTTCACACACGCTCGACATAATCCAAAACTCCTGCATTGACGTTCATTCGGCCCACCCCGACGGCGGGCAACCCCGTAATTCTAACGGACCCGGCGGAGCGCCGGCCATCCAGGTGGCGGGACCTGCGCCACAGCCCCCGGAGGCCTCGCCTCCGGCGGCCGGGACGGCCCGGGCACGGGTCCGGTCCTCCCCGGGCGGAACACCTGCGCCGCAACCGGACCCAAGCCCGGATCGCGCCGGTTCGTCGGTCCTCCCAGGACGATCCGCGGCGGCGCTGCGCTGTGGCGGCTGCCGCGGTCGGCTACCGTTGGTGACTCTAGGATGGGTTCAGATCCCGTAGGCTGGCCGCATACACATGATGTGCCGATGCCCATATCTTCTTTGGTGAGTCGAACATGAGCCACACCCCGCAGCAGCCTGCCGACGGCTGGCAGCCGCCGCAGCAACAGCCCCCGGTGTACCGACCGAACGAGCAGCCTCCGCAGGAGGAGCAGGCGCCCTGGTCGCCGGAGAGTCAGCGCATGGCGCAGTCGGGCCGGCAGGGCGTCCCGGTCGAAGAGGACGGGACCGTCAAGTACGTCGGCGGCCCCGGCCAGCCGTCGCCCCAGCAGTACGGTCCGCCCCCGGGCGTTCCCGTCTCCCCGTTCGACGCGCCGCAGCAGCAGGCCTTCCAGGGCATGCCCCCGCAGCCGCAGCAGCCGTTCCAGGCGTCCCCGCCGCCGCCCTCGGTCTCCGACCCGTTCGGGCCCTCCGGCGGCATGCCCGTCTCGGGCATGCCGGTCTCCGGGATGCCCCCCGTGTCGTCGATCCCCGCCTCCGGCATGCCCGTCTCGTCCCCGGTCGGCCAGCCCCCGTTCGGCGGCCAGTTCGGCCCCCAGGGCGGCCAGCTCGTGCCCGTCTCGGGCGGCGGCGCGCAGCCGTGGGGCGCGCCCGACACGATCCAGCGCAAGAACAAGAAGAAGGGCGGCAAGGGCCCGATGTGGCTCATCGTCGCCGGGATCGTGGTCATCGCGCTGGCCCTCGGCGTCGGCGGCTTCATCCTCTTCAACCCGCTCGACAACCGCAACGGCACCGAAGGCACCATCGAGAGCAGCCAGGCCGTCGAGAGCCAGTCGCCCGACGCGACCGCCGGGAACGTCGTCGCCGACGAGGCCTCCGGGCTGAGCATCCTCGCCCCCGAGGGCTCCACCGAGGCGACCGACCCGCCCGCCGGGTTCACGACGCCGACCGGCCTCGTCCTGGGAGGCTCCGGCCCGACGGTGTTCTTCGGCGCGCTCGACCCGGCCGCGATCGGCGCCGGCCCCGACGTGCCGCTGCCCGACATCGCCACCAACCTGCAGAACCTGGCCGCGACCTGGGCCGGCGGCGCCGCCGAAGGCGCCCAGACCGTCCAGTACCGGGTCGACGCCCGCTCGGCGCAGTTCAGCACCTTCACCGTCGGCGACCTGACGGTGATGACCGCGATCATCGAGAACGGGGACGGCTACGTCGGCTTCGCCGGGTCGGCCTCCGCCGACCAGGTCGAGGCCCTGGAGGCGGCCCGCGGCAGCCTCAGCTTCGGCTCGTAGCCCGAGGCTCCGAGACGGCAAGGCATCGACCGGCCCGCGCGCGAGAGCGCGCGGGCCGGTCCCTTTTTCCGCCGTCCGAACCCCCGCAACGGCCCTGCGAGGGCGTATTCTCTTAGCCCGTGGTGGAAATCCCTGAAACCGGACGACAGCTCCTCGACGCCGACATCATGCGCGAGTGGGCCGCACGCGCCATCGACACGCTGACCCGCCACCGGCGCAGCGTCGACGAACTCAACGTCTTCCCCGTCGCCGACTCCGACACGGCCACGAACATGGTCGCGACCCTCCAGGCCGCGTTCCAGGGCGGCACGCCCGGGCTCGCCCTCGAACCGCTCCTCGACGAGGCCGCCGGGCGCGCGCTCCTCTCGGCCCGCGGCAACTCCGGCGTGATCCTCGCCCAGATGCTCCGCGGCCTCGCCGACGTCTGGGACAGCGACGAGATCGACGCCAAGGGCTTCGCCGCCGGGCTGCGCGCCGCGACCGACGCCGCCACCGGGGCCGTCGCCGTCCCGACCGCCGGCACCATCCTCACCGTCGCCGAGGCCGCGGCCTCGGCCGCGGGGAAGGCCGCGCCGTTCGGCCTCGTCTCGGCCTCCCGCGCCGCCGCCGAGGCCGCCTCGGAAGCCGTCGCGGCCACCCCCGGGCAGCTGCCCGCGCTCGCCCGTGCCGGAGTCGTGGACGCCGGAGGGCTCGCGCTCACCGTGATCCTCGAAGCGCTCGTCGAGACGCTCACCGGCTCGGTCTCGACCGGCGCGCTCGACCTCCTCGAACGCCACCGCGTGCGCACCGTCTCCGAGGTCGAGGAGGTCCCGCGCGAGACCGGCTCGGAGGTCTACGGCTACGAGGTCCAGTACCTCCTCGAAGCGAACGCGGCGGCCGCCGCGGACCTGCGCCACCGCCTCACCGCGCTCGGCGACTCGGTGGTCATCATCGGCTCGCGCGCCGCGAAGGACGTCACCACTTTCAACGTCCACGTGCACGTCAACGACATCGGCGCGGCCATCGAGGCCGGGATCGAGCGCGGCCGCGTCCACCGCATCTCCGTGACCCGCTTCGACGACACCCTCGGCGGCCACCACGCGAGCGCCCGCATGCACGCCGCCCCGGCGCGCCACCACCAGGCCCCGGTCCCCGAGGAGCCGCAGCGCGCCCTCGTCGTCGTCACCGCCGCCGCGAGCATGCGCGCCTTCCTGCAGGGCGAGGGCTGCCGCACGGCGACCGCCGCGACCGTCGGCGCCGAGCTCGCCGCCGCGTTCGACGACGGCGCCGCGAGCGTCGTCGTGCTCACCGGCCCTGACGCCGACCGCGCCGTCCACCGCGCCGTCGAGTCCGCCCGGAGCGAAGACCGACAGGCCGCCTCGATCCCCGCCGCCACCGTCGTCCAAGCGGTCGCCGCCGTCGCCGTCCACGATCCCGAGCGGGAGTTCGACGACGACGTCACCGCCATGGCCGAGGCGGTCGAGGCCTGCCGCACGGGCGAAGTCCGCAAGGGCGACAAGGATTTCGCCGTCGTCGTCCGCGACCTCGTCAAGCACGCGGCGGCCGACCCGGTCGAGGCCGCCCGCGACCTCGCCGACCGGCTCTGCGCCGACGGCGCCGAACTCCTCACCGTCCTGCCCGGCGCCGGTTCGAACGCCGGGATTGTCACAGCCTTGAGCGATCATGTCCGGGAGGCGTGGCCGCTGGTGGAGATCCAGCAGCTGCCCGCCGGAGACGACGAACCGCTGCTGCTGCTAGGAGCCGAATGACCATTGGGCTGGACACCCGGCTGCGCGAGGTCCTGGGCAAGAAGACCTGGGAAGCGCTCAAGGACGGCCTCGGCCTCGAGACCGTCGGTGACCTCATCGGCCACTACCCCTTCCGCTACGCCCAGCGCGGCGAGCGCACCGACCTCGGCGCGCTGGAGATCGGCGAGGACGTCACCGTCGCCGCGCAGGTGCGCGCCGCCGTCCAGAAGTCCTTCGTCCCCAAAGGACGCGGACGCGGCGCCAGACCCGGCGGCAAACCCCGCGACCTCCTCGAAGTGATCGTCGCCGACGAGGCGGGGCGCACCCTCACCCTCACGTTCTTCAACCAGGCCTGGCGCGCCAAGGAACTCGTCGCCGGACGCTGGGGCCTCTTCGCGGGCAAGGTCGCCCAGTTCCGCGGCCGCCTCCAGCTCAACTCGCCGCAGTACCAGCTCCTCGCCGAGGACGCCGCCGACCCCGGCAGCGCCATCCAGGAGTTCGCCGGGACCCTCATCCCCGTCTACCCCGCGACGGCCGAGCTCCCGTCCTGGAACATCGCCAAGGCCATCCACACCGTCCTCGACCTGGTCCCCACCCCGCCCGACCCGTTCCCGCGCGCGCTGCGCGAGGAGCTGAAGCTCCTCGGCTACGGCACCGCGCTGCGCCAGATCCACCGCCCCGAGTCCCATGAGGCCCTCGGCGCGGCCAAGAAGCGCCTCAAATGGCAAGAGGCCCTGGTGATGCAGGCCGTGCTCGTGCGCCGCAAAGCCGAAGCCGCCGGGGACGCCGCCACCGCCTACGCGCGCGGCGGCGCCCTCCTCGACGCGTTCGACGCCCGGCTCCCGTTCGCGCTCACCGAGGGCCAGCGCCAGGTAGGCGACGAGATCGCCGCCGAACTCGCCGGCGAGCACCCCATGCACCGGCTCCTCCAAGGCGACGTCGGCTCCGGCAAGACCCTCGTCGCCCTGCGCGCCATGCTCCAGGTCGTCGCCCACGGCGGCCAGGCCGCGCTCCTCGCCCCCACCGAAGTCCTCGCCGCGCAGCACCACCGGTCGATCGCCGACATGCTCGGCGACCTCGCCCGCGGCGGCGAACTCGGCGCCCCTCCGGAGGCGACCCGCGTCGCCCTCCTCACCGGCTCCGCGACCGCCGCGCAGCGCCGCACCGTGCTCGACGAGGTCAAGACCAACACGGCCGGGATCGTCATCGGCACGCACGCCCTCCTCTACGACGGCGTCGACTTCGCCGACCTCGGCTTCGTCGTCGTCGACGAGCAGCACCGCTTCGGCGTCGAGCAGCGGGACGCCTTGCGCGCCAAGGCGAAGCGCACCCCGCACACGCTCGTCATGACCGCCACGCCGATCCCGCGCACCGTCGCCATGACCGTCTACGGCGACCTCGAGACCAGCCGCCTCACCGAGCTCCCCGCCGGCCGCACCCCCATCGCCACGCATGTGGTGCCCTACACCGACCAGCGGTGGATGACCCGCACCTGGAACCGCGTGCGCGAAGAGGTCGCCGCGGGACGCCAGGCCTACGTCGTCTGCCCGCGCATCGGAGGAGACGACGTCGAAGACGGCGGCGGCAACGGCGACAAGCGCCCGCCGCTCGCGGTCGTCGACGTCATCGAGCACCTGCGCGGCGGCCCGCTCCAGGACCTCAGCCTCGGCCTGCTGCACGGCCGCCTCGACGCCGATGAGAAGGACCGCGTCATGCGCGCCTACGCGGCGGGCGAGATCGACGTCCTCGTGGCGACCACGGTCATCGAAGTGGGCGTCAACGTGCCCAACGCGACCGCGATGGTCGTGCTCGACGCCGAACGCTTCGGCATCTCCCAGCTCCACCAGCTCCGCGGCCGCGTCGGCCGCGGCGCCCACCCGGGCCTGTGCCTCCTCGTGAGCGAAGCCGCCGAGGGCACCTCGTCGCGCGAACGCCTCGACGCCGTCGCCTCCACCACCGACGGGTTCGCGCTGGCCGAACTCGACCTGGAGCAGCGCCGCGAAGGCGACGTGCTCGGCGCCGCCCAGTCGGGCATGAAGTCGCACGTGAAGCTCTTGTCGCTGCTCAAGGACGCGGACATCATCGAGGCGGCCCGCGCCGAGGCGACCGCGCTCATCGCCGCGGACCCGCAGCTCAAGGGCGAACCGGGCCTGGCTGAACTCGTCGACGACCTCGCGGCCGACCGCGGCGAGTTCCTGGAGAAGGGCTGAGAGCGCCCAGGGTCGGGGGAGGGCTCGGGGGGCCGCGGCGGGGCCGGCGCCCTCGCTGCGCTCGGGGCGTAGGGCGTGTCCCTTCCCACCCGCATCCGCCTGCACCCGACCGAAGAAATGCGATGACTCTCCCACAGTGGTCCGACATCGCCGCGGACGCGAGCAGTCGTCATTCCCGGTCGGGCACCGGCAGGCTGCGGTTCGGACGACGGCCGCCCGCGCCAGCGGTCCGCGCAGGGCCCCGGCAGGCTGCGGGTGGCGCTGGGCCCGATTATTGTTGGGGCAAATGACTAGGATCATCGCCGGCAGCCTCAAGGGCCGCCGCCTCGCCACGCCCCCGGGGGACCGCACCCGGCCGACCTCCGACCGGGTCCGTGAAGCGCTGTTCAACTCGCTCGCCCCCGGCGGCGACCTCGACGGCCTGCGCTTCGCCGACCTGTACGCCGGGTCCGGCGCGGTCGGGCTCGAAGCGCTCTCGCGCGGCGCCTCCGCGGCGCTGTTCGTCGAGTCGCACGCACTCACCGCGAAGCTCCTGCGCAAGAACATCGCCGATCTCGGCGTCACGGGCGCGGACGTGATCTGCGCCCCTGTCGAGAAGGCGCTGCAGACCGCCCCGAGCGAGCCGTACGACATCGTCTTCGCCGACCCGCCGTACGCCGTCACCGACCTCGCCATCGCGCAAGTGCTGGAAGCGCTGGTCGGGTACGGCTGGCTCGCCGAGGACGCCGACGTGGTCGTCGAACGCGGCGGGAAGGACGCCTCCGTCCCGTGGCCGCGCGAGATCGCAGAAGACCGCGTCCGCCGTTACGGCACGACGGCCCTTTGCTACGGTCACGCCCTGTGAAACCTGAAGCCCGAATCGCCGCCTGCTCCGGGTCATTCGATCCGGTGACCTACGGTCATCTCGACATCTTCGGACGCGCCGCCCAGCTGTACGATGAAGTCTGGGTCGCGGTCTTCCACAACGCCTCCAAGAACGCGCTCTTCAGCGTCGAGGAACGGGTGGAGCTCCTTCGCGAGACCACCGCGGACATTCCCAATGTCCGCATCGCGTCCTTCCAGGGACTCGTCGTCGACTTCTGCAAGGAGCACGGCGCCGGGGTGCTCGTCCGAGGCGTGCGCGCGGCCTCCGACTTCGACTACGAACTTCAGATGGCCCAGATGAACTACGGGTTGGCGGGGATCGAGACGGTCTTCATCCCGACCAACCCCCTCTACTCCTTCCTGTCGTCCTCGATGGTCAAGGACGTGACGAAATGGGGCGGCGATGTCTCATCGCACGTGCCTGAAATCGTCCAATCACGACTTATCGAACGCTTGCGGCAGGAATAGCCACACTTTCCACCCTCATCCGGGACAATGTCCCCATGACAGACATCGACGGGAGCAAATCGGTGGGTGCGCTCGACCGGATCGAAGAGATCATCGCCTACGTGGAGCAGGCCAAGGCCGTGCCCATGTCCCGGGCCTGCAAAGTGGACCGGGCCGAGATGATCGCCATGCTCGAAGAGCTCCAGAACGAACTCCCCGGCGACCTCCGCCGCGCCGAGGCCATGCTCCAGGAGCGCGACAAGATCATCGACGCCGGCGAGCGCGAGGCCGAGCGGATCATCACCGAGGGCGAGACCGAGCACGCGCGGCTCGTCTCCCGCCACGAGATCACCGTCTCCGCCGAGCACGAGGGCAACCGCATCATCGCGGAGGCCCGCGGCGAGGCCCAGCGCCTGCGCGACGAGGTCGACGAGTACGTCGACACCACGCTCGCGAACTTCGAGCAGTTCCTGCACCGCGCCCTCTCGGGCGTCGAGCGCGGCCGCGACAAGATGCACACCCTCCGGGAGATCGGCACCTTCGCGCCCTCGCCGCAGGAGCCCGTCGAAGAAGAGAAGCCGCTGCCGCAGCTCTAGGTGTGATGTCCAGGGACACGGTCGGCGCGTCCGCATGCCCTGAGCTGCGTCACGGTGCCCGCTACCTGGGTTGGGGCCGGTGCCGCCGTTGATGTAGCATTACCGGTCGGCCTCGATCGAGGCGCACCTCCCTATCGAAGGACCGCAAGACACCCATGACCACGACCGCTCTGGATCCCGCCGCGCCGCTGGTGTTCGACACCGCGGAGCTGCGTGGCGCGGGCACGATGATGCACATCGCGCGCGAGATCCCCGCCCCCGAGGCCTACGGCCTCGAGGACGTGTTCGCGGTCCCCAAGGGCGCGGTCCTCGATCTCGACATCCACCTCACCGGCGTCAGCGAAGGCGTGCTCGCCAGCGGCCAGGTCGAGGCGGTCGCCGAAGGCGAGTGTGCGAGGTGCCTCGCACCCGTGCAGGACGCTCTCAGCGTCCAGGTGCAGGAGCTGTACGCTTATGAAGGCTCCGTCACCGAAGCGACCACCGAGGCCGACGAGATCATGCGGCTCGAGGGGGACCTGCTCGATCTGGAGCCTGCGGTCCGGGACGCGCTGGTGCTGGCGATGCCAGTCACCCCGCTGTGCCGACCTGACTGCCCGGGATTGTGCGCCGAATGCGGCGTCCCCTGGGATGAACTGCCCGACGACCACGTTCACGAGACCGTGGACCCCCGTTGGGCGGGCTTGGAGAAGCTTCGGCTCGCCGACAATGACGGCGAACCGAAATAGCACAGCGTAAGCGTATAGGTATGGAGTTCTGAAGTGGCTGTTCCGAAGCGTCGTATGTCGCGCAGCAACACCCGGCACCGTCGGTCGCAGTGGAAGGCTGTCGCCGTCCAGCTGGTCGAGTGCCCGCAGTGCCACGCCAAGAAGCGCGGCCACCAGGTCTGCGAGGTCTGCGGCACGTACAGGGGCCGTCAGGTCCTCGAGGCCTAAGTCCTCCCGCGCATGGGCGACAAGGCAGTACAACATTTCGAAGCGGTGTTCGGGGTCCGAGATATCGACCCCGAACTGCTGCGTCTCGCCCTGACGCACCGGTCCTACGCCTACGAGCACGGCGGACTGCCCACCAACGAGCGCCTGGAGTTCCTCGGGGACTCCGTGCTCAGCCTGGTGGTCACCACTGCGCTCTACCAGGACCACCCCGACCTGCCCGAAGGGCAGCTCGCGCGCCTGCGCGCGTCGGTGGTGAACATGAAGGCGCTGGCCGGTGTGGCGCGTCGCATGGGCGCGGGCGGCATCGGCCCGTACCTCCTGCTCGGCAAGGGCGAGGAGACCTCGGGCGGGCGCGGCAAGAACTCGATCCTCGCCGACGCGGTGGAAGCGCTGCTCGGCGCGGTCTACCTGCAGTACGGCGTGGAGACCGCCAAGGTCGTGGTGCACCGGTTCTTCGACCCGCTCATGGAGGCCGCGGCCGGCCAGGGCGCGGCCCTGGACTGGAAGACCAGCCTCCAGGAGCTGACGGCGGACTCCGGTCTCGGCGTGCCCGAGTACCGGATCACCGAGTCGGGTCCCGACCACGCCAAGCAGTTCACCGCTTGGGCGGTCGTGGCGGGCGAGGAGTTCGGCGACGGCTCCGGCGGTTCGAAGAAGGACGCCGAGCAGATCGCCGCCAAGCTCGCTTGGCAAGTGCTGTCCGAGCGCTTGGGCGTCAAACAGCGTTAAGGCCTGCATCGCGAGGGGCGGCACCGATCTTCGGTGCCGCCCCTCGCGTTTGGCGCTGCGCCGTTCGGCCGTCCACAGCCCCCACCCACCACTGGAGGGGAAGGATCGTATGGGGCGATCGTCCCGGGGCGGGCCGACAAGAACGGCCCGCGGACGGCACCGCGGGCCGGAATGCCACCCGAAAGCATGACGCAATGGCCGTGACGGCCGCAGCGAGTGGGGCGTGGGTCAGCGCTGGCACTTCGGGCAGTAATGGGCCGAGCGGTCGCCGATGACTTCGCGCTTGATCGCGGTGCCGCAGCGTTTGCACGGCTGGCCGGCGCGGCCGTAGACGGCGAGTTCGCGGGCGAAGTAGCCGGCCTCGCCGCGGGCGTCGACGTACAGCTCGTCGAAGGAGGTGCCGCCGACCGCCAGTGATTCGGTGAGCACGTCCTTCACACGCCCGAGCAGCTCGAGGGCCTTGCGCTTCGAGAGCGAGTCGCCGCTCCGGCGCCCGCGCAGCCGCGCCCGCCACAGGGCCTCGTCGGCGTAGATGTTGCCGACGCCGCTGATCCAGGTCTGGTCGAGCAGGGCCTTCTTGACCTCGATGGTCCGCCGCAGCAGCCGCTCGGCGGCCAGCGTCGCGTCGAACTGGGCCTCGAACACGTCGGGGGCGATGTGCGCCATGGTCTTCGGCACCGCGTCGTCGAGTTCGGCGAGGTCCCAGTACCCGAAGGTGCGCTGGTCGATGAACCACAGCTCGCGCTCGTCGGCGAACCTGAGCCGGCCGCGGAGGTGCTTGTGCGCCTCGCGGCCGTCGGTCACGACGTGCAGCTGGCCGCTCATGCCCAGGTGGCACACGAGCGCCCGGCCGTCGTCGAGGGTCAGCCACATGAACTTGCCGCGCCTTCCGCTGCCGGTGACCTGCAGGCCCTTGAGGCTCAGCTGGAAGTCGTCGATGCCGGTGGCGTGGCGGCGCACGGTCCGGGGGTTGTAGACCTCGGCGGCGCGGATGAGTCCGCCGCGGAAGGCCTCGTCGACCCCGCGGCGGACGGTCTCTACTTCGGGAAGCTCTGGCACCCCTCAAGTATGGTCCCCCCGGCCGCGCGGGGCCCGGGCGGCTCAGCTGAGCTGCGGGTGCTTCTCCCTGACGGTGTCGATGCCGTAGTTGATGGCGAAGGCGATGGCCGCGAGGCGGGAGTTCACGCCGAGCTTGCCGAGCACGTTCTGGACGTGCGAGCGGACGGTCGACACGGATACGCCCATCTGGGTGGCCATCTGGGCCGTGGGCTCGCCGCGGACGATGCGGCGCAGGACGTCGTCCTCCCGGGGCGTCAGGTGGTGTGCGAGTTCGAGCGCGTCGTGCTCGCCGAGGAGCGGGGCGGGCTGGAGGGCCGCGCGCAGCAGCTGCGGGTCGTAATAGGGCGGGCTGAGTAGGCCGCGGTCGATCGCGTCGAGCAGGTCCCCGGGCATGATGTGGGTGTTGGCTATGCCGGCGGCCGAGACCGAGACGGCTTTGCGGAGGACGGAGCCGTCCTCGCGGTCGGTGATGAGGAAGACCGGTCGCTTGCAGTCGGTCAGGACCCGGTTCCGGGAGACCGCCTCGAGGGCGACCAGGCAGCAGTCGATCTGCGCATCCGCGGCCACGAGCGCTTTCGCGGTCCTGGCCTCGACTGGGATGTCACCGCGTCGGTGGAGCAGGGGTCGAATGCTGGCGGAGAAGACCCGGTTCGGGTCGTACAGCATGACACGCACGGTTGGCACCTCGTCCTTCAGGTATTTTCGGTCGCCTCCCCAGATGCGCGCCTCAGCGGGCGGCCACCCCAGCATGACTGCTGGTAATCGCCCCGTCCAGCGTTGAGTCGGATGCACGACAGTAAGAGGTTCGGGTGCCTTTCACCTGCGATAATGCAGGCTCCTCAGCCGAAGTTCTGGACCCAGTAGAGGGTGCCGTCGCGGTCGGCCACGCCGACGCCCAGCACGTCGTAATCGCAGTTGAGGATGTTGGCGCGGTGGCCTTCGGAGTTCATCCAGCCCTCCATGACGGACGCGGCGTCGGGGTAGCCGGCGGCGATGTTCTCGCCGACGCCGCCTTCGTAGCCCTGCTCGGCGGCGCGCTCGGTGGGGCCGCGGCCGTCCTGGGAGGTGTGGTCGAAGTAGTCGTTGGCGGCCATGTCCTCGGCGTGGAGGCGCGCGGCGGCGTCGAGGCGGTCGTCGCGTTCCAGTGCGCCGCAGCCGGCTTCGGCCCGCTCCTGGTCGACGAGGTCGGCCACGGCGGCTTCGACGTCGGCGTATTCGCCTGTCGGGCCTTCGTTCTCGTCGCCGCCGGAGTCGCCTTCGTCCGATTCGGCCGGTGCCGCGGAGGTTTCCTCGGGCGTCTCGGTGGTGGGGACTTCCTCGGCCGCTTGCGTGCGCATGCCGGCTTCGCCGGGCGCGTCCTCCACTCGGGCCTCAGGCGAGGCGGGCTCCTCGGCACCGGTCGTCTCGACGGCTGCCGTGGCGGGGTCGGCGTCGGAGGCGGCGATGCCGTCGAGTGGCGATCCGAGCGCCCACAGTGACGTCGCTCCCGCGGTGAGGCCGAAGACCGCGGGGATGACCATGAGCATCCGGCGGCGGAGTTCGGCGCGGTCGCGGTGGCGACCGCCCTGAAGTCTTCGCATGGGGGTACGGGCCTCGTCACGTGGGGTTACGTGGAAATCATTCGGATTTGCGGGGACCCTACCAGGTTCCGGCGGGCCGCGCACGCGTCGATCGGGCGCGCGCAGGCGTGAGGGACCCCCCTCGGGTGTGACCCCCGTCGAATCCAGTGGGCAAAGCATGTGCAAAGCTTGACGAGAACCGTCGATTAGGCGGATGATGTCAGGAGACGGCCAGTGTTCACGAGCCGTGCTCCACTGGTCCGGCTAGGGGCAATCGGCCCCAGCGGCTAAAAAAATTCACTCAGCAAATGCGACGTTTTCGTGGTGCGTACGCCAACGCCACCACCCGACGTGATCGCAAGGAGAAACCATGGCGAAAGCCCTCTACGGCCACCTCGGCCAGGCTCCGAACAAGCGCCTGCTCGAAGAAGTGGTCCAGCTACGCGCGCGAGTACGCAACCTCGAGTCCGAGCTCGCCGAGATGCGGGCCCGTGAGGACGAGATCGAGCACGATCATGTCGAGGAGTTGATGCGGCTGCAAGAGCCCGCGTTGACTTAGTTCGTCTCGCGACAACGAAACATCAGCGCGCCTGCTGCGGGACAGCCGGCGCGCATTGTCATGTCTGGACCGCTTTTCCCCACCCCCTTCCCGGTTCGTCCCCTTTGGGGCCTTTGATATGCCACCCTCCCTGACGAGCGCCTTGTAGGCTGGGACGGTCCCGCACCCGAACCGCAGCACACCAGCCCGGAGCGACCGTTGTACCTGAAGAGCCTCACGCTGAAGGGCTTCAAGTCCTTCGCCTCGGCCACGACCCTGCGCTTCGAACCGGGCATCACCTGCGTCGTGGGCCCGAACGGCTCCGGGAAGTCCAATGTCGTCGACGCCATCGCCTGGGTCCTCGGCGAGCAGGGCGCGAAGTCCCTGCGCGGCGGCAAGATGGAGGACGTCATCTTCGCCGGCACCACCGGCCGCCCCGCGCTCGGCCGCGCCGAGGTCACCCTCACGATCGACAACTCCGACGGCGCCATCCCCATCGACTACTCCGAGGTCTCGATCACCCGCCGCATGTTCCGCTCCGGCGAGGGCGAGTACGAGATCAACGGCGACCGCTGCCGCCTCCTCGACGTGCAGGACCTCCTCTCCGACGCCGGCATCGGCCGCGAGATGCACGTCCTGGTCGGCCAGGGCAAGCTCGACTCCTATCTGCACGCCCGCCCCGAGGACCGCCGCGCGTTCATCGAAGAGGCCGCCGGCGTCCTCAAGCACCGCAAGCGCAAGGAGAAGGCCCTCCGCAAGCTCGAGGGCATGCAGGGCAACCTCGACCGCCTCGCCGACCTCACCGGCGAGCTGCGCCGCCAGCTCAAGCCCCTCGGCCGCCAGGCCGAACTCGCCCGCCGCGCCCAGACCATCCAGATGGACCTGCGCGAGGCCCGCCTGCGCCTCCTCGCCGACGACCTCACCTCCCTGCGCGGCAACATCGCCAAGGACCTCGCCGACGAAGAGGCCCTCAAGGAGCGCAAGGCCGTCCTCGCCGACGAGCACGAACGCCTCGCCGCCCAAGTGGGCGAGGTCGAGGCCGCGCACGCCGCCGACAAGCCGCGCCTGGCCCGCCTCCAGGAGACCTGGTACCGCCTCCAGGCCGTCGCCGAGCGGCTCCGCTCGACCGCGCAGCTCGCCGCCGAGCGCCGCCGCTACCTCTCGGAGGACACCGGCGACGACCGCGCCGGACGCGACCCCGACGTCCTCGAGACCGAGGCCGAGCGCATCCGCGAGCAGGAGGTCGAACTGCGCGAGTCCATCGCCGAGGACTCCGAACGCCTCGCCTCCGCCGTCGAGGCCCGCGAGGAGACCGAGACCGCGCTCGCCGAAGCCGAGCAGCGCATCGTCACCGCCGTGAAGGCCGCCGCCGAGCGCCGCGAAGCCCTCGCCACGCTGCGCGGCCGCGTCGACTCGCTCCAGACCCGCACCGCCGCCGCGGCCGAAGAGCTCGAACGCGCCAGCATCGCCCTCGCCGAGGCCCGCGAACGCGCCGAAGCCGCCGCCGAGGCGCACGCCGAAGCCGAGGCCGAGAACGAAGCGGTCGAGTCGAACGCCGAGTTCGACGAGGCCGTCGCCGAAGCCAAGGCCCGCGTCGCCGCCGCCAAGGCCGAAGTGGACCGGCTCCAGGCCGCCGAGCGCGAAGCCGACCGCGAGGCCACCCAGTGGGCCGCGCGCGAAGAGGCCCTCGCCGTCGGCCTGCGCCGCAAGGACGGCGCCGCCGCGCTGCTCGCCCGCGCCGACGCCGTGCCGGGCGTGCTCGGGTCGGTCGCTGCGCTCCTCACCGTCGAGCCCGGCTACGAAGCCGTGCTCGCGGCCGCGCTCGGCCGCCTCGCCGACGCCATCGCCGTCGCCGACCCCGCCAGCGCCGCCGAAGCACTGCGGCTGCTCCGCGACGAGGACGGCGGCCAAGCGTCGTTCCTCATCGGAGGGTCCGCCGCCGAGATCACGATCCCGCCCGGGTTCAGGGCCGTCGCCGACATCGTCACCGCCCCCGCCGAACTCGCGGGCGCGCTCCGCACGGTCCTCGCCCGAATGGTGATCGCCGACGACCTCGAGGCCGCCTGCGCCACCGTCGCCGCGCACCCCCGGCTCATCGCCGTCACCCGCGACGGCGACGTGCTCGGCGCGGCCGAAGCCTTCGGCGGCTCCGCGAAAGCCCAGTCGTACATCGAGATCCAGGCCGCCGTCGATGAAGCCCGCGACCGCAAGCTCGGCGCCGAGTCCAGCGCCGCCCAGCTGGGCGAGCAGCTCGAGGCCGCCCGCGAGGCCCACGCCGAAGCCGAAGCCGCCGCCGAAGCCGTGCGCACCGCGCAGCGCCAGGCCGAGGCCGCCCACTCCGTCGTCGCCCGCCGCCTCGCCGAACTCGGCGCCGCCGCCCGCAGCGCCGAAGCCGAGGTCGCCCGCCTCCAGCAGGCCAAGGACCGCGCCCAGGCCGCCCGCGAGACCGACACCGCCGGCCTCGAAGGACTCGAAGCGCAGCTCGAGGAACTCGAAGCGCTCCCCGAGATCGAAGAGCCCTCGACCGACGAGCGCGACGTCCTCTCCCGCGCCCTTGACGCCGCCCGCCAGAACGAGATGGAGACCCGCCTCTCCGTCCGCACCGCCGAAGAGCGCGCCTCCGCGCTGGCCGGCCGCGCCGACGCGCTCGCCCGCCAGGCCCAGTCCGAGCGCGCCGCCCGCGCCCGCGCCGAAGCCCGCCGCGCCGCCCGCGCCCGCGGCGCCAAAGTGGCCGCGCTCGTCGCCGAAGCCGCCGAGAACGCCGGCGTCCAGCTCACCGACTCCCTCGAGGCCGCGGCGATCGAACGCGACCGCATCGGCGCCGAGCAGGCCCGCCGCGAAGCCGCCCTCGCCGACCTCCGCACCCGCGCCTCCGCCACCGCCGCCGAACTCGAGCGCATCACCTCCGCCGCGCACCGCGACGAGGTCGCCCGCGCCGAGCAGCGCCTGCGCATCGAGCAGCTCGAGGAGAAGGCCGGCGCCGAGTTCGGCGTCGACATCGAGACCCTGCTCGCCGAGTACGGCCCCGACCAGCCCGTGCCGCCCAGCGCCGAAGAGGTCAACGCCGCGCTCGAGAAGGGGAGGCCCGAGCCCGAGCCGTACGAGTTCGACCGCGCCACCATGGAGAAGCGCGCCGCCCGCGGCGAGCGCGAGCTCAAGCTCCTCGGCAAGGTCAACCCGCTCGCGCTCGAGGAGTTCGCGGCCCTCGAGGAGCGGTACAAGTTCCTCAACGAGCAGCTCGAGGACGTCAAGAAGACCCGCGCCGACCTCACCACGGTCGTCAAGGAAGTGGACGACCGCATCCAGCAGGTCTTCGCGGAGGCGTTCGCCGACACCGCCCGCGAGTTCGAGATGGTCTTCCAGACCGTCTTCCCCGGCGGCGAGGGCCGCATCCTGCTCACCGACCCCGACGACCTGCTGCGCACCGGCGTCGAGGTCGAGGCCCGCCCGCCCGGCAAGAAGGTCAAGCGGCTCTCGCTGCTCTCGGGCGGCGAGCGGTCGCTGACCGCGCTGGCGCTGCTGGTGGCGATCTTCCGCGCCCGCCCCAGCCCGTTCTACCTGATGGACGAGGTGGAGGCGGCGCTCGACGACGTGAACCTGGGCCGCCTGCTCGACCTGCTGCGCCAGCTGCAGGAGAACTCGCAGCTGCTCATCATCACGCACCAGAAGCGCACGATGGAGATCGGCGACGCCCTGTACGGCGTGACGATGCGCGCGGGTGTCACGCAGGTCATCAGCCAGAAGTTCTCCCGCGAAGAGGACTGAGCGCGCCCCAGTACAGTGGTCGTGCACTCGAACCTGTGGAGGACTTTCCTGTGGACAACCTGTGGATCTGGCTGGTCGCGGCCGTCGTCGTGATCGCAGCGGCGGTCGGCATCGCGATCGGCGTTCGCGCGTCCCGCTCGAAGGCGCCGCAAGTCGAGGCTCCGGCCGAGGAACCGCGGGTCGAGGCCCCCAAGGAGGCTGAACCGGAGGCGGAGGCCCCGAAGCCGGCCGGGCCCGCCATCGAGAAGCCCGAGCCGGTCGAGGGCCGCCTGGTCCGGATGCGCTCGCGCCTGGCGCGCTCGAACAACGCGCTCGGGAAGGGCCTGCTGGCGCTGCTGGCGAGCGACAAACTCGACGACGACGTGTGGGACGAGGTCGAGGAGACCCTGCTGACCGCCGACGTCGGCATCGCGGACACGACCGCGGTGGTCGGGCGGCTGCGCGAGCGCGTCAAGGTCCTCGGCACCCGCGACCCCGAGGAGCTGCGCCGCCTGCTGAAGGCCGAGCTGACGGCCGTCCTGGAGCCGGAGCTCGACCGCTCGATCGCGACGGTCTCGCCGTCGGGCGCGGGCCCGGCCGTGATCATGATGGTCGGGGTCAACGGCTCCGGCAAGACCACGACGTGCGGCCGCGTCGCCCGCGTGCTCATCGCCGAGGGCCAGACGGTGCTCATGGGCGCGGCGGACACGTTCCGCGCGGCCGCCGCCGAGCAGCTCGAGACCTGGGGTTCGCGCGTGGGTGCGAAGGTGGTGCGCCGCGGCGAGGGCGCCGACCCCGCCTCGGTCGCGTTCGACGCGGTGAAGGCCGGGGCCGAGGAGGGCGCGGACGTCGTCCTGGTCGACACCGCCGGGCGGCTCCAGAACAAGGCCGGGCTGATGGACGAGCTCGGGAAGGTCAAGCGGGTCATCGAGAAGCAGGGCCCGGTCGCGGAGACCCTGCTCGTGCTCGACGCCACGACGGGGCAGAACGGGTTGCAGCAGGCGAAGGTCTTCGGCGAGGTCTGCGACGTCACCGGCATCGTGCTCACCAAACTCGACGGCAGCGCCAAGGGCGGGATCGTGATCGCGGTTCAGCGGCAGTTGGGGGTACCGGTTAAGCTGGTCGGACTCGGGGAGGGGCCGGACGACCTGGCCCCGTTCGAAGTCGGAGCGTTCGTGGACGCCATCGTCGATGGCGGCACCGGCGACGGCGACGAGTCCTGACACCCCTTTTCAACGACCACGGCAGGCACTGCGGGGACCGGTGAGCCAAGACGAGATTCCGCTGATCGGCGGCAACACGAGCACGGTCGTCCGGCTGGGCGACACCGTCCGCCGGAACACGGGACCCTGGACGCCTGCGGTGCACGCGCTGCTGCGGCACCTCGACGGGGCCGGTTTCACCGGCGCGCCGCGGGTGCTCGGCATCGACGAGCACGCCCGGGAGGTGCTGTCGTTCGTCGAGGGCGAGCCGGGCAAGTACCCGCTGGCGCCGCACTGGACGACCGACGAGACCATGGCCGCGGTCGCGAAGATGCTGCGGATGTTCCACGACGCGCAGTACGGCTTCCGCCCGCCGCAGGGCGCGACCTGGCGGTCGTTCGGGCCGCCGCCGCCGGACACCGAGGTCATCTGCCACCACGACGCCGCGCCGCACAACGTGGTGTGGCGGCCGGACGGGACCCTCTCGCTCATCGACTTCGACCTGGCGAGCCCGGGCGCGCGGATCTACGACGTCGCGTACGCGGCCTGGACCTGGGTGCCGATCTTCACCGACCGGGACTCGATCACGCTGGGCTGGAAGAAGCCCGACCGGGCGCGGCGGCTGCGGATGTTCGCGGACGCGTACGGCCTCTCCGACCGCGACCGGCAGCGGTTCATCAAGGTGATCCGCAAGCGGATCGTGGACCACATCGAGGGCATCCGGCGGATGGCCCAGGCGGGCGACCCCGCGTTCGAGCGGATCGTCGAGAAGGGACACCTGCGCCGCCCCGCGCGGGACCTGCGGCTGCTGGACGCCGAGCGGTACATCCTGGACGAGGCGCTGCGCTAGGTCCTGCCCTCTGCATCAGACCGGTCGCTGTCCGGCCCGTTCGCCCGCTCGGCTGCGTCTTCGGGGAGCCTTCCGCCTTGCGAGCGAACCAACGGACGCGGAAGCCGCCGCTCCTTGATTCACCGGACAGGCCGGTCCGTGCCCTGGCGCGGCGAAGACCCGCCGACGAGCCGGGGGCCGGGGGTCTTCGCCTGCGCCGCAAGGCCTCAGGGGCGCGGAACGCAAAGGTGGAGCGCTCCCAGTCGGCGGCGGAAGGATTCGGTCGCTGTTCGCAGATCTGGTGGGCGCCGCCGAGATGCGGCTTCCTGATGGTGTTGAGGGAAGTGAAAGCAAACCTACCGGGCGACCGCTTACCTGTCAATACATAGCAAAATGCCAATATCACGTGCAGTGGGCGGTTCGATCCGATCGGCGCGTGGCGCGTGGCGCGCGGCGCCGCACGAGGCCGCCGTGACACGGCATTGCCGGAGCCGCCGGGCGAGTCGACCGCTAGGCGGCGGTCCAGCGCAGTTCGCGGGAGGCCAAGGGGCCGTAAGGCGTCAGGGCCGCGATCGCCGCTTTGTGCTCGCCCGGTTCGCGGTCGAGCGCTTGAGCGAAGCGCTGGCGTCCGTGCGCGGCGATGACCTCGCCGTTCCAGGTGCCGCCGATCGCGTACGGGTGCACCGGCTTCAGCTCGACCGCCGGGGAGCCGGCGAGACCGGTGACGCCGACGGCGAGGTCGGAGAGGCGGGGGTAGGCTCCGCCGCTGTCGCGGACGAGCCGCTCGGTCGCGAGCACCTGGCCGTCCTGGAAGACCGGCACGAAACCCTCGGGCTCCCAAGCGATCCCGGTGACCGAGGCGTGCCGGAAGTACGCCGCCCACAGGCCCGGGTCCTTCATTAGCTCGCGGGGCCCGACGTGCACCGGCCGCGCGGGGCGTTCGCGCGCCTGGAGTTCGGGCAGGCTCAGCGGCCGGCCGTCCTCGTCGGCCCAGTACGCGCCGTGCTGGCCGTCGAGCAGCACCCACTGGTCGAGGTCGTCGATCCAGGCCTCGGCCACGGCATGGCCCTGCCCCACGCCGTCGTGGTAGTCCCCGCGCCGCAGCCACACGCGGCGGGCCGGGACGCGGAGGACGTTGAGCCCCTGCGCGAGCACGATCGAGTACTCGACGCACGAGTAGCGGGCGCCGTTCGCGACCTGCTCGAGCACGTCGAGCGCGTCGCCGGCGTTGATGCGGGTGTTGGCGTGCCGCCACAGCCCCGCCGTCCACCCCAGTAGCCGCTTGGCGGTGTCCCACGCGCCCGGCAGGGGCTTCGGCAGGCGCGGCAGCAGCTGCGGTTCGCGGTGGGGCTCGGGGCGGTCGAGGCGCAGCGGCGCGCCCGGGCCCGGCTCGGGCCAGGCCGTGATCCGCAGGGCCGGCTCGGGCACGTTCGCGCGGGCGCGCTCGAGGACCTGCTCCCAGTCCGGGTCCTTGCCGAACGCCGCCGAGAGCTCGGGCTCGAACAGGTCGATCTGGTGGAACCCGGCTTCGATCGCCTCGTCCAAGCGCGACCGCGCGCCCTTGAGCCCGACCTTGTGGGCGGCGATGGCGAGCGAGGGCGCCCAGAGGTCGCGCCAGAACTCGGTGTCGGCCCGGAGGTTGCGCTCGAGGTCCAGGAGTGTCCACCAGCGGGCGCCGCGCATCGCGTCCTGCGCGGCGGTGCGCACGCGCGGGAGGCTCGCGGGAGGGTTCCGGCTCATGCGTATGAGGGTAGTCACCGCTCGGCGCGTCGCAAAGCCCGTTGTGCCCGGGACGCGCAGCCGCTAGAGTGGGCGGCATGATCTTTTAGAAGAGATTCGGCCGCCTCCGTCGATGAGGCCGCCAATACGACTGAGTGCCAGTTCTCGAGACGTCGAGTTTGACTCCGTTTCGCGCTCACGTCTCTTCACTCTCTACCCGAAAAGGGGAAGCGTATGACCGCCGAAGCTCCCAAGGCCGAAGAAGCCGCTGAAGAAGCCACCGCTGAAGAGCCCTTGAACCGCGAGCAGCGCCGTGCGCTCGCCCGCGGCAAGAAGGCCGAGAAGACCGGCCACAAGGCCATCGGCAACAAGAAGGGCAGCGTCCGCTCCCAGATGCCGAAGGGCGGGGTCGGCAAGTTCCAGCTCCCGACCAAGAACGGCTAAGCGCCGGTTCGAGTCGGACAGCGTCGTACTGCAACGGGCGGCGGACCATCTGGTCCGCCGCCCGTCGCTCATCTCCGCACTAGATAGATTCGCAGGTCACGGCCGGAGTGCCGGTCGGGCTGGAGGCGATGAACCCGAAGACCTCGCGGCTCTGGCCGCCGGCGACGGCGGCGTTCCAGCCCACGTCCTCCGCGGTCACACTCGCGCCCGAGGCCGTCAGGTCGGCGTTCCAGCTGCTGGTGATCCGGGTGGCCCCGGCCCACGTCCAGGTCACCCGCCAGCCGTCGACCGCGCCCTGGTCGGCGGTGATGCTGACGTTCCCCTGCCAGCCGCCGCTCCAGGAGCTGACCACGTTGATCTTCGCGGTGCAGTCGCCCTCGGCGGGGCCGCCCGTGGTCGGGTTCTCGGTGGGGCTCGAGGTCGGGGTGGTCGGGTCGGGGTCGTCGCCGTAGACCGTGGCGCGCTCGGCGGTGTTCCCGATGCCGTAGGTGGAGTTGAAGACCCGCTGGCCGTAGGTGGTCATCTGGTCGGGGTCGAAGCCGAGCACCTGGTCGAGGATCGGGTCCGAGTTGCCCGAGTACGACCACGCGATCCAGCCGATGCCGCGCTGGTGCGCCTCGGACTGGATGGTCTCCCACGCGACCGTGGAACCCTGGTGGGTGTCGGCGTACTCGCCGACGATGAGCGGCAGGTTCATCGCCTCGAACGCGTCGAAGTAGTCGATGACGGTCTGGGGGGAGGTGTACACCTGGTACATGTGCACCGAGAACAGGGTGTTGCCGAGCGGGTCGGCCGCCGCCACCGTGGGGGCGTTGGCCCGCATGGTGTTGGTCCAGTCCTGGCCCCAGTTCGGCGCGTCCACGACGAGGGTGTGCTCGAAGCCGATGTCGCGCATGCGGTCCACGGCGTTCACCGTCGCCTGCGTCCACTGCGCGGGGTCGGTGTTGCCGATCGGCTCGTTGCCGATGTTGATGAGCACGTAGGCCTCTTCGCCCTCGAGGACGGAGTGCAGGCCCTCCCAGTAGGTGACGGCCTGGTCGAGGGTGGCCGCGCCCGCCTCCTCGCCGTAGCCGGTGGTGTCGTGCACTTCGAGGACGCAGATGAGGCGCTGCGCCTTGCACTCGTCGACGATCTGCTGCACGCGGGCGGCGCTGGTGACGCCCCAGTTGCGCTGGCCCGAGCCGAGGACGACGCGGACGGTGTTGGCGCCGAGGTCGGAGATCTCGCCGAAGCTCGCGAACTCGCCCTGGTACCAGACGTCGGGGTGGGTGGAGCCGCGCATGATGAACGGGTTGCCGTTGGCGTCGATGAGTTGCGTGCCGTCGATCGAGAAGCCGCCGGTCGGCTGCGCGCCCGCGGGGACGAGCTGCCACACGCCCGCGAAGACGACGGCGAGCGCGGCGGCGACGGCCATGAGCCACTTGCGCATGCGGCGGCGACCGGACGTTCGACGCCGTGCCGGGGCGGCGTCGGAGGTGCCGTGTTCCATGTCGATCCCATCTGTAGATCCGGGTTGCAGGTGAAGCGGTTAATCAACACCTCCACATAGAGAATCATAAATATTGATGGGGTTCAAGACGTGTTCCGAGATTGGCTTGCGGCGCACCGCAGTTCAGACGGGGGCGGGACCGGTCGAGCCGCGGGGGGACAGTTGGGCGGACTTGCACTGAACCGAGAAAGTGCGGGCCTCGGGTCCCGGGGGCGCGCCCGCGTCGGCCCCGCCGATCAGCGTCAGGAGCACTTCGGCGCATTTGGCGCCGTAGGCGGGGATGTCCCGGGTGAGCGAGGTGAGGGCGGGGTGGGTGAGGCGGCACAGCGGCGAGTCGTCCCAGGCGACGAGGGAGAGCTGCTCGGGGATCTCGAGGCCGAGCTCGTGGGCGACGCCGAGGCCCGCCACGGCCATGACGTCGTTGTCGTAGACGATCGCGGTAGGGCGGTTGGCGGAGCTGAGCAGCCGCCTGGTGATCTGGGCGCCCTGCTCGCCGGTGTAGTCGCTGTGGACCATGGTGGCGGACTCGAAGTCGAGGCCGGCCGCGGTCTCGGCGTAGGCCTCGTCGCGGATCGCGGTGTGCAGCAGGCCGGGGATGCCCGCGATGCGGGCGACGCGCCGGTGGCCCAGGGTGTACAGGTACTCGAGGATGTCGCGGCTGGGTTCCACGTCGTCGTGCCAGACGGCGGGGAACCGCGCGCCCTCGACCGGGCCGCCCACGGCCACAGCGGGGAGGCCGAGGTCGGCGACGAAGTCGAGTCGCAGGTCGCTGGTGCCGAGGTCGCACAGGAAGACCCCGTCGACGCGCCGCTCGGCCCACCAGCGCCGGTAGACCTCGAGCTCCTCCTCGACGGTGCCGACGATCTGCAGGGTCAGGCCGAAGGACCCGCCCGAGAGGGTCGCTTCGATGCCGCTGATGAGTTCCATGAAGTACGGCTCGATGCCGATGGTGCGGGCGGGGCGGCGCAGTGCGATGCCGACGGTCTGGGCGGAGGAGACCGAGAGGGAGCGGGCGGCGCGGTTGGGGACGAACCCCATCTCGGCGGCGATGGCGAGGATCTTCGTGCGCGTGGCCTCGGAGACGCCGGGCCTTCCGTTGAGGGCGTAGGAGACCGCGCCCTTCGACACGCCCGCCGCGGCGGCGATGTCGGCGATGGTGACTCGCCTGGTCATCGGTGGTCCTCTCAGGTGTGCTGCGGGCACGGCCGCGCATGGGATGCGTCGCCGGTGCACCGACTGTAGCGTACGGCCTGCTTATCCGGTTAAGCTACTCTTCGCCCGTGCGGGAGGCAGCGGCGCGGCATCATGGGCGGTGACCTCTCGGGCGGAAGTCACGAGCCCGACCGGTGCGCGGCGCACCGCGCCCGCCCGTCGACCAACGCATAGGAGTCTCTTTGAGCGCCAAGCGAACCCTGCACGAGGGCTGGACCGTCACCGGCGACCCCGGTGCCCCGGTGGCCGTCACCGCGACGCCGGCGGCCGTGCCCGGCGAGGTGGTGGCCGACCTGCTGGCCGCCGGGCTCATCGGCGACCCTTACACGGACGAGGCCGAGCGCGACCTGGCCTGGGTCGGCCGCAGCGACTGGACCTACCGGACCTCGTTCGACCATCACGGCGACTGGGACGGGATCGACCTGGTCTTCGACGGGCTCGACACCGTGGCCCGGGTGAGCCTCGACGGCACCGTCGTCGGCGAGACCGCGAACATGCACCGCCGCTACCGCTTCGACGTCCGCGGCGCGATCCGCGAGGGCGCCAACGAACTCGAGGTCCACTTCACCGCCCCGTACACGTACGCCGAGGCGCAGCGGGACCGGCTCGGCGACCGGCCGAACGCCTACCCCGAGCCCGGCAACTTCATCCGCAAGGCCGCCTGCAACTTCGGCTGGGACTGGGGCCCGAACCTCGCCGGCGCCGGGATCTGGCGGCCGGTGCGCTTGGAGTGCTGGAACACCGCGCGCATCGAGGAGGTCCTGCCGCGAGTCTCCCTTGAGGACGGCGTCGGCGTCGTCGAACTCGAGGTGCGCCTGCGCAGGGCCGCCGAGACCGAGGTCGTCCTCGAGTGCGCCGTCGGACGCGACCCGGCCGACGGCGACGGGCACGTCGTCGCCGAGGCGAACGTCCAGGTCCCCGCGGGCAGCGACACCGCGACCGTGCGGCTCGAAGTCGAGGCCCCGGAGCGGTGGCACCCGCACGGCTACGGCCGGCGGGCCCTGTACGAGGCGACGGTCACCGCCGTCGCCGGCGGCGAGGAGCTCGACTCGTGGGAGCGCCGGATCGGCTTCCGCACCGTCGAACTCGACACCGAGCCCGACGCGGACGGCCGCCCGTACCGCCTGAAGGTCAACGGCGAAGCGGTCTGGATCAAGGGCGTCAACTGGATCCCCGACGAGGCGCTGTTCGGCCGCATCGACCCCGCGCGGATCGAACGGCGCCTGCGCCAAGCGGTCGCGGCCGGGGTCAACTACATCCGCGTGTGGGGCGGCGGCGTGTACGAGTCCGAGGCGTTCTACCGGATCTGCGACGGGCTCGGCCTCCTCGTGGGCCAGGACTTCCCGTTCGCGTGCGCCGCCTATCCCGAGGAGGAGCCCTTCTGGTCCGAAGTGGAGGCCGAGGCTCGCGACAACCTCGCCCGCCTCGCCCCGCATCCGAGCCTGGTCACCTGGACGGGCAACAACGAGAACCTGTGGGGCTGGCACGACTGGGACTGGCAGGGCCGCCTCGGCGACCGCACCTGGGGCGCCGGGTACTACCACGACCTCCTCCCCAAGCTCGTGGCCGAAGTGGACGGCACCCGCCCGTACTGGCCCGGCAGCCCCTACTCCGGCACACGCGAACGGCACCCGAACGAGCAGGCGCACGGCACCGTCCACATCTGGGACGTGTGGAACGAGCTCGACTACACCCGCTACCGCGACTGGAAGCCGCGCTTCGTCGCCGAGTTCGGCTACCAGGCCCCGCCCACCTGGGCCACGGTGCGGCGCATGGTCACCGACGAGCCGCTCGACGCCGACAGCCCCGCGATGCTCTGGCACCAGAAGGCCGAGAACGGCCAGGCCAAGCTCCAGCGCGGCCTCGACGCCCACCTGCCGCCCGTGCGCGACTTCGACGACTGGCTGTACTACACGCAGGTCAACCAAGCCCGCGCGATCCGCCTCGGCCTCGAGCGGTTCCGCTCCCTCCAGCCGTACTGCACCGGCGCGATCGTGTGGCAGCTCAACGACTGCTGGCCCGTCACCTCCTGGGCCGCGATCGACGGCGAGGAGCGCCTCAAGCCGCTCTGGTACGCGCTGCGGGACGCCTTCGCCGAGCGCATGGTGACCTTCCAGCCCGAGGGCGACGGCCTGAACATGGTCGTCGTCAACGACGCCCCCGACGCCTGGAACGGCGTGATCGGCTTCTGGAAGTGCAACCCCGAAGGCCGCATCATCGGCCGCGCGCTCGTGGAGATGGCGATCGACGCGCGGGACACCGCCGTGCTCGAACTCGAACCCGGAGCGATCCCCAAGGACGGCGAATTCCTCGTGACCGGCCGCGAAGAGTTCCCGCGCGCGGCCTGGTTCACCAAGGAGGACAAGGACATGGACTGGCCGAAGGCCCAGTACACCACCGAGGTCGCCGCAGCCGAGGGCGGAGTCGCCGTCACCGTCCACGCCGAGAGCGTCCTGCGCGACCTGTGCCTCTTCGTCGACCGGCTCGACCCGGAGGCGCAGGTCGACAAGGCCCTCATCACGCTCCTCCCCGGCGAGCACGCCACCTTCACCGTCACCAGCGAGGCCATCGCCGCCTCGCCCGAACTCCGGCAGGCGCTGACCGCGAAGCCCGTCCTGCGGGCCGTCAACGACTGACCGGACCGGGCGCGCGGGCGGACTGGTGAGACCGCCCGCGCGCCTGTTCATCCGACTTCAGGCGCCGGCACTCTGGGAATCAGATTCCCAACCCTCGGCGGGCGAGTAGAGTGTCAGCCGTCCCTGACGCCCCGCCCCTCGCGACCCTGCTCCCCGACGCCCCAAGCGGCCCAGCGGAAAGCGAATCCCCGATGAACCAACGGACCCCGCTCCAACGCGTCGGCGACCTCACCGGCACCTGGCTCCCCGCCATCGTGCTCGCCGCCGCCGCAGTCGCCTTCGCGACCCCGAGCGCCTTCGCCCCGCTCGGCCAAGCCGTCCCGCACCTCCTCATGGTCATCATGCTCGGCATGGGCATGACCTTGCAGCCCAAGGACTTCACGATCATCGGCAGGCGCCCCTGGCCCGTCGTCACCGGCGTCATCGCCCAGTACCTCGTCATGCCCCTCGCCGGATACGGCCTCGCGCGGGCCTTCGACATGGAGTCCATGCTCGCCGTCGGCATGATCCTCGTCGGCGCCGCGCCAGGCGGCACCGCCTCGAACGTCATGGTCTACCTGTCCAAAGGCGACACCGCGCTCTCCGTCGCGATGACCTCGGTCTCGACCCTCCTCGCCCCGCTCCTGACCCCGGTCCTGGTGCTCTGGCTCGCAGGCGAATTCCTCCCGATCGACGCGGGCGGCCTCTTCGTCTCGATCATCCAGATCGTGCTCGTCCCCGTCGTCGTCGGCCTCCTCCTGCGCCGCTTCGCGCCGCGCCTCATCGACAAGGTCCTCGACGCGCTCCCGCTCGTCTCGGTCCTCGGCATCACCCTCGTCGTGATGGCCGTGGTCGCCGGCAGCGCCGACGCCCTGCTCGAGGTCGGCGCGCTCGTCGTACTCGCCGTGGTGCTCCACAACGGATTCGGCCTCGCGCTCGGCTACGCGCTCGCCAAGCTCGGCCGCCTGCCCGCCACCGGCCGCCGCGCCGTCAGCATCGAGGTCGGCATGCAGAACTCCGGCCTCGCCGCCGCGCTGGCGACGGCCCACTTCAACCCGGTCGCGGCCCTTCCTGCGGCGGTGTTCTCGTTGTGGCACAACATCTCCGGGTCACTGCTGGCCGCCTACTGGTCCCGCCGCCCGGTGCAGGACGCCGAGGAGGACCGCGAAGCGGTCGAGTCCTAGCGTTGCGCTGCAACGGCCCCGCGTCGCGCGGGGCCGTTCGGCGTTGCGACCCGACGCGATCAGCGAGCCGCCGCGCTAGCCGTCCGAGCGGTAGACAGTGGCGCCGGTCCGCTTGGCCTCGAGCGCGACCGGCATCCGCCGCTGCCCGTTGGCGGACAGGAGCCGCCGCGCCTCGTCGGCCGGGAGGAAGCGGAACTCGACGAGTTCATCGCGGTCGAGTCGGATCTGCTCCGGATCGAGCGTCCCGCCGTCGAATATGAAGACGAGCAGCGGGAACGGCCGCTCGGCGGTCGCCTGCGTCCAGTCCACGACGAGGAGGTCGCCGAGCTCGACGTCGAGCCCGATCTCCTCCTTGACCTCGCGGCGGCACGCCTGCTCGGGGGTCTCGCCCTCATCGAGCTGCCCGCCGACGAAGAGCCAGTGGTCGCGGTAGTGCGGCTTCACGACCAGGACGCGCCCGCTCGCGTCGGTGAACAGTGCGCAGGCAGCAGCGAGGTTCTTCGGCCGGCTCGCGAACCACTCGTGCGGCGGCACCCAATCACTGGGGGACATGGCGATGACCCTATCGGGGAACCGGACCGCCGTGGGGCACGTACCTTGTTCGCGCGGCGCGGCGGGCTTCCGCCGCGAGGCGCACCCGGGGGCCGTTGGTGGGGTGGAACTTCGCCGCGGCGGCCTCGACCGGGAGGAAGTCGTAGGCCTCGATCTCATCCTCCTGCAGGCGGATCAGGTCCGGTTCGGCGACCGTGCCGCAGTCGAAGACGTAGATGGTCATCGGGGCGGAGACGAACCCGTGGTCGGGGACGTAGTCGAGCACGAGCAGGTCGCCCACCGGGAGGTCGATGCCGATCTCCTCCTCGACCTCGCGCGCGCACGCCTCGTGCGGCGACTCGCCGCGGTCCACCATGCCGCCGACGAACTGCCACTCCTCGCGGTAGGTCGGCTTGACGACGAGGAGGCGGCCTGCGGGGTCGGTCGCGAAGGCGCACACCACCGCGTAGGAGGTCGCGAAGCCGTCGAGGAGCGATTGCGGGAGTCCGGTCATGCCGCGACGCTACCGGTTTCGGAGCCGCGGTTGGGAACGCGTTTGCCGCGACGTCCGGTCGCTCCGTAGCATCCTGGGCATGACCCTCGTGATGATCGACCTGGACAACACGCTCATCGACCGCGACGGGGCCTTTCGGCTCGGTGTGACGGAATTCCTTGCGGCGCATCGGTTCCCGGCCGAGGACGTCGACTGGGTGATGGGCGTCGACGCGTCCGGGCACGCCACCCGTTCGACCGTCGCGCAGGCGATCGTCGAGCGGTACCCGGTGGGGCTCGAAGAGGACGAGGTGATCGCCTTCCTGCGTCGCGGCGCCCGCGAGCACGCGCGGATCGAGCCGTCGACCGCCGAAGCGCTGCGTGAGGTTCGCGCGGCCGGGCACCAGGTCGTGATCGTCACCAACGGCGCGGTCGCGCAGCAGACCGGAAAGGTCGCCGCCGCCGGGCTGGGCCAGCTGGTCGACGCGACCGTGGTGAGTGAAGGCGTGGGCTTCCGCAAGCCCGAGCCCGGGATCTTCCACGCGGCCGCCGCGGCGGTCGGCGCCTCGCTCAACCGCGCCTGGATGATCGGCGACCGCGACGAGGCCGACATCCTCGGCGCCCACCGCCTTGGTCTCCGCAGCGTCTGGCTCCACCTCGGCCGCGAATGGGCGCCGACCGAGTACGCGCCCACCCGCATCGCCGACTCGGTCGCCGAAGCCATCAAGTACGCCGCGAACTCGTTACGCGCACCGACAGAACAGATCGGGAGCGAAGTAGCGAAGGCGCTCAACCGCGCAGAGAAGGCGGCTGGCTGACGGTCGCGGCCGTCGTCATGATCATGCTGGGGCTCCTCGGCGCATTCGTCGGCGGCCCCGGGACGGCCTTTCTGGGGTTCGAGGGCGCGGCCCTCGTCTACGGGGGCGCGGATCGTCAATCTGCTCGGCATGCAGCTCGTGGTCTCCTGGGGCCGGATCCGCAGAGCCGAGCAGCGGGACTAGCCGCCCCCGACCTCCGACAGCACGTCGATCGCGGCCCGCGAAGGATCGTCGCCGTAGGCGGACGGATATGCCTCCGCCACGCGCCAGCCCGCGCGGCGCAAGGCCCGGTGGCGGGCCGTGTGCGCCGCCGGGCCGTCCGGGTGGACCTCGGCGATCACGCCGACGGCCCGCTCGGCGTCGCCGACTACCAGGTCGACCGTCCAGTGCCCCACGGGATACGCCACGCGCACCGGCACCTCCGCGCCGTCGAGCGCATCGGCGACCTTCGCCGTCCACTCGCCGACCGGACCGCCGCCGGCCGGCGCGCGCGGGGGCTGATCGGCGTACCGCAGGAATTCCCCGATCAGCCCGTCAGGATCACCGACGGCCGTGACGAGGTGCAGATGGCCGCGCGCCCGCGTCACCATCACGTTGAACAGGTTCGGACCCGCCGCGAACCGGCGGCGGCCCGCCGCATCCCCTTCTGCGACGCCGAGGGCGATGACCACCGTGTCCGCCTCGCTGCCCTGGAAGGCGTGCACCGTGCCGGTCCGCATACGGTGGCGGCGGATCGTCTCCAGATCGAACCGCTTCAGGATCGCCGCCTCGATCGCCTCCGCCTGCGCCCGGAACGGCGAGATCACGGCCAGGCCGGTCGCCCCCGAGTCGACCAGCTCGCCGAGGAGGTCGAGCGAGCGCGCGACCTCCACCTTGATGACGCCGTCCTTTGAGGACTTCGCCGCCACCCGGTGGACGGTGATCGCGTCGGCCTCGTGGTTGCGCGGATGCCTGGTCGCCGGTTCGACCCGGCCGTGGTAGAACTTCGCCGCCGAGAACCCGATGAGATGCGGCACGCTGCGGTGATGCTCGGTCAACTCCACCACCGGCCCCGCCCCGCACGCCAGGTCGTACGCGCTCACCTTGCCGATGTCCAACTGCCCCAGGCGGTCCGAGAGCCCATGCCGCGAGAGGACGTCCTCGGTCTTCGCCGCACTCGCGAACGAGACGAACCGCAGCTGCCGCGGATCGCCCGCGACCACCGCACGGCGCGCCCGGGCCAGCACCGGGGCGGCGCGCAGCTGGTTGATGTGGGAGGCCTCGTCGAGGATCACGAGGTCGAACATGCCCGCGCGGGCCGGGAGCACGTCCTCCACGTCGGCCACCGTGCCGATCCACAGCGGCATGGCGCGCAGCAGGGCCGCGACGTCGATGCCGTCCAGCCGCGACCGCCGCTGCGGACGGTTGCCCGCGCGCAGCGCGGTCGCGAGTTCGGCGAGGGCCTTGCGCGCGGCCGCGTTCCGGCGCTCGGCGGAGCCCGTCTCGATGTCGAGCGCGCGGCCGATCGCCGCTGCCGCAGCGAGATCGGCCGCTTCAAGGCTGTTCCAGAGCGGTGCGAGCCGCAGGCCTCCGGCCGCGGCCAGGCGAGCGGCGTCGCGCTGGTCGCGGGCGGCGCGGACGGCCCGGGCCAGCGCGGTGGCGCTGCCTTCGGCGCCGGCGAGGCGTCGCAGGCGCTTGGCGGCGAGGCCGGCCCGCAGCCGCTGCCACCAGCCGTCGTCGCGGCGGGAGCGGTCCAGGAGCCGCTGCGCCTCGTCCAGGTCGGCCTCGCGGAGCCCGGGGAAGTCGTCGAGGAGGAACAGCGGCAGGTCCTGCACGCGGCCGCGTCGGGTTTCGAGGTCGAGCCAGGTCGCGATCTCCGCTTCGACACGCGCGGCGTATTCGACGGCCTCGGCGGCGGCGTCCTGGTGGCGTTCGACCTCGCGGCGCTTGTGCCCCTTGCCGGTGCCCGAGCCGAGCCGGGTCAGGAACCGGTCGCGTCGCTCGGAGTCGCCGAAGTGGACCGGCAGCGGTCCAGGGTGGCGGTCGAGGAGTTCGGCGAGGACGTCGGCGGCGTGGACGGATTGGGCGGCGATGAGCACCGACTGCCCGTTGGCTATGGCGTCCAAGGCGATCGCAGCGAGCGTGTGGCTCTTGCCGCAGCCGGGCGCGCCCGCGATGACGGTGACCGGGGCGGTGCGGGCCTGGACGACGGCGTCGGTCTGCTCGCCGCTGAGCGGCAACGGGCAGCGCGGCGGCCGGGCGTCGGTGTCGGGGGCGGTGTCGGCGGGGTCGTACATCGCCGCGAGCGCGGTGCGGTCGATGCCCGGCCGTTTCGCCCAGTCGCGCAGGCCGGTCGCCAGTGAAGCGGGGTCGATCTCGGGGGCGATGTAGACCACCGCAGACGGGACGACCACCAGGCGGTCGCGTTCGGCCTGCGTCGGGATGCGCTGCGCGACCGTGGCGTCGAAGCCGGCCGCTGCGGCGGCCTCCGACAGCCAACCGAAGTCCTGCTCGGGCGCCGAGGGGGTCTCGGGGTCGAACGCGGCTTCGAGCCGCGCACCGAGTTCGGTGCCTTCGAGGCTGCTGTGGACCTCGACGTCGCCGGCGGGGACCACGATCTGCCGGAACGCGCTGGCCGGGTCGGGCTGGAGCCGGACGGGTCGGCTGACCAGGGGGAGCTGCACGCGGCGCGTCTTGCCGTCGATCTCGGTGCGGCCCATGACCACGCCCCAGCCTTGGCGGAGGAGCCGCTCGTCGCGGTGGAGCTCGTCGTATTTGGCGAGTTCCGCGCCCTCGCGCACGGCGGCGAGGTCGCCCCAGGCGTGCTGGTCGCCGAGGTGGTCGCGCTGCAGCCGCTGCTGCGTGGGCTGCGGGGCGAGGTCGGTGAGGGCGAGGAGGACGCGGGCGGCGCTCATGGGGGCCGAGTCTACCGGCCGCTCACCTGTTTTCACTGGTCACGCTGTCGTTCCTTGGTCCTCGAGGAGGGCGAGGCGGCGCCGGATCGTGGTGGCCAGCGCTTCGAGATCGCCTGCGGTGTAGGGCTCGAGCAGGCGGGTGAGGGCCGTGAGGGCGTGGTGGATCGACGCGGTGCCGAGGTCGGCGGGGTGGGTCTGCTCGATGCCCTCGGGAAGGGCGGCGTCCGCGTTCTCGACGGTGATGGCGCCGAACATCGGATAGGTCAGGCCGTCGGCGTGGGCCCAGAGCTTCCAGAGGTGGTCGCGGGCTTCGGTGAGGGCGTGGAGGGCCCGCCAGGTGCGGCCGCGGAGGCGGTGGCGGGCGGCGTCGCCGATGGCGATCCAGGCGAGGAAGGCCCATTCGCGGACGGTCGCGTCGTCGGCGTCCCAGCGGCCGCGGTCGAGGGTGCGGCTGAGGCGGCCGGACTTGTCGACGGTCGCCACGGCCTGCGGCGGAAGGCCCTGCCGGGCTTCGGCATCGAAGACGACGAGGGAGAGCTGGCGGCCGTCCTCGTAGACGCAGACAAGGTGCACGGCGTCGCCCATGGGCTGGGTGAGGGACGCGGCGACGGGTGCGAACGCGGAGATGGCGGTGCGCGCCTGATCGATGCGGCCCGGGTGCTCGGCGAGGGCGTCCACGCCGATGCCTGCGTCTACATCGGAGAGTTCGTCCCCCGCGCCCCGGCCGATGGAGCCGCCGATCTCGACCCAGTCCACCCAGTCGGCGCCCAGCGCCCAGTCGTTCAGCGCCTCGACGAGCGCGCGGGGATCGGCGCCGGTCATGCTTCGGCGGACTTCTCCTCGATCGCTTCGATCTCGGCCGGGTCGGTCGCGGCGGCGGTCTCTTCTACCGGTGCGGCCTCGGCGGTGTCCTCCGCCGGCGCGGCCGCTGCCGGGGCGGGCTCCGGTTCTTCCTTGGCGGGCATCGGGAGCGACTGCGAGAGCCGCAGGCTCTGCTGCAGGAGCTCCCAGCCGAGCGGGAGCGCGACGGCGTCGGGGAGGTCGAGCTCGAAGCCGAGGTCGTCGGCGAGGCCGCCCTGCTTGGCGAGTTTGACGACGACCGGGTGGGCCGAGCGGTTCGGCGCGTAGCACCACTTGGGGGCGGCGAGGCCGTAGTCGCGGGCGATCATCATGGCGGCGACGGCGGCCGGGCCGTCGATCAGGATCGCGGTGGAACGGGTGGCGGCGGTGAAGATCGCGGCGGCCATCGCGCCGAGCTGCGCCCCGCCGAGGCGCGAGACGAGCGCTTCGGGGCTGCGCTTGAAACCGCGGTTGAACGCGAGGTGGTTGCGCAGGGCGGCGATGCGGCCCATCCAGGCGCCGTCGGCGACGGTGCCGCCGGGGGCGCGCAGTTGCGGCTGGTAGGTCGTGATGTCCTCCTTCGCGATGAACGAGCAGACGGCGACCGAGGCGGTCGCGGCGCCCGCGCCGAGGCCCGCGATGAGGAGGAGGTCCGCGCCGGCGTCGATCGCGCGGTCGGCGGACTCGCGGCCGAGGCGCAGGGCCTCGTCGAGCTCGGTCTCATCGAGGAGGGGGCCTTCGACGCCCTCGCTCGGAGGCGTGCGGACGACCGTGACGGGCAGGCCGGCGCGCGAGGCCTGCTCGGCGAGGGCGCCTTCGCCGTTCTCCAATGCGGCGGCCTGCTCTTCGACGGGGGCGTAGTCGCCGGCGTCCCAGCCCGGCGGGTACTCGCCCGCGAAGAGCAGCATCTGCGGCGACGCGAACGGCCGAGGCGCCTCGGTGGCCTGCATGCGCGCGGCCCAGCCGACGGCGGGCTGGAGGCGGCCGAGGCCGGCGCCTTCGATGAGGGCGTCCTGGAGCCGCGCGTTGGCGCGCGTGGTCCACACCCCGTTGGGGAACTTCGCTTTCAGGTCGGCGAGGGGCCCGGCGTCGGTCGTCTCAGTCACGGCAGAAGCCTAGCGCGGGAGCCGTGGGGCACAATTGCCTAGTGACCACCATCGACTTCGCCAAGGGACACGGCACGGGGAACGACTTCGTGATCGTGCCCGACCTCCAGGACGCGCTCCCGCTGAAGGACGCCCAGGTGGCCCTGCTGTGCGACCGCCGGTTCGGGATCGGCGGCGACGGGCTGCTGCGCGTCGCGCCCTCGGAGGACCCGGCCGCCCAGTGGTTCATGGACTACCGCAACGCCGACGGCTCGATCGCCGAGACGTGCGGCAACGGCGTGCGCGTCTTCGTGCGCTACCTGCTCGAGAAGGGCCTCGCGGAGGGGCCGGCGGTCCCCGTGGCGACGCGGGCGGGGATCAAGACCGTGCACGTCGAGGGCGATGAGCTGCGGGTGGACATGGGTTCGGCCGCGTTCGGTCCGACCTCGCAGGCTTCGGTCGAGGGGTTCACGTGGCCCGGCCAGGCCGTGTCGATGGGCAACCCGCACCTGGTGTGCCACCTCGGCGACGAGGCGGAGCTCGAGGCGCTGGAGCTGTACCACCAGCCGCGTTACGACACGGGGGTGTTCCCGCACGGCGTGAACGTGGAGTTCGTGGTCGGGACGGCGCCGCATGTGCGGATGCGCGTCCACGAGCGCGGCGTCGGCGAGACCGCCTCCTGCGGCACCGGGGCGTGCGCCGTCGGCGCGGTGGCGCTGCGGCACGCGGGCCAGGAGACCGGCGTGTGCAAAGTGGACGTGCCGGGCGGGACGCTCACCATCACGGTCACCGAAGAGACCCTGTTCCTCACCGGTCCCGCCGTGATCGTCGCCGAGGGCGCCTTCCGCGTTTAGCGCCAAGGCGGACCGCCGCGAGGCGGGCGAGCGAAACGTGAACGTGAGGCGTGTCGGGGATACCGTCCACAAGCCCCCACCCTCCCAAGAGGGGCTGTCGCCATCATCGCGGCCGGGTACGACAGAACGCCCCGGAAACCAGTGGTCTCCGGGGCGTTAGTCGCGTCACGATTCCGACGCGAGGCGCGGACGGCCTAACGCATGACCCGCTTCACCGCGGCCGCCACCGCCGGGGCCACATTGGGGTCGAAGACGCTCGGCACGATGTAGGTCGCGTTGACCTTCTCCTCGCCGACGCAGTCGGCGATGGCCGTCGCCGCCGCCAGGGCCGCGTCGTCGTTCCAGTCGCGCGCCTGCGCGTCCAGCAGCCCCCGGAAGACGCCCGGGAACGCCAGCACGTTGTTGATCTGGTTCGGCTGGTCCGAACGCCCGGTCGCCACGATCGCCGCGTACCGCGCCGCCTCAGTCGGGCTGATCTCCGGGTCCGGGTTCGCCAGCGCGAACACGATCGGGTCCTTCGCCATCTTCGCCACGTCGGAGCCCTTGAGGATGTTCGGCGCGCTCACCCCGATGAACACGTCCGAGCCCTCGACCGCGCCTGAGAGGTCGCCGCTGTAGTCCGTCTTGTTGAAGTGCTCGCCGAGCCACTTCCAGGTCTCGTTCTCGCACTCCATGCCCGAGTGCAGCGCCCCGTCCCGGTCGACCGGGATGATGTCGCCGATCCCGGCCTTCTCGAGCAGCCGCATGATCGCCGTCCCGGCCGCGCCGCAGCCCACGACGGTCGCGCGCACGTCCGCGAACTCCTTGCCCACCACGCGCAGCGCGTTGGTGAGCGCCGCCAGCACCACGATCGCGGTGCCGTGCTGGTCGTCGTGGAACACCGGGATGTCCAGCCGCTCGCGCAGCCGCGCCTCGATCTCGAAGCAGCGCGGCGCGGCGATGTCCTCGAGGTTGATGCCGCCGTACGTGGGCGCGAGCGCCGCCACGATGTTGACGATCTCGTCGGTGTCCTGCGTGTCCAGGCACACCGGCCACGCGTCGACGTCGCCGAACTTCTTGAACAGCGCCGCCTTGCCCTCCATGACCGGCATCGCCGCGGCAGGGCCGATGTTGCCCAGGCCGAGCACCGCCGACCCGTCGGTCACGACCGCGACCGTGTTCCGCTTGATGGTGAGCCGGCGGGCGTCGTCGGGGTTCTCGGCGATCGCCATGCACACCCGGGCCACACCGGGCGTGTACGCCATCGACAGGTCGTCGCGGTTGCGCAGCGGCACCTTGGGGGTGACCTCGATCTTGCCGCCGAGGTGGACGAGGAAGGTCCGGTCGGAAACCTTCTTCACGTCGAAGTCCGGCATGGCCTCGAGGATGTTCGTGACCTGCTCGGCGTGCGCGGCGTCGGAGGTGTCGCACGTGAGGTCGACGGTCATGCGCTTGTTGTCGGAGGCGACCACGTCGAGGGCGGTGACGATCGCGCCGGCCTGCCCTACGACGGTGGCGAGGCGGCCCGCCGCGCCCGGGTCGGCCGAGAGGGCCAGCCGGACCGTGATCGAGAACCCGGCACTGGGAAGACGCGCAGCAGTCATGCCACTCCTAATCGGTCACCACGTCGTGGACGCAAGGGTCGGTACACCTGAATCATGCCACCGCGCGCGCCCGGCCCGCCCGCGCCCGGGCCCGGCGTGACGGCTCCGACCAGCACTGATGTCCACGCAGGTCCGAATCATGGAACCACCGGGCCGATGAACATTAAGAACAATTCTCCGAACGGGTCCGGCGGCCCGCGGCGAGCGCGGGGCCATAATCACTCGATCTTGTCCCTCAGGCGTGTCAAGCTTGTGGTGATGCACGAAGAGCACATGAACTCCCAAGAAGACTTCCCGTCCACCGCCGCCCCCTCGACGGGCGAACTGGACCTGGAAGCCCGCCAAGCGCTGCGGCGCGTCGCCGGGCTCGCCTCGACCGAACTCGAAGACGTCACCGACGCCGAGTACCGCCGCCTTCGCCTCGAGCGCGTCGTCCTCGTCGGCGTCTGGACCGAAGGCACCATCGACGACGCCGAGAACTCCCTCGCCGAACTCGCGCAGCTCGCCGAGACCGCCGGTTCCGAGGTCGTCGACGGCCTCATCCAGCGCCGCTCCAAGCCCGACGCCGGCACCTTCATCGGCTCCGGCAAGGTCCGCGAGGTCAAGGACACCGTCGAAGCGCTCGGCGCCGACACGGTCATCGCCGACGGCGAACTGTCCCCGGGCCAGCTGATCGCCCTCGAGAAGGCCATCAACGTCAAGGTCATCGACCGCACCGCCCTGATCCTCGACATCTTCGCCCAGCACGCGAAGAGCGCCGAGGGCAAGGCCCAGGTCGAACTCGCCCAACTCCAGTACCTGCTGCCGCGCCTGCGCGGCTGGGGCGACGCCATGAGCCGCCAGGGCGGCTCGAACGGCGGCGTGGGCCTGCGCGGCCCCGGTGAGACGAAGCTCGAGACTGACCGCCGGCGCATCCGCGCGAAGGTCGCCAAGCTCCGCCGCGAACTCGCCAAGCTCACCGTCACCCGCGAGACCAAGCGCGACTCGCGCACCCGCAACCGCGTGCCCGGCGTCGCCATCGCCGGCTACACCAACGCGGGCAAGTCGAGCCTGCTCAACGCCCTCACCGGCGCGGGCATCCTCGTCCAGGACGCGCTGTTCGCCACCCTCGACACCTCGACGCGGCGCTCCCGCACGAGCGAGGGCCGCGAGTACACCGTGACCGACACGGTCGGGTTCGTCCGGCACCTGCCGCACGCGCTCGTCGAGGCCTTCCGCTCCACCCTCGAGGAGGTCGCGGAAGCCGACCTCATCGTCCACGTCATCGACGGCTCGCACCCCGACCCGCTCGGCCAGGCCGAAGCGGTCCGCGAGGTGCTCGCCGAGGTCGGGGCCGAGGAGATCCCGGAACTCGTGGTCGTCAACAAGCTCGACCTGGTCGCGCCCGACGACGTCCTGCAGCTGCGCTCCGACTGGCCCGACGCGGTCTTCGTCTCCGCCCACTCCGGCGAAGGCATCGACAAGCTCCGCGCCGCCATCGAGCAGGCACTGCCGCAGCCGGACACGACCCTGACCGTCTGCATCCCGTACGTGCGAGGCGACCTCGTCTCGCGCCTTCGCTCGCGCGGCGAGGTCCTCTCGACCGAGCACCGCGGCGACGGCACCGTCGTCACGGCCCGCGTAGACGACGCGCTGGCCGGTGAATTGCGAGCGTTCGTCCTGGAAACCGACTGAATTCCAGTGGTATTGGACATGTCCCTCGGGGGGCGTGGCCGGTACCCCCCGTGTTCTGGAACACTTGCCTGATGCGAGAGCGCCGTGTGGGTCGTCTGGCCCTGCCTGCGCGGATCGTCGCCGGGGCAGCCGGAGCGGCTGTCCTGGTCACGGCCGCGCCCCCCGTCTACGCCCAAGAAGAGGGCGGCGGGGAAGTGGTGTGCGACCTGCACGACCCCCGACTGGCCAGCCCGGCCGGCATCGCGGCGGCCGCCGACGGCGACGGCTGGTGGATCGTCTCCTCGGCCGACAACCAGGACAGCACGCTGTCGGTGCTGCGCGTCGGCGAGGACTGCAATCCCCGCGACGCCGACGAGGTCTTCATCGACCACCAGCCGCGCGATCCGCAGGCGCTGGCGCTCGACGCCAACGGCTTCCTGTGGGTGGGCGACACGGGCGGTGCGACGGACCGCGACTGGATCACGGTGAACCAGATCGAGGTCGACAACTTCGACAACAACGTGGCCTATCGCTATGTCTTCCCGGATGCGGCCGAAGAGGTCGAGGCGTTCGTGATCCCGGACTCCGGGGACAAGAAGCCGCTGTTCTTCACCGCGGCGGACGGGCAGACCAACCTCTACTACCCGCCGGGCGACAACCAGACCGAGAACACTCCCATGGACAGCGTCGGCACGGTTGAGCTCTCCGAGGGGGGTTCGGTGACCGGCGCGGCCATCAACGCGGACGGCTCGAAGGTCGCCCTGCGCACCGAGAGCGCCGTGTACGAGTGGACCGTCGACGGCGATGTGATCACGACGCTGACCGAGGGCACCCCGCAGATCACGCCGATCGCCGACGAGGGCACCGCGCAGGGCGTCGCCTACGACGCCGACGGCAACTTCATCACCCTCGCCTCCGCTGACGGCGACGGCACCGTCGGAACCCTCACCCGGTACACCCCGGCCGCTCCGGCCGCCGAGGAGCCCGCCGCCAGTGACGAAGCCGCGGGCGGCGGTGCGGCCGAGGAAGGGCCGAGCCTGGTCGACCGCATCATCGACCTGGGTGTGGGCACGATCGTGAAGATCCTGGCCGCCATCGCGATCCTGGGCATGGCGGTGATGGTCTTCGGCATCATCATCATCCGCAAGTACCGCAAGCAGAACGAGGGCCAGGGCGGCGAGGACGACGCGGCGGAGCTCGGCTTCGCGCGCGAGGAGTCCTTGTTCGGGAACGACCGCGGCGCCGTCTACGACGACGACCCGATCGACCTCGGCCTCGACGCCGGCCAGCCCGACCCGGATCTCAGCCAGGTCGCGCGCGGTGGCACCGGCAGCGTCTACGGCGGCGCCCGGCCCGAGCCTTCGGGGAACGTGTACGGCGCGAGCCCGGCCCGGCCCGAGTCCACCGGCTCGGTCTACGGCGGCGCGCGCTCGGAACCGTCGGGGAACGTCTACGGGGCTCGTCCCGCGACCCCGCCCGCCGGGCAGGGGAGCGTCTACGGCGCGGCCCGCGAGGAACCGCAGTACGGCGCGTTCGAGCGCGGCGGCCAGGGGAGCGTCTACGACAACGGCGGCGCGGGCCCGGACTTCGGGGCCCGTCCGGAGCCCTCAGGGAACGTCTACGGCGCCCGGCCCGCCACCCCGCCCGCTGGGCAGGGGAGCGTCTACGGGGCTGGAAACCAGCGTTCCGGCGAGCCGGAGGACGAGTTCTGGGGTCCGCCCGAGGGTGGCGGCACGACGTACGGCCGGGGGCGCTAGGAGCCCTTCGGGGGTGACTGCTCGAGCGTCCTGCGGCGCCCGGAGCAGCGCGTCATGCACTGCTCCCGAGCGCTGCGGTGCGACCGCTGCCCGCAGGCGGCGGAGCTAGATCTTCCGGAGGACGGCCACGACGCGGCCGAGGATCTCGGCCTCTGAGGCGTCGATCGGTTCGTACAGGGAGTTGGCCGGGAGCAGCCACGGCTTGCCGTTCTTGCGCTTCCAGGTCTTGACCGTCGCCTCGCCGTCGATCATGGCGGCCACGATCTCGCCGTTCAGGGCGTCGGGCTGCTGGCGCACGACCACCCAGTCGCCGTCGGTGATGGCCGCTTCGACCATCGAGTCGCCCTTGACGCGCAGGAGGAAGTGCACGCCTTCGCCGACGAACTCGGCCGGCAGGGGCATGACGTCGTAGTCGCGCTCCTCGGCCAGGATCGGCTGCCCGGCGGCGATCTCGCCGACCATCGGCACGTAGCGCGGCCGCGGGTGCTGCGAGCAGGTCTGCACGCCGCCCGGGGTGGACTGGCGGACGCCGACCGCGCGCGGCCGGCCGGCCAGGCGGTTGAGGTAGCCCTTCCGTTCGAGCTGTTTCATCTGGTAGGCGACGGACGAGGCCGAGGCGAGCCCGACTTCGGCGCCGATCTCCCGGACGCTCGGGGGGTATCCCTTGTTGTTGATGAACTCCTCGATGTACTCGAGGACTTGCTGCTGCCGACGCGTGAGCTTGCGCGTTTTCGGTCGGGCTGTTGTGGTCTCGCTAGCCACAGGAGGCTCCCGTTAGACAAATGGGACGGTATGTCTGATTCCGACAATGTAACTCAGGTGCTGTGTCAAGTCAAACATTCGTGCGACACCGGCGTGTCGCCGCGCTGCTCGGAATGTGTTTTGACCCAGGTTCACCCGTACGGGTGAACGATAGTCCGGCGGCCGCTGGTTGACTGAGGCCCGCCCCCGAACTCCACCCGTGATCGACACCGCGATCTGCGCTATCCTTGACACAAGATCTTGTGGTTTGCTATATCGTCACTCACTAGGTGTTGGGGTTTCACCACCTGTCGGAACGGTGAGGGGCGGACTCTTCCTCCCAAGCACGGCCATTGGCGCAGCGGAACCCCAACCGGAATGTCGGACCGCTGCGAGACGATGGCCAGAGTAAGGAGACTAGCGAGATGCGTTGCCCGTACTGTCGCCATCCCGACAGCCGCGTAGTCGATTCCCGCGAGGCCGAGGACGGGAAGATCATCCGTCGCCGCCGGGTCTGCCAGCAGTGCGAGAAGCGGTTCACCACGGTCGAGGAATCGATCCTGGCGGTCGTCAAGCGCAGCGGCGCCACCGAGCCGTTCAGTCGCGGGAAGGTCGCCTCCGGCGTCCTCAAGGCCTGCCAGGGCCGCCCGGTCGACGCCGACGACGTGGCGAAGCTGGCCCAGGCCGTGGAAGACGAGATCCGCTCCAAGGGCGTGGCCGAGGTGCCCGCCCATGAAGTGGGGCTGGCCATCCTCAAGCCGCTGCGCCGGCTCGACGAGGTCGCGTACCTCCGCTTCGCCAGCGTCTACCAGGACTTCGAGTCCCTCGAGGACTTCGAGGCCGCCATCGCGCAGCTGCGCGAGGAGCACGCCGCTCGCAACAGCGCCACCGCCAACCCCTAAGCACCGCAAGCACACCCATCCGATTCCCATGACCAGGCATGAGCAGACAGGGGCGAGGAACATGCCGAAGACCACGAAGGCCGCCGAAGGCGCGACCAGGACCGCAGCGAAGAAGACCACGACCAAGGCGCCGGGCCTCAAGGTCGAGCGCGTCTTCACCACCCCGGGGGTGCACCCGTACGACGAGGTCAAGTGGGAGTCGCGCGACGTCGTCATGACCAACTGGCGCGACGGCTCGATCAACTTCGAGCAGCGTGGCGTCGAGTTCCCGGAGTTCTGGAGCATCAACGCCACCCAGATCGTCACCTCGAAGTACTTCCGCGGCGCCCTCGGCACCCCGCAGCGCGAGCAGAGCCTCAAGCAGGTCATCGACCGCGTCGTGCAGACCTACCACGCCGCCGGCGACAAGAACGGCTACTTCGCCACCGCCGAGGACGCCCAGATCTTCGCCGACGAGCTCACCTGGCTCCTGCTCCACCAGTACTTCAGCTTCAACTCGCCGGTCTGGTTCAACGTCGGCACGGCTGCGCCGCAGCAGGTGAGCGCATGCTTCTTGCTCAGCGTCGACGACACGATGGACTCGATCCTCAACTGGTACCGCGAGGAAGGCCTGATCTTCAAGGGCGGCTCTGGCGCGGGCGTGAACCTGTCGAAGATCCGCGCCTCCTCTGAACTGCTCTCCAGCGGCGGCAACGCCTCCGGCCCGGTGAGCTTCATGCGCGGTGCCGACGCCTCGGCCGGAACGATCAAGTCCGGCGGAGCGACCCGCCGCGCAGCGAAGATGGTCATCCTCGACGTCGACCACCCCGACATCGAAGAGTTCATCGAGACGAAGGCTCGTGAGGAGGACAAGATCCGCGCCCTCCGCGACGCCGGCTTCGACGTCGACCTCGGCGGCAAGGACATCGTCTCCGTCCAGTACCAGAATGCCAACAACTCGGTGCGCGTCTCCGACGAGTTCATGCACGCCTTCGAGACCGGCGGCGACTTCGCCGTGACCGGACGCCTCGACGGCAAGGAGCTGGCCCGCAAGGACGCCCGGAAGATCTTCCGGAAGCTCTCCGAGGCCGCGTGGGAGTGCGCCGACCCCGGCATCCAGTACGACGACACCATCAACGATTGGCACACGAACCCGAACACGGACCGCATCCGCACCTCGAACCCGTGCTTCCCGGCCGATCAGCGCGTCGTGACGGACAAGGGCCTCATCGCCATCGGCGACCTCGTGCGCCGCTCTGCTGAAGGCGAGACCTTCGCGGTCTTCACCAACGACGTCACCGCCGAGAACGACCCTGCCGACCGCGTCATCGCCACGAACCCGGTGCGGTACATGGTCACCGGCACCAACGAGATCATCGAGCTGCGATTCTCGGACGGCTCCCGCCTGCGCTGCACCCCGAACCACCGGGTCTGGACGCAGAACCGCGGCTGGGTCCACGCCGAGCAGCTGCAGCCCGAGGACAAGGTCGTCCGCTCCAACCAGTACGCGCCGCGCTCCGCCGCGACGACGCAGCTGCCGGAAGGTGCCGTCGCCGTCGCCGAGCGGGCCGGTTCGGCGCTTCGCCTGCCGCGCAAATGGGACGACGAGGCTGATCTGGCGCACTTCACCGGATGGCTCGTCGGCGACGGCTGCGTCACTGACCAGGGTGTCGTCACCGTCTACGGCACGGAAGCCGAGCAACGCGAACTGCTGCCGCGCCACCAGCGCCTGCTCGAGCGGCTGACCGGGCACCTGAGCAAGCCCAGCATCCAGGCGAATGGCACGCAGCAGCTGCGGGCGAAGCGGGCGGGCGTGGCCGAGTTCTTCAAGGCCCTCGGGCTCTCCAGCGGGCGCTCGGCCGAGAAGGTCTTCCCGTCGTCGATGCTTGAAGCCGACGAGGAGACGCTCACCGCCTTCCTCCAGGGCCTCTTCGACGCCGACGGCTGCGTCGTCGAGCTGCCGAACGGGTCCCGCTATGTCGGCCTCAGCAGCAAGTCCGAGGAATTGCTCCTCGGCGTTCAGGAGACGCTGGGCTCCCTCGGTATCAGCGCCCGGATCTACCGCACCGAGTCCAAGGACGCGAAGTTCCGGTACACGAAGAAGAACGGCACCGAGGTCGAGTACGCCTCGGAAGGCCCGTTCTTCGACCTGCGGATCTCCGGCCCGTCGATGGTCGAGTTCGCGGCGCTGATCAGCTTCGGGCTCGAAGGCAAGCGCGCCAAGCTCGCTTCGGTGCTCGACTTCAAGACCCGGCACGACACGGACCGGACCGTCCGCCTTGTCAGCCGCGAAAGCGTCGGTTTCGAGACCACGTTCAACCTCACCGAGCCGCGCAACCACTCGTACATCGTGAACGGCGTCGTGGTCGCGAACTGCTCGGAGTACATGAGCATTGACGACTCCTCGTGCAACCTGGCCAGCCTCAACCTGATGAAGTTCCTGGGCGAGGACGGCTCGTTCGACGTCGAGATGTTCACCAAGGCCGTCGAGACCGTCTTCACGGCCATGGAGATCTCGATCTCGTTCGCGGACTTCCCGACCGAGGCCATCGGCCGCAACACCCGCGACTTCCGGCAACTCGGCATCGGCTACTCGAACCTGGGCGCCTTGCTGATGGCGTCGGGCCACGCCTACGACTCTGACGAGGGCCGTTCGTTGGCCGCGGCGATCACCGCATTGATGACCGCGGTCTCGTACCGGCGCTCCGCGGAGATCGCGGGCGTCGTCGGTCCGTACGCGGGTTATGCGATCAACGCCGAGCCGCACCAGCGGGTCATGCACAAGCACGCCGAGGCCGCCGAGACCGTGCGGACCTTCGGCGACGTCGACACGCAGATCATCGAGGCCGCGAAGTCCGAGTGGGGCCACGGCAACGAGCTCGGAGCCGTCAACGGCTGGCGCAACGCGCAGGCCAGTCTGCTCGCCCCGACTGGCACGATCTCGTTCGCAATGGACTGCGACACAACGGGAATCGAGCCTGACCTCGCGCTCGTCAAGCACAAGAAGCTGGTCGGCGGCGGCTCCATGGAGATCGTCAACCAGACGGTGCCGCGCGCGCTCGACTGCCTGGGCTACAACGCGGCCGACCGCGATGCGATCGTCGCGTACATCGCCGAGCACGGGCACGTCATCGGCGCTCCGGCGCTGCGCGAAGAGCACTACTCGGTGTTCGACTGCGCCATGGGCGAGCGGTCCATCGCGCCGATGGGCCACGTGCTCATGATGGCGGCCGTGCAGCCGTTCCTCTCGGGCGCGATCTCCAAGACCGTGAACCTGCCGGAGTCGGCCACCGTCGAGGACGTCGAAGAGGTCTACTACCAGGGCTGGAAGCTCGGCCTCAAGGCGCTCGCGATCTACCGCGACAACTGCAAGGTCGGGCAGCCGCTGTCCGCCAAGAAGAAGGAAGTCGAGCAGGCGGTCGAGGAGGCCGTGGAGAAGGCGATCGAGACGGTCGCGACCCACGGCCCGGTCCGCCGGAAGCTGCCGAAGAAGCGCCCGTCCCAGACGATCTCGTTCTCGGTCGGTGGCGCGGAGGGGTACATGACCTCCTCGTCCTACCCGGACGACGGCCTCGGCGAGGTCTTCCTCAAGATGTCGAAGCAGGGCTCGACCCTCGCGGGCGTCATGGACGCGCTGTCGGTGTCGATCTCGATCGCGCTGCAGTACGGTGTGCCGCTTGAGAAGTACGTCGAGAAGTTCACCAACATGCGCTTCGAGCCGGCGGGCATGACCGACGACCCGGACATCCGCATGGCCTCGTCGCTGGTGGACTACATCTTCCGCCGCCTGGCGCTGGACTACCTGCCGTACGAGGAGCGCGCCGCGCTCGGCATCCTCACCACCGCCGAGCGCACCGCCGAGCTGAACGGGGACGACCCCGCGAAGGTGCACGAGGTCGACCTCGACGCCCTGCGCGCGTCCGCCCCCATCGAGGAGGCTGTGGCCGAGCGGATCCAGATCGAGTCGAAGAAGTCCCGCAAGGACCTCCTCCACTCGGCGCAGGCCCGCAGCGCCGACGCGCCGCTGTGCATGAACTGCGGCACCAAGATGCGCCCGGCCGGCTCCTGCTACGCCTGCGAGGGCTGCGGGGCCACGAGCGGTTGCAGCTAGCTCGCCGACAGTGAGGCGGGGCCGGGGGTTTCGACCCCCGGCCCCGCCGCTTTCCTTGCCCCGCGCCCGATTCGCGAAAGTATCGATTGCGCAGCGTAGGGCCCTCAAAACAGATCAAGACGGGTCGAAGGCGTCAGGTGCCGCGGTCATAGACTCGGGTCTATGCACAACGTCCCCCCGGCCGCATCACCGGTCCGGATCGACCCCGGGGCCGCCACGGCAAGTCTCAGCAGTGCGACCGGAGGGCCCCTCGCCTCCGGCGCCGCCTTCGCGGTCTACCGGCTCGGCCGGTCCTCGTTCCACGCCGCCGTCGTCCGCCGCGTCGAAGGCGATGTCGTCGTTATCGCCGAGCGCACCGAGCCGATAGGCGGCGCCGAGTTCGACGGCCTGCTCCTCGCCTACCTGTCGGGCCGCCACCCCGACGCGGGCGTCCGCCTTTGGTCCCGCATCGCCGACCCCGCCGAGGCCGCCGACCGGCAGCTGCGCGCGCGGCTGCTCGAGAAGATCACGCGGGCGCGCGAGGAGCTCTCCGAGCGGGACTTCACCGTGATCACCCTGCCCGAGGCCGACATCAAGATGCCGCTCACCCGCGAGGAGTTCGAGTCCCGCGTCGGCGAGCTGGTCGAGTCGACCGCCGATGTCATGGAGGAGACCCTCGCCGAGGCGGGCGTCCATCCTGCCGAGCTCGCGGGCCTGCTCATGGCCGGCGGCGCGGCCCGCACGCCGCTCGCGGCCACGACGCTGCGCCGCCGGTTCGGCGTCGAGCCGGTGCTCGCCGCCCCCAACGCCAAAGTTCTCCTTGCGGAAGCGGCGCCCGTCGCGACCCGCGAGCTGCCGTTCGTCGACGAGCAGGAGGCCCCGCTGCGCCGCCGCGGCCAGGGCCGCGCGGTCGTGCTGGCCGCCGCGCTCCTGGTCGTCGTGGGCGCTGGCGCCGCGTTCGGTTCCCAGCTCGGCGACGGCGACTCCGCCGGAGACGACGTCGCCGCCGACGAGAGCACCGCCGCCGCAGCCACTTCGGAGACCCTTGCCGCCGCCTCCGCCGAGCCCGCCGAGCCCGCATCCGAGGAGGCCGGCGCGACCCCCTCGGAGTCGCCCACGCCGGACGAGACCGAGCTCGGTCCGGAGGAGCCGGTCGAGGACGAGGCCTCGTCCGAGTCGGACCCGACGACCGAGAGCGCGCCGACCGGTTCGGTGCCGAACGTGGTCGGGATGTCGACCGCGGAGGCGCACCAGGCCGTGGAGGACGCGGGTTTCGCGGGGGTCGAGCAGACGGGAGAGCAGCGCGGCGTCTTCGACTGGTCGCACGAGGACTGCGAGATCATCGACCAGTCGCCCGCGCCGGGGGCGACGCGGGCGCTCTCGGAGACGGTCTCGGTGACGTTCTCCTACAGCGGCGAGGCGAGCGACTGCGACGTCTAGGGCCCGTCGTGTGAGCCGGCGCAAGGCCCCGATGTTCCCCGTAGAGTTTCCAGCACGATCGTGCTATTTTTAGGTCGTGCGCAAAGGCGAGATGACGAGGCAGGCGATCCTCGACGAAGCGGTCCGGATGGCCCGCTACTCGGGGCTGTCCGGGCTGACCATCGGCTCGCTGGCCGCCGCGGCGGACATGTCGAAGTCGGGGCTGTACGCGCACTTCAAGTCGAAGGAGGCGCTGCAGCTGGCCTGCATGCAGCGCAACGGGGAGCAGTTCATCGACGAGGTGATCCGGCCCGCGCTCGCGAAGCCGCGCGGGATCGCCCGGCTGCAGGCCATCGTCGAGTACTGGATGCAGTGGTACTCGCATCCGGGCGGCTGCCTGTTCCTGGCCGCCGCCGCCGAGTTCGACGACCTGCCGGGGCCGCTGCACGACTTCATGGCCTCGGAGCAGCGCGAGCTGCTCGACTCGCTGGCCCGGATCGCCGCCACGGCGGTGTCCCAGGGCGAGTTCCCCGAAGACACCGACGTCTTCCAGGTGGCACAGGAGGTGTTCGGCATTCTGTTGTCCTACAACTGGATGAGCCGCATCCTGTCCTATCCCGACGCCGCCGACCGCGCGTGGACGGCGTTCAACCGACTGATCGACAGTCTCCAGAGCTGACCAGGAAGGCCGACCCATGGCGTCCACTGCCCAAGCCCCCGCGGCGAAAAAGAAAAGCACGACCGTTCGTGCTCCCTGGTATGTGCGGTCCGGCTTCGCCGCGGCCGAGCGCGTCGCGCCCGACCGGGCGGCGAAGATCCTGTGCGAGCTGTGGTTCCGGCTGCCGGCGGGTCCTGAGAAGCGCCTGCGCGGCGAGGCCCCGGCCGGCGCGAACGTGTTCGAGCTCGAGTGCCTCAGCTCCACGCTGTGGGGATTCGATTGGGGAGAGGGGCCTCTCGTGTATCTCGTGCACGGCTGGGGCGGCTCGACCGGTGACTTCAAGTTCATCGCGGCGAACCTAGTCGCCTCCGGCTTCCGCGTCGTCGCCTTCGATGCCCTCAGCCACGGCAACTCCGGGCCCGGTCCGTGGGGTGAGCGGCACGCGAGCGGTGTGCACCTCATCGAGGCGATGAACGTGGTCTTGGAGAAGTTCGGCAAGCCCCACGCGGTCGCGGCCCACTCACTCGGCGCGCTCAGCTCGATCCACGCGATGGTCCAGAGCGGCATCGACTTCCGCGGAGTGCGCTTGGCGATGCTCGCACCGTTCATCGGCGGCGAGGAGGGTTTCCGCGACACGATCGGCGCGATCGTTCCGATCGGGCCGCGCATCTTCGAGCGGCTGGTGCCCCTGGGCGAGGCCAAGGCGGGCGTGAAACTCGAAGACCTCTCCCTGAAGGGCGTCGAAGTCGAGTCCCCGGTGCTCATCGTGCACGACAAGGGCGACCGCCCCAACCCGTTCCGGCACGGGCAGACGCTCGCCGACGCGTGGCCGAACGCCGAGCTCATGGCGACCACGGGCCTGGGCCACCGCAAGGTGCTGCTCAACCCGGCCGTCAGCTTCCGGGTGCGGGAGTTCTTGGCGCAGTAGTGAAACAAATAGGCCGGGTCCAGCGGACCCGGCCTCTTCGTTTCGCGTCTTAGCCCTCGTAGTGGACCGTCAGGCGCGTCCACGCCCCGATGTTGATGTAGGTGCCGTCGGTCACTGGGAACTCCACGTTCGGCGCCAGCGGCTCGTCGGAGCCGTTGAGGAACGTGCCGTTCGAGGAACCGACGTCCATGATCGTCCACGAGCCGTCGGGCTTGGAGAACAGCTTCGCGTGCTGCGCGCTGACGCCCGGGTCGGCCACGTCGCCGGACAGGTCGATGTCCGGGGTGACGCCGCGCTTGGCGCTGTAGCGGCCGATCGTCAGGTCGGGCTTGTCGAGCGGGAAGCGGCGCGGCTTCGCGAACGACGGGTACTGCAGCTGCGAGGCCCCGTCGGAGGCCGCGACCTTGTTGAAGTAGCCCTGGTCGGCGGTGACGGCGACACCCCAGCGGGTGGCCGCCTGGCCGGGCGGGGCGTAGTTGGAGGCGAGGTCGCTCGGCTGCGCGTCCGGCATGGAGAACCCGCCGGTCGCCGTGGCGGGCGGCGCGGAGGTCGGGGCGCCGAACGGCGCGGCCGGGACGCCCGGAGGCGGTCCGGGCGGGGCCGAGGTCGGCGCGGCGCCGTAGGCCTGCTGCGCGTACGGGTCCTGCCCGTAGCCCTGCTGCGGCTGCCCGTAGGGGTCCTGCTGCTGGGGCTGGCCGTAAGGGTCGGGCTGGCCGTAGCCGGGCTGCTGCCCGTAAGGGTCCTGCTGCTGCGGCTGCCCGTAGGGGTCCTGCTGGCCGTAGCCCTGCTGAGGCTGCCCGTAGGGATCCTGCTGCTGCGGCTGGCCGTACGGGTCCTGCCCGTAGCCCTGCTGCGGCTGCTGACCGTACGGGTCCTGCGGCTGGCCGTAGCCCTGCTGAGGCTGCCCGTAAGGGTCCTGCGGCTGCGAGGGCTGCCCGTAGGGGTCCTGCTGGCCGTAGCCCTGCTGAGGCTGCCCGTAAGGGTCCTGCTGCTGCGGCTGGCCGTACGGGTCCTGCCCGTAGCCCTGCTGCGGCTGCTGGCCGTACGGGTCCTGCGGCTGTCCGTAAGGGTCGTTCGGCGCGTAGCCCTGGCCGAAGGCCGGCGACTGCGGGGGCTGGCCTTGCTGCCATGCCGGGTTGGGCGTTCCGCACTGCTCGCAGAACTGGGCTTGCGGGAAGGCCCCGCAGGCGCACTGGTACCCGCCCGGCTGTGGGGCACCGCCGTAGGTCGGCTGGTAGGTCAAGGTCGTCCCCCTCCAAGCATTTGGGTGTACTCGGCCTCGCTGACGACACCAGGCTGCGCGGCGGACTCCCCGTCCTCACCCGGATTGCCCTGGCCGGCATGCTCCTGGGCATGCCCTTCGGCCGGGACCGAACCGGGGGATTCGAGTTCCACCACCGCGACACTGATGTTGTCGTGCCCGCCGTTGGCGAGCGCTTGTCGTGTCAACGCTACCGCCTTGTCGCCAACGCTGCCGTCCGGCAGTGGCAGAAGGTCGTGATCGTCATTGAAATAGCGCGACAGACCATCGCTGCACACTACGACATGACCCCCGCCGAGCTCCACCCGGAGGAGGTTCGGGTTGAGCGTCGGCGCGTCCGCGCCGAGCCACGCGAGCAGGGCCTTGGCGTACGGGTTCTTGTACCGCTCGTCCGCCGGGTCGACCCCCTGGTACTCGAGGCGCGCCTGGATCGTGTCGTCGACCGTGAGGCATCTCGCCTCCTTCTCGCCGGCCCAGTACGCACGGGAATCGCCCACCCAGCACAGGATCGCCTGGTTCCCCTCGACGACCGCCGAGACGTACGTCGAGGACGGCGGCGAGTTCGGGTACTGCTTCCCGACCGCGGCCACCGCCGAGTGGGCCGCGCCCACCCCGCGCCGCGACGCGTCCTCCGCCGAGAGGCCCTCGGCGAGCGCCGCGCGGATCTCCGTCACCGCCGCTTCCACCCCTGCGAGTGACGCGCGCTCGGAGTCCGAGGCCCCCGAGACGCCGTCGCAGACGACGGCGATCTTGCGCCCGTCGTCGGCGAGCGCGATCGCGATCGAGTCCTGGTTGTAGTGGTGGCGCTTGCCCACATCGGTGGCCGCGCCGATCCCCGGCAGCCCGAACGACAGGTGGTCGTCGGAGCCGCCCGGGTGCTCCGGGTTCTCTTCGACGGCGACGGAGGAGAGCCAGAGGGCCTGCTCGGCCGGGACGGCGAACTCCTCCAGGTCGCCGCCGCAATCCTCGCAGTAGCGGCCGATGTCGGCGGGGAGGCCGCAAGCGGTGCAACGCTTCGCGGCGCCCAGGGTGGGTGAGGGCTGCATAAAGCTCCTTCGCTACAGCATCGTGCGGGGGCGGTGGGCGTTCGCCAGGTCGAAGTAGTACACCTGGTCCTCGCGGCGGGTGCAGGCGTGGGCGAGGTCGCGGTAGGTCCGCTCCAGCGCCAGGCGCAGCTCCCGCTCCTCCGGCTGCGCGCCGAACACGCGCGGCTCGTGCGCGGGCCCGGTGCGCAGCACCGTGTCCAGCGCCAGGTGCAGGATCCGGGTCGACACGAGGTGGCGCCGCCGCGGTTCGAGCTTGAGCTCGTCGAGCCGCCCCGCCATGTGGTGCAGGTCGAGCAGCGACGGCGGCGCGGTGCGCGAGTGCAGCGCCGTCTGGATCGCCGCGGTCTGCGCGATCCCGTACTGCGCCGAGGTCTTCGGGACCTGGTGCAGCGTCGTGATCGCCTCCGTCGAGTTCCCCTCGATGTCGAGCAGCCGCGCCCGGCCGTAAGCGGCCGAGACGAACCGGTGGTCGCAGGTCCAGATCCGCGTGTAGTGCGGCAGCGCCAGGTCCCGGCGGCCCGCCAGCTCGGCGCACGCCGCCAGCGCCAGGCGGGGCGCCAGCTCTCCGGGGAGGTGCGAGTAGACGGCGTCGAAATGGGCTGCGGCCGTGTGGAAGTCGGCCGCGAGCAGCGAGATCGTGCCGCGCAGCCAGGTGACCTGCCAGGTGTTGCCCTCGCGCTGCGCGAACTGGTCGAGCGCCGCGGCGGCCTGGTGCAGGTCGCCGGCGTTGACGAGGGTGCGCACGCGCCGCAGCTGCACCTCGGGGCTCTGCGCGGGCGCGGCGTTGAGCTCGGCGATGATGCCGGCCGCGTCGGTCGCCTGCAGGGTCGCGAGGAACGCGGCCATGGGGTCGGCGAGGTCGACCATCGGCGTGGGCAGCGCGTGCGCCACGTCGAACGGGTCGCCCACGGCGTGCAGGTCGTACTCGACGTCCGGTTCGCCGAACACCGACTGCTCGCCGCTGAACAGCGTCGAGGGCTCGAACCGCGGCTCGCCCTTCTGCACCGACTGCACCTCGTGCAGGACGCCGCGCACCTGGGTGCGCATCTCGTCGGCGTCCTGGAACCGCGAGCGCGGGTCGGCGTGCGTGGCGCGCAGCAGCAGCCGGTGGAACGCCCCGAACTCGTTGAACACGGGCGCTTCGGCGGCCGGCGGCAGCTTGTCGCGGTAGGTGCTCGTGAACCCCTTGAAGTCCAAGGCGAGCACGGCCATCGAGCGGCCGATCGTGTACAGGTCCGAGGTCACCGAGGGGCCGACGGAGAGGATCTCGTCGTTCGGCACCGAGTACCCGGGCGTGCCGTAGATCGCCGACTCCATGTCGTCGACGTGGCGCACCGCGCCGAGGTCGATGAGCTTGAGCCAGGTCTCGACGTGGATCATGTTGTCGGGCTTGAAGTCGCAGAACAGCAGGCCCCGGTCGTGCAGGTAGCTGAACGCGGGCAGCAGCTCGGCGGTGTAGGTGAGCACCTGCTCCAGCGGCAGCGGGTGGCGCTCGCCGTTCTCGTCGACCGCGTCTCTGATGTCCCGCAGCGACTTCCCGGCCAGGTACTCCATGACGATGTACGACTGGAGCTGCCCCGAACGGGGGTCGGCGGCGGTGACGAAGTCGTGGATGTCGACCACGTTGGGGTGGTCGATGCCGACGAGGAAGCGCCGCTCGTTGATCGCGGCCTCGATCGCGTCCTCGTCCGAAGTGTTGATGAGGCCCTTGATGACGACCCAGCGCTGCGTCAGGTCGTCGGCGAAGTTCTTGTCGTTGGCGAGGTAGATCCAGCCGAGGCCGCCGTGCGCGATCGCGCCGAGCACTTCGTAGCGGTCGGAGAGGACGTCGCCGGGGCTGAGCGCGGGCGTGAACCAGTACCGGGTGCGGCAGTGCGCGCAGAAGCCCTCGACGCGGCCCGCGCGCCCGGCCTGCGGCCGCCCGACTGGCTTGCCGCACGCGGAGCAGAACCGCTTGTGCTCGGGCACCTGCGGGTGGTCCATGACCGCTTCGGCGGGGTCGCGCGGCGGCACCGGCGGCATGTCCGAGAGGCCCCCGCGCTGGCGGGTGCTGGTGGTCGTGGAGCGCGTGACGGGGCCGGTGATCGGCTGCGGCAGCGGGGCGGCGGGCGCCCGGTAGGGGGCCGGCGGCGGGGAGGCCACGGCCCCGGCGGGTGCGATGCCCTGCGTCCCGGGCTGCGGCAGCGGCGGCGAGACCGGCGGCGCGGCGGGGGAGGGCATCGGCGGGGCCGAGTTCGGCGCGAGCGGGGACGCCGTGGGCGCCATCGGGTTCGGCTGCACGGCCGGCGGCGCGGACGGCTGCATCGCCGGCTGGGGCGGCACGGCGTTCGTCCCGGGCGGGCCGGGGGGCGGGGGCGCGAAGCCCGGCTGCGGCGGCACCGCGGGCGGCGTGTTGAGACGCTTGCGGATGCTGACGGTGTCGGTGGCCTCGGCCTCGGGCTGGTACGCGCCGGGAATGTAGCGCTGGGTGTGCTCCGGCGGCGGCTGCTGGTCGCTCATGGGCGCTCCCTAATCCCGGTACTGGGGGCTCGGCGGGGCGCCGGCGACGCCCAGCGGTCCTTTGAGCCACTTGTCGTAGGCGGTCTGCCAGGTGCCGTTCGCGATGATCTGCGCGAGGGCGGCGTTGATGTAGCGGGCGAGGTCGGTGTTGCCCTTCTGGACGGCGATCCCGTAGGGCTCCTGGGAGAACGCGTCGCCGACGACCTCGAGCGTCGGGTCCTGGACGGCCATGCCCGCGAGGATGGTGTCGTCGCTGGTGATGGCGTCGACGGTGCCCTGCTGGAGGAGGACCAGGCAGTCGTTGAAGTCGGGCACGGTCACCGCCTGCGCGGCGGACTGCTCGGCGATGGTGCGCACCGAGGTCGAGCCGTCGCCGGTGCACACGAGGTGGTCGTCGGCGAGGTCGGCGAGGCCGGTGATGCCGGAGGCGGTGGGGACGAGGAGGCGCTGCCCGGCGTGGAAGTACTCGGCGGAGAACTCCACGTTCGCCCAGCGCTTGCAGTTCATGGTCATGGTGCGCACGACCATGTCGACTCGGTCGTCGTTGACGGCGGGCTCGCGTTCCCCGGAGGTCATGGGGACGAAGCGGATGTTCGCGTCGGCGCCGAGGATCGACTGGGCGACGGCCGTGGCGATGTCGATGTCGAACCCGGCGGGGGTGTTCGTCTCGGGGTCGATGTAGCCCATGAGGTTCGTCGACTGGCTGACGCCGATGGTGATCTGCTCGGGGTCGTCCAGCTGCGCGACCGCCTGTTCGACCGTGGTCGAGCCGGGGTTGTAGGACGCGAGCGGCTGGCAGCTCTCGTCGACGGGCGCGGTGTCGATCTCGGGGGAGAAGTTGATCCCGGACGGCAGCGGCGTGGGGACGTCGACCTGCGGCGGCCCCATGTCGGCGGGCTGCGAGCACGCTGCGAGGACGAGGCAGGCGGCGGCCGCGGCCGCGAACCGGATCTGGTGTCGAATCATGCGTAGTACTCCGCCACTCGCAGCTGGATGCCGACCGCGGCGCAGATGAGCGCGCCGAGTGCGAGGGCCGCGAGCCCGGCCGCGGCGCCCGAGAGGGACCGCTGGGCGTCGTTGGTGGCCTCGGCGAAGCGGTCGGCGCTGATGTCGGTCGCCTCGGTCAGCGCGTCGTTGAGGGTCGTGAAGGACGCCCACAGGCTCGTGTCGCCCTCGCCGACGACGAGTTCGACGGCCTCGTTGTACTTGCCGCCCTGGGCGAGCTTGACGACCTCGTCGTGCCCGGCCCGCCACGTGTCGGCGGCTTCGCGGGCGGTGTCGATGTTCTTCGACAGCTCAGGGTCCGAGGCGAACGCCTCGTCGAGCCGGTCGAGCAGCTGCCCCGGGTCGGCCAGGGCCTTGAAGTGCTCCTCGAACCGCTCGGCGGCCTGCTGGTCCTCGCCGCGGGCGATGAGCACGAGCGATTCCTCGGCGCGCGCCTGCTGGGCGGTGATCTCGGCCTCGGCCAGTAGCTCCAGCGGCGCCGAACCGTCCTCATGGGACCTGGTGGTGTGGCTCGCCGACGCCAGCGACGCCATCGCCAGCCAGCCGGCGAAGGCCACCAGCAGCACCGTGCTGCCCACGAGCCCGAGGTTGAACACGCGGTTCGTCTTGCGGGTGAGCCAGAACTGGGCCCACACCAGCGTGCCGAGCGCGGCGGCCGTGAGGACCGCGGCGATCCACGGGAACGCCGCGGCGTCCGAGCGCGACTCCTTGAGCTGCCCGAGCGAGTTCTCCTGCAGGTCGTGCGCCTTCGGCAGCATCTCCTCGCGCATGAGCGTGGAGGCCTGCTCCTGGTAGGTCGCGCCGACTGGCTCACCGAGCCGGTTGAAGGTCCGCGCGGTCTCCACCAGCCCGGTGTACACGGGCAGGCGGGCGTTGAGCTCGGCGACCAGCGCGGTGTCGGCCGGGGTCTTCACTTCTCCTGCGGCCGTGGCGAGTGCCACGGTCGCGTCGCGCATCGCCTCGCGGTACGTCTCGTTCATCTCGTCGGAGGGCGTGCCCGCCGTCAGATATGAGGACGCCGCGGTCGCGTCGGCCTGCGAGAGCGCCTGGTACAGCGACAGGGCGGCCACGGAGAGCCGCCCGGACTGGCTGGTGGTCTCCTCGATGACGGCCGACTTCGCGAGGATCGCGGTCATGCCGGTGATCCCGGCCCCGAGGACGAGCGCCGCGATCACGGCGAGCACGCCGCGCAGCTGCCCGGGCGTGAACCGCAGCGCGGCCAGCAAGCGGTCGAACCGTCGCTGCCCGGTTGCAGCAGGAGCGCTGGGCGCCTGTGTCGGAGCGGGAGGGGACTGGACGGACAACTACTGCACCTCACTTGATCGGCGACCCGCGGGCCTCTGGAATCGTTCGCCGCGCGCACGTCTGACGTGGCTGGAGTGTCGGGGGACTCCCACATGGTATCGGCCCCCGGCAAGGTCCGGTGACTACCGCCTCGCGGCTTCTGGAACGGCCCTCCGGCGGTACGGTGGGACCGTGCCGAACGCCGAAGTGTATTCCACAGAGGACGACGCGCGCTGGATGGCGCGCGCCGTCGCCCTCGCCGAGCGATGCCCGCCCTCGACCACCGCCTTCAGCGTCGGCGCCGTCCTCGTCAAGGACGGCCGCGCCGTCGGCGAAGGCTACTCGCGCGCCGAGGAGCCGAGCGACCACGCCGAGGAGGTCGCCCTCCGCCACGCCGGTGACGCCGCGCGCGGCGCGACCGCCTACTCCTCCATGGAGCCCTGCGGCCACCGCTCCTCCCGCCCCGACCCGTGCGCCCGCCTGCTCATCGCCGCCGGGATCGCCCGCGTCGTCTACGCGCTCGGCGAACCGCTCACCTTCGTCGACACGCCCGGCGGCGACGCGATACTGCGGGAGAACGGCGTGGTTGTGGCCGTGATGCCCGAATTCGCCGACGCGGCCGAACGCCCGAACGCGCACCTCCGTTAATCTGGGGACCATGAGGCCATTGATCGGCGCCGCAGCGGCCGCCGAACTGCAAGGATCGGTCCGGCTCGACGTCCGTTGGACGCTCGGGGGACCCTCGCGGGAAGCCGACTACGCCGCCGGGCACCTGCCCGGCGCCGTCCGGCTCGACTTCGACCGGGACGTCTGCGGCCCCGCCGGCCCCGTCGGCGGACGCCACCCGCTCCCCGAACCCGAAGCGCTCCAAGCGGTCCTGCGCCGCGCAGGGATCGACGACGACTCCCATGTGCTCGTCTACGACGACGGCGACGGCATGGCCGCCGCCCGCACCTGGTGGACCCTCCGCTGGGCCGGCATCGACCGCGTGCAGGTCCTCGAAGGCGGCTTCAAAGCCTGGACCGGCGCCGGACTCCCCATCGAGACCGCAGCGGTGCAGCCCAAGCCGGGCACCGCCACGGTGCGCCCCGGCCACCTCCCGATGCTCGACGCCGAAGGCGCCGCCGAATGGGCCGCCACCCGCGAACTGGTCGACGTGCGCGCCCCCGAGCGCTACCGCGGCGAAATGGAACCGGTCGACCCCGTCGCCGGCCACGTCCCCGGCGCGATCAACCTCTTCCTCGGCGAAGACGACCTCAGCGACCCCGACCGGCTGCGCGAACGCTACGCGCCCCACCCGGACGCCGCCTACTACTGCGGCTCCGGCGTCGGTGCCGCCCGCACCGCGCTCGCCGTGACCGCCGCAGGGCTCCCCACACCGCCGGTGTACATCGGCTCGTGGAGCGACTGGGTCTCGCGCGGCCGCGATGTGGCCACCTCGGTGACGCCGGCAGCGGGGGAGGAGCGATGAAGCGCGCACTGCTCGCGGTTCCCGCCGCCCTCCTGCTCGCGCTGGCGGCCTGCAGCGACGACGGCACGCCCTCGGGCGAGGAGCCGGTCGACACCGCCGCGAACGAGTCGAGTGAAGAGTCCGCCTCGTCCGCCCCGGTCGAACTCGACCTGGCCGACGCCGCGGGCGCGTGCCCGCTCATCGACGGCGCGACCCTCAACTCCGTTACGGGCGAGGACTTCCGCTTCGCCTCGGGCGGCCCCGGCGAGGCCGAGGGCGAAGAGGCCCCCGCCCAGCTCACCTGCGCCGTCCAGACCGGCGAGGCCGCCTACCCGGACCTGACGCTCTTCGTCATCGGCACCGAGGCGAGCGTCGAGGTCTACGAGGAGCAGCTCGCCGACGGCACCGAGAGCGTCGACGGCCTCGGCGAGGCCGCGTACTGGATCGTCCACACCGAGGACACGGGCGCGGGCCCGGCCCTCGAGATGGGCTGGTACGACGGCGGCACGATCTTCGAGATGCGCTACACCACGCCGGTCGACACCGACCCCGCCGCGGTGAACGAACTCGTCGGCGGCTTCACCGAACTCGCCAAGGGCATCGCGACCGCCCACGCCGAGTCAGGCTGACGAAGGCGATCGAGAACGGCCGCCGAGCTCGCTCGGCGGCCGTTTCCTTGCGCCGCATGGCGAGCGCCCTCCTCGCCGGGGGTGCGAGGAGGGCGCTCAGGTGCGGAGTGCGGTTTCGGGCGCAGACGTCTCCACCGGTCGCACCCTTGTGGGGGAAATGGAAACGTTTGCACGCTTTGTTCAGACTACTCCCCGGTACGACCGGGGTCAAGACTCGCAAGCGTGGTCTTCTGAAGGCCGCAAACCGTTGCGGCCGTAAGCTACTGGGCCGGAGCGCCGAAGATCTTGGCGGCGTCGTCGGTCGAGAGCCGGATCGTGTCGGTGCTCGAGGTCACCGCGACCTCGCCGTCCACGCGGTCGATCGCGACCTCGGCGCCGGGGTCCACGCCCGCCTCGTGCAGCGAGGAGAGCAGCTCCGGGTGCGTCTGGGCCGACTCGCACAGGCGCGTCACCCGCACCTTCGAACCGGGGGAGACCACGCTCAGCGGCCGCTCGTCGGCCTCGCGGCCCTCCGCCTCGGCCGAGGCGTCGAGCTCCTTGAGCCCGGGGATCGTGTTGCCGTACGGCGAGCGGGTGGGGTGCTCGAGCAGTTCGTAGACGCGCTTCTCGACCGAGTCGCTCATCACGTGCTCCCACTTGCAGGCCTCATCGTGGGCCTCCACGTAGGACATGCCGATGACGTCGACCAGCAGCCGCTCGGCCAGCCGGTGCTTGCGCATCACCGCGACCGCCTGCCGGCGGCCCTCCTCGGTGAGCTCCAGGTGCCGGTCGCTCTTGACGTTGAGCAGGCCGTGGCGCTGCATCCGGCCCACGGTCTGCGAGACCGTCGGGCCGCTCTGCTCGAGCCGTTCGGCGATCCGGGCGCGCAGCGCCGGGACGCCCTCCTCCTCGAGCTCGAGGATCGTGCGCAGGTACATCTCAGTGGTGTCGACGAGGTCCGTGGTCACAGCTTCGTTCCTTCACTTTGTCCGCCCGCAGGGCACCGAGCGGGGTGGGTCGAGTAGCCGCCAGACCCCCTGTCACCACCAATGGTATACGGCCGAACCGCCGCGGCCTCAATCAGCCATCCGGACGTACGGGGCGCTCACGCCCCAAAGCGACCCGCCGAACCGGGCCGTCAGGATCGATCACGCCACATATTCGGCGAGGCGCCCGGCGTAGTCGGGCTGGCGCAGGCGGTGCAGCGCGTTCTTCTCGATCTGGCGGACGCGCTCCCGGGAGAGCCCGAAGTCCGCGGAGACCTCTTCGAGGGTGCGCTGGCGCCCGTCGTCAATGCCGAAACGCAGTCGCAGCACGGTTTGTTCCCGCTCGGGCAGCGAGGCCAGGACGTTCGCGATGTGGCGGCGCAACAGCGCGTACGACACGGCGTCATCGGTGCCGTGCTCGCGCGGCAGGTGCGCCACGAGGTCGCCCAGCGCGGTCGAGTCGTCCTCGCCCACGGTCTGATCGAGGCTCACCGGCTCGCGGTCGTAGGACATGAGCTCGAGCACCTTGCCCGGGGTGACGTCGAGCTCCTCGGCGATCTCCTCGTAGCGGGGCTCGCGGCCCAGCTCGACCATGAGGTCCTGGCGCACCCGGTTCATCCGCTTGATCTGGTCCACCGTGTGGGCGGGCACGCGGATGGTGCGGGACTGGTCGGTGACGGCCCGGTTGATGGCCTGCCGGATCCACCAGGTGGCGTACGTGGAGAACTTGTACCCCTTCTGGTAGTCGAACTTCTCGACGGCGCGGATGAGGCCGAGGTTGCCCTCCTGGATGAGGTCGAGCAGGCTCAGGCCGGCGCCGGAGTAGCGCTTGGCGACGGAGACGACGAGGCGCAGGTTCGACTCGAGCATGCGCTGCTTGGCCGCGCGGCCCTCGGCCGCGACGCGGGCCAGGTCGCTGCGGAGATCGGGGTCGGTGACCTCGCTGATGCGGCACTCGGCCATGAGGCCGGCCTCGATGGCCTTGGCGCACTCGACCTCTTCGGAGGCGGTGAGCAGCCGGTGCTTGCCGATGCCGTTCAGATAGGCGCGAACGGGGTCGCCGGAGTATTCGGTCGCGCGCTGCGCCGGTCGCCTCGTCGGACGCTGGCGGATGCTGTCGACAGGTGCCATCGAATTCGCCTTTCGCTGGAGACCCTCGGCGCGTGGGTTGATGCCGCGCCATACCCGGTGGGCACCGGGCTTCGGGATACCAGCTTGCAGCGGTTTTCAAGGATTCTGATCCCCCAGGGCGAAGGGTGGCACGAACCCGGGAGACAGGATCAGAAATTCGGTTTCGGGGCCTGCCACCGAAACCTGATGGCCAGCAGCCGTACAACAAACGTGACCGCGATCGCCGCCAGCGCGAGCGTCCAGTGGCCGATCACGGACTCCCACCGGGCCCCCACCGCGACGATGATCGCGCCGACCGCGGCCGCCATCGCGTAGAAGTCCTCGCGGAGCACCGCCGGGATCTCCTGGCTCAGCACGTCGCGCAGGATGCCCCCGCCGATTCCGGAGAGTACTCCCACGATGCAAGCCGCGTAGACCGCGAGATCGAAATCGAGCCCCTTCTGGGTCCCGACCACGGTGAACAGCGCCAGGCCGGCCGCGTCGAGCACGAGCATCGTCGGGCGCATCCGCGAGAGCGCGGGGTGGAACCGGAACACGAACAGGGACGCGACGAGCGCCACGAGCGGGTACCGCCAGTCGGTGAGCAGGAGGAGGTCGGCGCCGATGAGGACGTCGCGGATCGCGCCGCCCCCGAGCGCGCACAGGACGCCGATGACGACCACGCCGAACAGGTCCAACCGCTTGCCGACCGCGGCGCTCGCGCCGGAGGCGGCGAACACCGCGGTGCCGACGAGCTCGGCGACCAGCATCAAGGCGGAAGGGTCGAAATCTGCAGGCTCCACCCGTGCGTTATAGCAGGCAGCGCCCCATCACATCGCCGATCTTCCCAAAGGTGAGAGCCGCGACGCGCGGGAAGGAAAGCCCTTAAGCCTTCATCTTCTCGTAGATGTCCTTGCAGTTCGGGCAGATCGGGAAGCGGTCGGGGTCGCGGGTGGGGACCCACATCTTCCCGCACAGCGCCTTCACCGGGATGCCGTCGACCATCGCGGCCATGAGCTTGTCCTTGGGCACGTAGTGCGAGAACCGCTCCTCGTCGCCGTCCTCGTACGTGTAGTTCGGGTTGGTCTGGGTCTGCTCTTCGAGCAGGGTCGAACCAGAACCGCCGGACCCGTCAGAGCCCCCGGTGGTGGGAAGTTCGCTCACGGCAACTCACTCCTCATCAGCGCGCAAGATCCCGTCAATCTTGCCACGACTTCACGAATTCGCGACTCGCAAGCCTCGTCGAGGTCGCTCACTCCGAATCGATCATCCGGTGCTCGGGCGCCTCGAGGGTCTGTGCCCGCCGCTGGTGCCTGGTGAACACGCCCGGCTTGCGCGCCAGGCGGTCGTTCGCCAGCAGCACCGCCAGCCAGGGCAGGACCGCCATCCCGACGATGCCGAGCGCCAGCCACAGCCACAGCAGCGGGGCCTCGGCCATCACCAGGATGCCGAGCACGATCACCAGCAGCCCGCGGATCGACATCATCACGACGTACCGGATCGTCCGGTACCGCCGCTCCTCGTCGAGGGACATCGCCGCGTCGGTGATGCTGGTCGCCTTCTCACGCCTTGCCACCCTTCGAGCCTACGCCTGGCCGGTGCGGGAGGATCTGGGGCATGAAAGCAGTCGTGCAGACCGTCAGCGAAGCCGAAGTCACCGTCGAGGGCACCAGCGTGGGCGCGATCGGGGAGGGCCTCCTCGTCCTCCTGGGCGTCACCCACACGGATGGTCCCGCGGAAGTCAGGTGGATCGCCGAGAAGATCTGGTCCATGCGCATCATGCGCGACGAGCTCTCGGCATCCGATCTGGACGCGCCGATCCTCCTGGTCAGCCAGTTCACCCTCTACGCCGACACCCGCAAGGGCCGCCGCCCCTCCTGGAACAGCGCCGCCCCCGGCCCCGTCGCCGAACCCCTGGTGGAGGCCGTCGCCGCCCACCTCCGCGGCCTCGGCGCGCGCGTCGAGACCGGCAAGTTCGGCGCCATGATGCTCGTCCGCAGTGTCAACGTCGGCCCGAACACGATCCTCCTGGAGCGGTGAACGTGATCCGCCTCGCCGCCTAAAATCAACCGGGTCCGAAACCGTCCGAGAGGAGCCCGCATGATCCCGGCCGCCCCGCCCGAAACGCTTCCCTCGCTTCGGGTCTGGCAGCGCAAGGCCATGGTCGCCTACCACCGGGGTCAATCACGCGACTTCCTCGCCGTGGCGACGCCCGGCGCCGGCAAGACCACCTTCGCGCTGCGCATCGCCTACGACCTGCTCGCCGACGGCACCGTCGACACCGTCACCGTCGTCGCCCCCACCGAGCACCTCAAGGCCCAGTGGTCCGGCGCGGCCGCCCGCTTCGGCATCCAGCTCGACCCGGCCTTCCGCAACGCCGACGTCCACAGTGCCGCCGACTACCACGGCGTGGTCCTCACCTACGCCCAGATCGGCGCCGACCCGGCCGTCCACCGCCGCCGCACCCTCGCGCGCCGCACGCTCGTCATCCTCGACGAGATCCACCACGCCGGCGACGCCCGCTCCTGGGGCGACGGCGTCAAGACCGCCTTCGACGAGGCCGAACGCCGCCTCGCCCTCACCGGCACCCCGTTCCGCAGCGACGACAACCCGATCCCGTTCGTCGAGTACGAGCAGGAGGCCGACGGCGCCATGCGCTCGCGCGCCGACGCGCTCTACGGCTACCGGGACGCGCTCGCCGACGGCGTCGTGCGCCCGGTCATGTTCATGGCCTACTCGGGCCAGGCGAAGTGGCGCACGAGCGCGGGGGACGAGCTGGCCGTGCGGCTCGGCCAGCCGCTCACGAAGGACCTCACGAGCCAGGCCTGGCGCACCGCGCTCGATCCTGAAGGCGAGTGGATCAAGCAGGTCATCCGGGCCGCCGACCGGCGGCTCTCGTCACTGCGCTCGGCGGGCATCCCCGACGCGGGCGGGCTCATCATCGCCTCGGACCAGAACAGCGCCCGCGCCTACGCGGGGATCCTCAAACGCGTCACCGGGAAGAGCGCCACGATCGTCCTCTCCGACGACGCGGGCTCCTCGGACAAGATCGCGAAGTTCGCCGAGTCCGAAGAGGAGTGGCTCGTGGCGGTCCGCATGGTCTCCGAGGGCGTCGACATCCCCCGCCTCGCGGTCGGCGTCTACGCCACGAACGCGCACACGCCGCTGTACTTCGCGCAGGCCATCGGCCGCTTCGTGCGGTCGCGGCGCCCCGGCGAGACCGCCTCGGTGTTCCTGCCGAGCGTGATCCCGCTGCTGAGCCTCGCCGAGAACCTCGAGGCCGACCGCGACCACGTCATCAAGCCCAAGTCGCAGGACGAGGATCCGGAGCTGCTGCTCGAGCAGGCGCAGCGGGTCCTCAACGAGGGCACCGAACTCGGCGGCCAGCGCGAGACCCTGGAGTCGAACGCGGAACTCGACCAGGTGATCTTCGACGGCGGCTCGTTCGGCCTGCCGGTCGAGGCCGGGAGCGCCGAGGAGCAGGAGTACCTGGGCCTGCCGGGCCTGCTGACCCAGGAGCAGGTGCACCTCCTGCTGCAGAAGCGCCAGCGCGAGCAGATGGCGAAGCAGAAGTCGGGGACCCGCACCGAGACCGTGGAGCGGCCGCAGACCGAGCCGGCGATGACCAACGCGCAGAAGCGGTTGAAGCTCCGCAAGCAGTTGAACGCGCTCGTGGGCGCCCGCTCGTTCGCGACGAACGAGCCGCACGGGAAGATCCACGCGAAGCTCCGCTCGACCTGCGGTGGGCCCCCGAGCGCGCAGGCGACCATCGAGCAGCTGGAAGAGCGGATCGCCGTCATTCGTTCGTGGTGAGCCGGGGCCTCGCAACGGCAAACGGCAATTGGCCGCCCTCTTGGGCGGCCCATTGCCGTCTTCTTGGAATCGAATCAGGGCCCGGACGAAACCTCCGCCCGGGCCCTTTGGAAGCTTGTAAGCCTGTGCGCGCTAGTTCTCCGAGGCCATGAGGTCGGTGCCGCGCCACTCGAATTCGGGGTCGGCGGTGAAGTCGATGGCGATCGGGACGAGCTTCTCGGCGAACTGGTTCGCGTGGTGGCCGCAGAAGACGAGGTCGCCGCCTTCGGCCAGGGTCACGCGAAGCTTTGCCGCGGCACTGCACCGGTCGCAGCGCTCGCCCGCGATCGGACGTTCCTCCGTCTGGGGCGGGGGCGTCAGGGTGGATGTCATACCAGGTCCTCCGCTGCGTTCGGTCGCCGTGCTCTGCACGGCAGTGGATCTCTAAAGCCGGCCTGTTGACCGGCTCGTTCCGTTCAACGCCTGCACTGTACTACCTCTTCCCGACAGTTCCCGACTGAGACTCGGCTCACTCGGGGCATCGGTGCGATGGTTGCTCCACACCGTAGCCCACATAACGGCGATCGACAACCCGGCACGAGCTTTGGACACCTACCCGTTCGGGTGATACACCGCTGCTCGGAGCCGTGCTGCCCCTTGGGGTTTCCAGTTACGCCGGGAGCGAAACAGGACTAATCGAGATAGTCGCGGAGCACCTGCGAGCGCGACGGGTGCCGCAGCTTCGACATGGTCTTCGACTCGATCTGGCGGATGCGCTCGCGGGTGACCCCGTAGACCTGGCCGATCTCGTCGAGGGTGCGCGGCTGGCCGTCGGTGAGGCCGAACCGGAGCCGGACGACGCCCGCCTCGCGCTCGGAGAGGGTCTGCAGCACTTGCTGGAGCTGGCCCTGGAGGAGCGAGAAGGAGACCGCGTCGACGGCCACGATGGCCTCGGAGTCCTCGATGAAGTCGCCGAGCTGGCTGTCGCCCTCGTCGCCGATGGTCTGGTCGAGGCTGATCGGCTCGCGCGCGTACTGCTGGATCTCGAGGACCTTCTCCGGGGAGATGTCCATCTCCTTGGCGAGCTCGTCCGGGCTGGGCTCGCGCCCGAGGTCCTGCAGCAGCTCGCGCTGGATGCGGCCGAGCTTGTTGATGACCTCGACCATGTGGACCGGTATGCGGATGGTCCGCGCCTGGTCGGCCATGGCGCGGGTGATCGCCTGCCGGATCCACCAGGTGGCGTACGTGGAGAACTTGTAGCCCTTGGTGTAGTCGAACTTCTCGACGGCGCGGATGAGGCCGAGGTTGCCTTCCTGGATGAGGTCCAGGAACGCCATGCCGCGGCCGGTGTAGCGCTTGGCGAGGGAGACGACGAGGCGGAGGTTCGCCTCGAGGAGGTGGTCCTTGGCGCGGTCGCCGTCGCGGACGATCCACTCGAGGTCCCGGCGCATCTGCGTGGGGATCTCCTCGCCGGCCTCGCGGAGGAGCTTGAGGCGCTCGACGGCGTAGAGGCCGGCCTCGATGCGCTTGGCGAGCTCGACCTCCTGGGCCGCGTTGAGGAGCGGGACCTTGCCGATCTGCTTGAGGTAGGCGCGGACCGAGTCGGCCGAGGCGGTCATCTCGGCGTCCTTGCGGGCCTGCTTGAGCGCCTCCGAGTCCTCCTCGTCCCACTCGAAGTCGTCGCCCTCTTCGTCCTCTTCGCCGTCCTTCTTGGACTTGCCGCGGGCGGTGGCCTTCTTGGCGGCCTTCTTGCGGGTGGCCTTCTTGGCGGGCGCGGCCGCGGCGGCTTCCGCCAACGCGTCGTCGTCCTCGGCGGCCGCGAGGTCGGCCTCGTCGGGCTCTTCGCCCTCGACGGGCTTCTTGGCGGCGGCCTTCTTGACCGCCTTCTTGGCGACGGCCTTCTTAGCGGTCTTCTTGGCGGCCTTCTTGACCGGGGCCTCCTCGCCCGCTTCTTCAGCGGCGGGGGCGGCGGCGGCCTTCTTGGCCGTCTTCTTCACCGCGGCCTTCTTGGCGGTCTTCGCGGTGGTGGTCCGGGAGGAGGTGGCGGTGCGGGCGGCGGGGACGCGCTTGCGCGTGGAGGCGGAGCCGTCCACGACCACGGTCACCTCGGCCTCGGCCAGGGCGCGGAGCACCTTCTTGCCTTCGGCGGGGGAGGCCTGCACCGACTCCAGAACCTGGGCGACCGTCGCGGACGTCAGCTGCCCGTTGCTCTCTCGGGCCAGAGCGAGCAGCGAGTCGGTCAGGGAATTGACGTCTGTGCCGGTGGGACGTGCGTCAGTCACGAGCAACCTTCCGAGGCAATGGCGGGCACGGCGCAGCCGGGCTCCATAGCGGGTGAGCGTTGGATATTGGGTCGGCAGCCCAGGTCGGCACAACGACCGGGCAGGCGTGAATTGTAGCGCCGAAATTCGCCTTCGGCCCGTCCGTGGTGCCGTTTCGAGCTGTGTTTCCGCATTTTCAGTGTCGATGTGTCGCAGCACGTGGGGTGTGACGGCGCTCTATTCTACCGTGCAGGTGCCCTCGGGCGGCGTGCCGAGCCCGCCCTGCGCGAAGGACTGGCGCGCGTCGGAGGCCGAGCGGACCTCTTGGAAGTCGTCGCCCAGGACGATGGTGATCGGCTTGTCCCAGTCGATGTCGAAGGCCTGGGTGCCTTGGTAGAAGTACGCGTGGGCGTGGACGCCGGCCGCGTACTGCTCGGGGCCGAAGTACACGAGCGCGGTGCCGTCGTAGGACTCGTCGGCGTCCCCCGTCTCGGTGACGACGAAGCCCCGGTCCTCGAGCTGGAGCGCGGCCTGGTCGGCAAGCCCGTCCCGGTCGGTGCCGTTGAGGACGACCAGCTCGATCTCCTCGGGCTTGGGGATGTCGTCGGTCTTGATCACGACCGCGCCGGGCGGGCAGTCCCCGTTCGCGGAGGTCTGCGAGTCGTTCTGGATCGCCCAGAACGTCACCAGGCCCGCCACCAGCGCCAATGCGCACAGAACCGTCAACGCGCGGATACGAGCGATACGCACGGCTGCCTCCCCGAGTCTCCAATGGTGCCAACGAACGTCCTGCACTTAGACGAGCCGACGGCCCGCGAACGTTGCCATGCGAAAGGCTATCGTGCGCGGGTCGTCTTCGTGGGCGAGAGGCGGTACACTCGCTGCGCTCGACACAGAAGTGTTTCTCGCCACAATGGGGATGAAAAAGGCGGGGCCGTCGTGTATAGGAATGGACTGCACGCGGTAAGGTACGCCGCCTGCAGGGACGGAACCGAAACCCGCCAGGAACCCGAGCCGGGCCGCTGTGTCACCCGAACACTCCAGCGGCAACCCGCCGTGCTCGGCTCCGCAAGAGCAAACCAATGGGAGTGGAAAAGAATGGCAACCGACTACGACGCCCCGCGCCGCGACAAGGAAGAGTCCGCCGGGACCGACGGCATCGACGCCCTTGCCAAGGGCCGCACCGATCAATCGGGGTCGGTGGACGTCGACGAGGCCGAGGTGGCCGAGAACTTCGAGCTGCCGGGCGCCGACCTGGGCGACGAGGAGCTCTCGGTGAAGGTCCTGCCGATGCAGCAGGACGAGTTCCGATGCTCCAGCTGCTTCCTGGTCCACCACCGCAGCCAGTTCGCCAAGGAGAAGAACGGGCAGCCGATCTGCAAGGACTGCGCGTAGCGCCCGAGCCGTCCATGACGGCCCGGCCCGCGGCGACCAGTGCCGCCCCGAACGGTGCCCCTCGGATAGCGCACGGCTCGCAGGATGCCTCCTGCGGGCCGTCTCGCTCATCCGGCCACTAAGCCTCCACCGGCTCCCGGGAGGCCGTCAGGGCCGCCTTGAGGCGGTCGGGACGGCGTGATGAGACGAGCCAGTAAGGAGTCGGATCCTCAGGGTCGTCGAGCACGAGCCGCACACCCCGGCCGATCCACGGCCGCTGCACCACGAACGCCAGCGGATGCAGGGCCACGCCCAAGGCGTCCGCGTACGCGGTGCCCTCGAGCACCTGCACCTCGGCGACGGCCGACATCGGCAGCTTCGCGTCGTCGACGTGCAGCCACACCTCGCCGTCCCGCTCCGCGACGCTCACCCGCAGGCGGCACAGCCACACCGCGCCCAGCACCACGGCGACCATGAGCGCGACGCTCGCGGTGACGCGCCACCAGCGCAGGTCGCCGAAGTTCGACAGCGCCCCGGCGAGCACCGCCAGCACGATCACGGCGAGCCAGCCCGCCACCGGCAGTCGCATGCGCTCGGCGTACCGTTCCCCACTCCTCATATCTGAGACCATATCCCCGCAACTTGCACGGCCCCCGAGGCGTGCGCCGCGAGTGAGAGGAACCCGATGACCGCCGAGATCCCGGTCGCGATCAAGCGGCTCGACCCCGAGCTGCCCCTGCCCGCCTACGCCCACCCCGGCGACGCGGGCGCCGACCTGTACGCCGCCGAAGGCGTCACCCTGGCCCCCGGTCAGCGGGCCCTCGTCGGCACCGGCGTCGCCGTGGCCATCCCGGACGGGCACGTCGGCTACACGAACCCGCGCTCCGGGCTCGCCCACCGCCTCGGCGTGACCATCGTCAACGCGCCCGGCACGATCGACTCCGGCTACCGCGGTGAGATCAAGATCAACCTCGTGAACCTCGACCCGGAGCGGACCGCCGTCATCGAACGCGGGGACCGTGTCGCACAATTGGTAGTCCAACCGGTTGTGCGAGCCCGTTTCACCGAGGTCGACGACCTCGCGCCGACGCAGCGCGGCGCGAGCGGCCACGGGTCCACCGGCGGGCACCGCCGACTTGCAGAGGAGAGCGAACGTGTTTAAGCGGCGAAAGTCGAAGAAGCAGCGCCCCGCCGAGGGCGCCGTCCTCGACTCCCTGGCCGAGAGCGGGGAGTCCTTCGAGCAGGAGGCCACCGAAGGCCCGTTCGACGTGAGCGACGCCCCCGACGACGACGTCCGCCGCATCGACCTGGGAGCGATCCGCCTCCCCGTCCCCAAGGGCGTGGGCTTCCAGGCCCAGACCGACGCCAAGGGCAACATCAGCCAGGTCCTGCTCACCACTGGCGCCTCCGCGCTCCAGCTGCTCGTGCGCGCCGCGCCCCGCACCGAGGGCATCTGGGACGAGTTCCGCGGCGAGCTCACCGCCCAGGTCACCGGCCAGGGCGGCCAGGTCGAGGAGGTCGAGGGCCGCTGGGGCACCGAGCTCATCGCCAAGGTCGCCTCCAAGAACGGCACCAACTCGGTGCGGTTCTGCGGCGTCGACGGCCCCCGCTGGTTCGTGCAGGCCACCTTCCAGGGCCAGCGCGCCCTCGACGAGGACGCCGCCCCCGAGCTCGACGAGGCCCTGCGCCTCCTCGTGATCGACCGCGGCTCGATCGCCATGCCGGTGCGCGAGCCCCTGCCGCTCAAGCTCCCGCCGAAGATGGCCGAGGAGGCCGCCGCGCGCATCGCGCAGCGCAAGGCCGAAGGCGGCGACGGCAACCGCGCCATCATCGCGGCCGGCGACACCCCCCGCCCGCAGGTCCGCCGCAAGCCCTCCCCGCGCCCCAAGCGGTAGGGGAGGACGTGGCCCCCGCCGCCGCGCGCGTCAAGGACTGGCTGAAGCGGATCGCGGCGCCTTCGCAGGAGCTGTTCGCCGACGAGATCCGCCGCACGTCGTCCGCCGACACCCTCGACGCCGACACCACCCCGATCGAACGGCTCGAACCGCGGCAGCTCGCCGCGGTCGCCGGTCGGCTGAGGACCGTCGTGCTCCGCACCGACGGCCGTTCCCCCTCCGTGGAGGCGGAACTCTTCGACGGCACCGGACAGGTCGCATTGGTCTGGATGGGGCGACGGCGTATCGTGGGCCTTGAGGCCGGGACGAGGCTCGTCGCCCGAGGCCGCGTGGCCCAGCTGGGCGACGGTCGACTCGTCGTCTACAACCCGTCCTACGAACTGCGCCCCTGAGCGCGGACCAGCCACACGACCTGGAAGGCCCGCATTGAGCACCGAGACGCCGGCCCACGAGACCGAGAACGCGCCGAAGCAGGCCGAGCGCCGCGAGGCCGACGGCGATGAGCTCCCGCCGTTCACCGAGCAGCTGTCCCAGCAGCTCGGCGGTGTCAAGGGCGTCGTGGAGGCGGCCGTCCCGATCACCTTGTTCGTGGTGCTCAACCCGCTGCTGCCCGACCAGATGGGGCCGCTGACCGGGCTCCAATGGTCCATCATCATCTCGGCCGCGAGCGCGTTCGCGATCGCCGGGTGGCGCGCCGCGCGCAAGGAGTCGATCCGCCACGCGCTCAACGGCCTCTTCGGGATCGCGCTCGGCGCGTTCCTCGCCTGGCGCTCGACGGACGCGCGCAACTTCTACCTGCCCGGCATCATCCAGGGCTCGATCTACGGCGTGCTGCTCATCGTCTCGGCGCTGGTGCGCCACCCGATCATCGGCTGGATCTACGCCGTGGTCGCCCAGGGCGGCAAGAAGGAGTGGCGGCAGAACAAGCCGCTCGTCGACATCCTGAGCCGCCTGACGATCCTGTGGGGCATCGTGTTCCTCCTCAAGAACGCGGCCCGCATCTGGCTGTACTACCTGGACTACGACAACGCGCTCGGCCTGGTCACGCTCTTCGGCGGCTGGCCGGTGACGATCGCGTTGACGGCCTTCACGATCTGGGCGGTGCGCCGCAGGATGCGGTCCGTCGAGGCGGCCGCGCCGGACGCGGACTGAGACGCGGCGAAGGCGCGGTGCCCGCGGGCACCGCGCCTTCGCGCTGTCTAACTCGGGAAGCACTCGAACGCCGGCGCGCCGGCGAGCGCTCCGGAGACGTTGAACCCGAACTCGACGGAACCGCCGACGGGGATCGCCTTGTTCCAGTCGACGGGCGCCGCCATCTCGGAGGTGCCCATCGTGGAGTGCGAGGCGTTCCAGATGTCGCCGAGCGTCACGCCGCTCGGCATCTGCCAGTGCAGCATCCAGTTGTGGATGGCCTGCGTCCCGGTGTTGGCCACCTTCACGGTGACCGTGGCGCCCGAGCCCCAGCTGTTGACCGTCGCCGTCGCGGCGCAGGCGATCCCGGCCGGGCCGCCCGTGGTGGGCTCCTCGGTGGGGCCGCCGCTGGTCGGGGCGGTGGTCGGGTCCGTCGGCTGCTCGGTGGGCTGGCCTTCGCCGAACCACACGTCGGAGCAGGAGTAGAAGGTCTGGTCGAAGTGGCTGGCCTGCCAGATCATGAAGACGATGTGGTGGCCGGTGCGCCCGGGCGCGGAGACGTCGATGTCGACGAGGGTGCCGCCGCCCGACGGGGGCGTGCGGCCCTCGCCGGGGAGGATCTTCGGCGTCTCCTCCAGCAGTTCGAGGTCGGCCCAGTCGAGCGCGTCGGTCTGGGCGTCGTACCCCTGCTTGGTGACGTAGATGCGGTAGTAGTCCGCGCCGTGGTTCGCCTGGTCCCAGTTGGTGAACGTGAAGTTCGAGTTCACCTTGGTGGTCTTCCAGGCGCCGGGGTCGTCGAGGGGCGCATACCGGGTGCCGCCCGTCCGTCCGCCCGAGCACAACTGGTTGTCGGGGAGGGCCCCCTGGTGGTTGCCGCCGACCTGTTCGCGGTAGAGGCCGTTCCAGTTCCACATGGCGTTGGGGTCGTTCTGCCAGGCGGCCCAGCACATGGGGTCCTCTTGGGCCATGTCCGGGTTCTGGAAGTCCGAGCCCCACCGCTCCCAGCAGCCGTAGTGGCGCGAGGAGGGGCCGATGGCGGTGCCGTGGCTGGAGGCGGGCTGGATGAACACGACCGCCGCGGCCCCGGCCGCGAAGAGCGCGGCGACGAGGACGATGAGGCTGCGGAGGCTCCGCCGCCGCGGTGTGCTTCGGAGGGTGGCTCCGAATCTTCTGAGGTGCAACATGAAAGCGCTCCCAAATAATAGGAACATTGAGAACTTTCAATGTATCTCGCGATGCTCGCGCCTGTAAAGCCCGAAGGGCCAGGTTTGCGCGGTGTGTTTTCAGCGGCGTTTTCCCAGGAAGACCGAGCGGGTCGCGTCCTCGGCGTCCTCATTGCACACGAACACGAGCTCGTCGCCCGCCTCGAGGGTGTCGTCGGGGCTCGGCGCGATGACACGGCGGCCGCGCAGGATCGCCACGAGCGCCACGTCGTGCGGCAGCGGCACCTCCGCGACGCGGCTGCCCACGTGCGGCGCCTCGAGCGGCAGCGTGATCTCGACGAGGTTCGCCTGCGACTGGCGGAAGGTCAAGAGCCGCACCAGGTCGCCGACGCTCACGGCCTCTTCCACGAGCGCGGCGAGCAGCCGCGGCTTGGACACCGAGACGTCCACGCCCCACTCCTCGTTGAACAGCCACTCGTTCTCGGCCCGGTTCACGCGCGCGACCACGCGCGGCACCGCGAACTCGGTCTTCGACAGCAGGCTCACCACGAGGTTCACCTTGTCGTCCCCGGTGGCGGCCACGGCCACGTCGCAGCCTTCGAGGTGCGCCTGGCGCAGGTTCTCCAGCTCGCACGCGTCCGCGAGCAGCCACTCGGCCTCCGGGACCCGCTCCGGCCGCATCGAGTCGGGGTCGCGCTCGATGAGCAGCACCTGGTGGCCGTTGCCGACCAGCTCCGCGGCGATCGACCGGCCGACGTTCCCGGCCCCGGCGATGGCGACCCTCATGCGGCACCTCCCTGCGGGGCGGCGCCCGCGATCTCGCGGATGCGGGCCTCGTCCCCGTCGGCGACGAGCATGTACACCTGGTCGCCGTCCTGCAGCACCGTCGAGGGGGTCGGCAGGGTCGCGCGCCCGAACCGGGTCACGTACGCCACCCGGTGCCCGGTCGCCTGCTCCAGGAGGGCCAGCGCGTTGCCGTACCAGGCCTCGTCGCACACGATCTCGACCATCGACAGGGTCGCGGTCGGGTCGCGCCACAGCGGCTCCTGGTCCTCCGGGAGCAGGTGGCGCAGCAGCCGGTCGGCCGTCCACCGCACCGTCGCCACGGTCGGGATGCCAAGGCGCTCATAGACGCTCGCGCGCTGGGGGTCGTAGATGCGGGCGATGACCTTGGGGACGCCGTAGTTCTCGCGGGCGACCCGCGCGGCGATGATGTTCGAGTTGTCGCCCGAGGAGACCGAGACGAACGCGTCGGCCCGGTTGATGCCGGCCTTCGCCAGGACCTCGCGGTCGAAGCCGACGCCGCGCACCGTGGTCTCGTCGAAGTCGGGGCCCAAGCGGCGGAACGCCTTCGGGTTCTGGTCGATGATCCCGATCGTGTGCCCGCGCTCCACCAGGCTCCGCGCCAGGGACGAACCCACGCGGCCGCAGCCCATGATCACCACATGCACCCGGCTCACCCCTCGTTCAAACGCTGATCCCGTGACGATACCGCGCCGCCCGGACGCCCGGGCCGGACGCATCGACTCCGGTGAACACTCAGAAAAAACCGGCCAAGGAGGTATGCAGACGACAGTCCAAAAGCGTCTAGCTATCGGAACGTCACACAACCCGAGGAGACCCGATGCTCGACCACTCCCGTCCCTCCCTCTCCCGCCGCGCCCTCATCGGCGGCATCGCCGCGGGCGCCGTGGCCGCCGCCGCGGTCGCCGCTCCGGCCGCCGCCGAGAAGTCCGAGTCCTGCAAACCCGCGAAGCTCGTCCCCGGCGACCTCGTCGTCGTCCCCGCCCCGGGCGGCCCGACGACGGCCGCGGCCGTCGGCAAGGGCATCGCCCTCCTCGAGAGCTGGGGGCTGCGGGTCGAGCTGACCGAGCACGCGCTCGACACGTTCGGCTACCTCTCCGCGCCCGACGCCGACCGCCTCGCCGACCTCCAGTACGCGCTCGACCACCCGGAGGCGAAGGCGCTCATGACCGCCCGCGGCGGCTACGGCACCACCCGCATCATCGACGAAGTGGACTTCTCGGGCCTCGAGGACCATCCGAAGCTCATCGTCGGCTACTCCGACATCACCGCGCTGCACCTGGCCGCCAACCACCACACCGGCATCTCGAGCCTGCACTCGCCGATGATGGCCTGGTCGTCCAACAACACCGCCGCGACCGCCGAGTCGCTGCGCAGCGCGCTCATGTCGACCGACCCGGTCGTCCTCACCCGCGACCCGGCCGAGCCCACCGCGGCCGTCGAGGTCCCCGGCACCGCGAGCGGCCCCCTCTACGGCGGCAACCTCTCCCTGCTCGACGCCGAACCCGACGACAACCACCTGCCGGACTTCGACGGCGCGATCCTCTTCATCGAGGACACCGACGAATACCGCTACCGCATCGACGGGATGCTCACCCGCTTCACGCGCGCCGGGCACTTCGACGGCCTCGCCGGGATCGCCGTCGGCCAGTTCACCCCGAACGAGCACGACGAGTACAAGCCCGGCGAGTGGACGATGAACGAGGTCCTCATGGACCGCCTCGGCGGCCTCGGCATCCCCGTCCTCGGCGGCCTCAAGGTCGGCCACGGCCTCGACCCGCGCGTCATGCCGCTGGGCACCGAAGCCGTCCTCGACACCGACGCCGGAACGCTGACGATCGAAGCGGCCGTAGGCGAGTAGCGGCCAGCGGCGGGACCCGCCCGCCGCGGGTCCCGGCCACGCGCCGGCGGCGACCCTCCGCGCGGCGAGCGCGCCCGCCAGGGCCGCATGTGCGTCCGACGCTCATGCGGCCCGCGCCGGGCCGGTAATGTCAGATCCTGTGACCCGGTCCTTGTCCGTCTTCAAGCGGCTGCTCGTGGGCGAGCCGTTCGCCTCCGGGCAGCAGCCGCCCTCCCTCGCGCTGTCCAAGCGGTACGCGATCCCCCTGCTCGCGGTCAACCCCATCTCCTCGCTCGCATACGCCCCCGAGCAGGTCTTCCTCGTCCTCGGCACCGCCGGGACGGCCGCCTACGCGTACTCGGTGTGGACGGGCCTGGCCGTCGCCGCCGTCATGGTCACCGTCATCGCCTCCTACCGGTACACCGTGCAGGCCTACCCCGGCGGCGGCGGGGACTACCGGGTCGTCGCCGCGAACTTCGGCCCCGGCGCGGGCCGCCTCACCGCCGCCGCGCTGGTCCTCGACTACATCCTCACCGTCGCCGTCTCGGTCTCCGCCGCCGTCGCCGCGCTCAATGTGGTCCTGCCCGGCCTCGACCCGTGGCGCGAGTGGGTCGCGGCCGCCGCGATCGTGGTCCTGGCGGCCGTCAACCTGCGCGGCCTGCGGGTCTCGGGCCGCTTCGCCGCCGGCGTCACGGTCGCGTTCGTCGCCGGCGTGGCCGCGCTCCTCATCGTCGGCTTCGTGCGCATCGGCGCGGGCGACGACCTCGCCGCCGCCTCCGCCGAGACCGCCACCGCCGAGGACCGCGAGTGGACCTCGGCGGCCCTGTTCATCCTGTGCGCCAGGGCTTTGGCGGCCGGATCGGTGGCCGTGACCGGCATCGAGACGTTCACGACCCGCGTCCGCTTCTTCCGGCCTCCGCGCGGCCGCAACGCCGCCGCAGCGATCACCTCGGTCGGCGGCGCGACCGTCGCGCTCTTCGTCGGCCTCGTGGTCCTCGCCTACCTCTTCGGTGCCCGGTCCGACACCGGGCCGGGCCCGGCCGGGTACCTCCAGCACCCGCTGCTCGCGCAGCTCGCCGACACCGCCTTCGACGCCTCGCCCGCGGCCGTCACCCCGATCATGCTCGCCACCGCCGGCGTCCTCCTCCTCGCCGCGAACACCGCGTTCGTCGGGTTCCCGCAGCTCGCCTCGGTCTTCGCGGAGGACTCGCTGCTGCCGCGCCAGCTCCACAAGCGCGGCGACCGCCTCGTCTACTCCAACGGCATCCTCATCCTCGCCGTCGCCGCCGCGCTCCTGGTGATCCTCTTCGGCGGCCGCACCTTCGAACTCATGGGCCTGTACATCGTCGGCGTCTTCCTGTCGATGGTCCTCGCCAACGCCGCCATGGTCCGGCACTGGCGGCGCGTCCTCGGCGTCGAACGCGACGCCGCCCGCCGCTCCCGCGCGAGCCGCGCCCTCGCCACCGCGATGCTCGCGGCCGTCGCGTGCGCCGTCGTGCTCGTGGTCGTGGCCCTCACCGACTACCGGCGCGGCGGCTGGATCGCCGTGCTCATCATCGGCGGCTGCTACCTGCTCATGCGCTTCATCGCCCAGCACTACACGGCGGTGCGCGACGAGGTCGAGCTGCCGCCGGGCAAACCGCGCCTGCCCGCCCGCAGCCACGCGATCGTGCTCGTCTCCAGCGTCAACCTGCCGCTCATGCGGATGCTCTCCTACGCCAAGGCGACCCGGCCGGACACCATCACCGGCCTCTCGGTGAACGTCGACGCCGCCGCGTCCCGCCACCTCCTCGCCGAATGGGAGCGGCGCGCCATCAAGGTGCCGCTCACCGTCGTCGACTCCCCGTACCGCGAGATCACCGGCCCGATCGTCGACTACGTCAAGGCCCTGCGCCGCGACGCGCCCCGCGACGTCGTCACCGTCTACCTGCCCGAATACGTGGTCGGGCAGGGGCCGCAGCCCGGGCGCCTCGCCCGCGGCTACTTCAACTGGTCCACGAACCTGCTCCACAACCAGACCACCAAGGCGATCCGCCGCCAGCTCAAGTACGAGCCGGGCGTCATGATCTGCATCGTGCCCTGGATCCTCGGCGAGAGCACCGAGCCGCCGCCCCTCAGACGCGTCCGCAGATGAGCACTGTCGCAGATGGCGAGGCGCCCGTCACCTGTACCCTGACGTGCGGCCCGCCGAGCCCGGCGCCGCAGAGCAACCCGTGAGGATGAGGACGATGATCGTCACCGTAGAAGACGTCGCCGCCGGAGGCCACTGCGTCGCCAGAGTCGACGGCGAGGTGTACTTCGTCCGCCACGCCCTCCCCGGCGAGACCGTCCGCATCGAAGTGGGCGAGCGCAAGAAGCGGTTCGCGTTCGCCGACGCCGTGGAGATCATCGAGGCCTCGCCCGACCGCGTCGAACTCCCCTGCCCCTACGCCGGACCCGGCAAGTGCGGCGGCTGCGACTTCCAGCACGCCGCCCCCGCCGCCCAGCGCCGCCTCAAGGCCCGCGTCCTCACCGACCAGCTCACCCGCATCGGCGGCGTCGACCCCGCCAAGCTCGAAGGCGTCGAAGTCGAGGAACTGCCCTGGGAGGAGGGCGCGCTCGGCTGGCGCACCCGCATGCAGTACGCCGTCGACGACGCCGGCCGCCCCGGCCTGCGCCGCCACAAGTCCCACGACCTCATCCACATCGACCGGTGCGCCATCGCCACCGAGCGCATCCGCGAATCCGACCTCCTCGCCAAGCGCTGGGAGGGCATGGGCGCCGTCGGCGTCGTCGACTCGAACGACGACGAGCTCGCCGTCTACACCCAGCTGCGCCGCACCGCCCGCCCGCACCACAAGAGCGGCCCCAAACTCGTGCACCAGAACGTCGGCGAGCACGAATTCGAGCTCGGCTTCGACGGCTTCTGGCAGGTCCACCCGGCCGCCGCGCCCACCTTCCTCGCCTGCGCCCTCGACTTCCTCGACCCGCGGGAGGGCGAGGCCGCGTGGGACCTGTACGCCGGGGCCGGGCTCTTCGCCGCCGGGCTCGCCGCCGCCGTCGGCGACACCGGACGGGTCATGGCCATCGAGAACGCGCCGTCCTCGCGCACCGCCGCGAACCTCGCGCCGTACCAGAACGCCGGCGCGCTCGAGAGCGACGTCGCCTCGATCATCCCCGACCTCGGCTCGATCGACCTCGTCGTGCTCGACCCGCCGCGCAGCGGCGCCGGGCCCGAAGTGGTCGTGGCCCTGGGCGAAGCGCGGCCGCGCGCGATCTGCTACGTGGCCTGCGACGCGGGCGCGCTCGCCCGCGACGCCAAGGACCTCGCGATCGAAGGCTACGAGCTCACCCGCATCCGCGCCTTCGACGCGTTCCCGATGACCCAGCACTTCGAGACGATCGCGCTGTTCGAACCCGTCTACCGCTGACCGGGGGCCGCGTCATCGCGGGCGTTGCGATAACTTGATCACCGCACCCCGACCTTCTCCTCGGAGCCGATCGATGACCAACCCTCCCTACGCGACCGGGCCTGAACCGCAGCCGCAGCACGCGCCCGGCGCACCGTCCTTCCAGTACCGGCCGCACGACCCGTACGGGACGTTCGCGGCCGGGCAGCCGACCGGACCGGTGCTCCCGCCCGCGCCCACGTTCTGGCAGCGCTGGGGGATCCTGCCCTTGGAGGGCCGCCCCAAGCAGGTCACGTGGATGCTCCAGCTGCTGTGGGTCTACTTCGCCGCCGCCGTGCTGCTCACGGTGGTGTCGCTGGCGTTCTCGGCCCTGCTCGCGTCGTTCCTCGACTCCGCGGCCGGGATCGTGCTCACCCTCGTCTTCAGCGCGATCGTCCTCGCTGCCGTGATCGTCCTCATCTGGGCGGTCGCACGGGAGCGCTTGGGCCGCTTCGGGTTCCAGGACCCGCGCGCCGTGTTCTACATCGGACTGGGCCTCCTCGGCCTCAACGCGGTGTGCGGCTTCATCGGCGTGGTCAAGGTGCCCTTCGCCATCGTCCAGCTCCTCGCCGTCCTGTGCGTGCTCGGCCTGGTCTTCAGCAAGCCGGTCGCCGCCTGGCTCCGCCTGCCCGGCAACCAGTCCGCCAAGAACGAGGAGCCGCAGGCCGGCCCCGACGACCACGTCTTCCCCGGCTACCAGCCGCCGCCTCCCCAGTGGAGGGACGCCGCGCCGCAGCCGGGCCTGGCCCCGCCGCCCGCGGCCGGCGGGCACCAGCCGCCGGCCCAGCCCGGCCCTCGGGCCGCGAACCCCGGCTGGCCCCAGCCGCCGCAGTAGCACCGAAGCGGCTCAGTCGCAGCCGCACCCGCAGCAGTCGCCGTCGCAAGGGCAGCAGTCGCAGCAGTCGCAGTCGCGGCAGCAGCCCTCGCGGCGCCGCCGCGACCACGGGCCCTCGTACTCCTCGCGGCAGCACATCTGGCACGTGCAGCACAGCACCGTGAACGCGCAGAGCCCCGCGAAGAAGTTCCGCGGCTCAGGCCGGTAGTAGGCGTGGTCGTAGCGGCTGCGGCGCTCGTAGCGGCGCTCCTTGCGGTAGTCGCGCCGCTCCCGGTACCCGCGCCGCTCGGCCGCCGGGGGCCGGTGGGTCGAGCACGACGACCCGAACGTCTTCGAGAACGCATGGCGCGCATACCGGTCCAGCAGCAGCTCCGTCAGCGTCGCGTCCACGATCCGCGCGGACTGCAAGGCCCGCTTCATGTCCGCGAGCGCCCCGCGCGCCAGCGAGCGCGCGTCCTCGATCCCCGAACCGGTGGCGGCCAGCGGGTTCCACGCCCCGCGCTCGGCGTCCTCCTCGAAGTCGTCGGCCGCGTCGAGCAGGTGCGCCAGTCGGCCGAACGCCGCTCCGGCGGTGCGGAACGCCTCGGTGTTCTCCGGCCGGCCGCCCAGGTGCGCCGCGTGCGCGAACAGCGCGGCCGTGGCCGACTCGGTCGGCGCGGTCACGGCCGTGAGCGGCGTCCCGAGCCCCGCGTCGGCCTCGGCGCCGCGCTGGCCCTCGATGGCCGCGAACAGCGGCGCGGTGTCCAGACCGATCGAGCCGCTGATCGCCGTCGCCTTGGCGCGCAAGCGGTCCGCGGTCAGGCCCGCGATGCCGCGCGCGCCCGGCCGGGCGGCGAGGCCGTCGCCGTCCTCCACGTGGTCGCGGATCTTCGCGGACGCGAGGAGCAGCGAGGCGGTTGCGGCGAGGCGGGGGCCCTCGCCGGTGGCGACGCGCTGGCGGCGCATGCCGCGCAGGGCGCACGGCCCGGCGTCGCGGCTGTCGGCGTCGTCGCCCTGCTGGGCTTCGACGAGCACGGAGAGGGCGAGGGCGTCGTAGTTGGTGGTGAGCCGGGCGAAATGGCCCGCGTCGTCGCGGAGTTCGAGGCAGAGGCCGCAGAAGTGCCCCATCCAGCGTGGTTTGAGATCGTCGGGGGTGCGGGAGGGGCAGGGCGCGAGCATGCCGAACAAGTGGTCTCCTAGCGCTCGGCGGCGGGCCGGGGGTGAGCGCGGTCCGCCGCTGGGTGCGAATCGGTATGCGCGGATGGTATCGGTGCGGCGCAATGCGGTGGGTACGCCGTCCAGGCCCGGGCGGTGCGGCGGCGCGGCGTGACGCGACCGCCGAGGACGGGTCGGCGGTCGCGTGCGGGAGGCATCAAGGCTGTCGGGCGCTCGGCGAGGGGGGCGGCCCGCGAAGCGCACTGACATATTAGCAGTTTCGCATGGATCCCGTGGGTGTTTCGGCGGCTCACGCGGGCGCGCCACCGGCCCGGTACGACGTGTCCTGCCTGGTCAGACCGAGAGGACGGCGGGGGGCCGGTGCCGCCCCCCGCCGTCCCCGCCTAGGCGACCCGCTTCAGGTTCCAGCGCTGCTGGACCCCGCCGGTGTCGGTCCATTGGATGCCGAGGCCGCCGTTCGCCTCGCCGTTGCCGTTGTCGAGGGCCTTGCCCGAGTGCTGGCACACGAGCTTGACGGCCCCGCCGCCCACGTCGGTGATGCGCCACCGCTGCGGCGCGCCCCCGTTGTCGGTCCACTGCACGACCTTGCCGCCGTCGCCGGTCAGCGAGCAGTTGTCGAGCGCCTTGCCGGAGTGGAGGTTCACCAGCTTGTGGTAGCCGCTGCCGACGTCGGTGACCCGCCACCGCTGCCAGTTCCCGCCGTTGTCCGCCCACTGCATCACCTGGGCGCCCTCGGTGGTGACCGAGCCGTTGTCGAGGCACTTCCCGGATCGCTCGGCCATGAGCGTGTACACGCCGCCGGAGACGACCGCCGGGGTCGGCCGGGTGTGGGCGAGCGTGCCGAACCCGAGGGTGTCGAACCCGCCCGAGGTGGTGCCGTAGTCCCCGCCGCCGCCTTCGGCGCGCACCAGGGCCGCCATGCGCGCGACGTTCGGCATCCGCAGCCCGCGCCTGACGCTGTAGTGGTGGTAGACCATCTCCCACACCGGCCGCAGCTGGCCGCGCCCGCCCGAGCCCATCGCGGTCTGCTCGCTGTACGCGCAGCTCTGGCCGGTGCCCCAGGTGTACTTGGTGAACGGCAGGTCGTCGTAGCCGAGGTTGTAGCGCGCCACGTACTCGGCGGCCTTGGCGAACGCGAGGTCGCGGGCCGAGTAGAGGTCGATGCCCTGGTTCCAGGCCATCTCCATGAAGCTCGACATGAGCCCGATGCCCATGATCGAGTGCCCCTGGTCGCGCCCGGACTCCTGCCACTGCGCGAGGAACCCGCTGTGCACGAACGGGATCGCGTTGTGGATCGAGCCGTTGCCCTCGCCGTTCCAGAAGTAGTCGACGGCCCGGTCGATGAGCGCGCCGTCGTCGCAGACGATGCCGATCGACAGGATGCTGCACATGTTGCACAGGTCCCAGTTCGCCCAGTAGTTGGTGATGCAGGCGTCGTTGTGGTCGGCGAGGAAGTGCTCGTTCATGGGCAGGAAGACGCTCGTCATCATGTCCTGGAACGCGCCCAGGTCGAATCCGGGCGCGCCGCGCACGAGGTCGGCGGCGCAGCAGAACTGGTACCCGTAGATCCCGGCCGCCAGGAACCGGTCGGCGTTGCCGGTTACGACCTCCAATGTGGATGACCAGGCGTTGAGGATCTGGACGGCCTTGTCGCGGTGGGCCGTGTCGCCGGAGACGCGCCAGCGCAGCGCGTTCTGGTACGCGGCGTGGATGTCGTTGTAGAGCTGCGGGTAGTTCTGGCCGTCGCCGCCGCGGATGATGGTGGCGGTGGGCCGGGCGGTCCACGTGGACTGGGCGTGGCCGTTGGCGATGAGCCGCTCCCAGCCGCTGCGCCACGGCTCCTGGTCGGCGCTGACCCGCGCGTACATGCGGTCGATGTCGGCCTGGGTGTGCAGCATCCCGGGATGCACGGCCTGGACGCCGACGTCGGTCTGGGCCCGCGCGACCGCGGCGGTGCCGAAGGCGGCGAAGCCGCCCGCGGCCGCTGCGCCCTGGAAGAGGCGCCGGCGGGGGAGTGAAGGGCCGGTCGGGGCCGGGTTGTCAACGGATGTGGACGACATGGTGCTCCAATGCGCCATGCGGTGCGCGATGCCGGGGAATGCCACCGCTGCCTGCGGCATCCGGGCCGGGGAATCGGGTGCCGTACGCCATGTTAAACGAAATATAAACGTATTTCAATATGAACGGACGAAGTCGAGCCGGAACCCGGACCGCACTTCGGGCCCGGCCGGCGAGCCACGCCTGTCGCTCGCCGGCCCGGCCCGGGCCGCCGCCTGTGGGGACGGCGACCCGCACGCGCGGGCGAGAGCGGCGCTGGAGGTCGGCGAGTCCTCGTTCCTGCCGCGGGGCACGGCCCCGGCGCCACTCCCGCTCTGCGCGGTCCGCGGGGCCGCCTAAGCGACCAGTGCCGAGAACTCGTTCTTCCCCAGCCAGGCCGTCACGCCCGCCTGAACGTCGCCGCCGTGCTCCGAGAACACCGCGTTCTCCAGGTCCGCCAGCTGCTCGTCGCTCATCGCGAACGTGCCCAGCGCCTCCGCCACGTCCTTGAACTCCTCGCTGAACCCCAGGCGCGCCAACGTGTTGATCGTCTCGGCCTCGCCCAGCGTCACCTCCGGGTCGGCCAGGTTCTTCAAGTCGTACTTCGCATACGCCCAGTGCGGCTGCCACAGCGTCACCACGATCGGCTCCTCGGCCGCGATCGCGCTGTCGAGCTCGGTGAGCATCGCCGTCGTCGACGAGGTCTCCAACGTCAGGTCGGTGATGCCGTACGTCGGGACGGCGCTGTTCTGCACCGCCTCGGTCAGGCCCGCGCTGGCCTCGATGCCGACGATCCGGCCGCCGAACAGGTCCGCGTTCGCGTTGAGGTCGGCCAGCGACTCGACGTCCACATAGGCGGGAACGGCGACGGTGAGCGCCGCGTTCTCGTTCCAGGCGCCAAGCTGCTCGAGCCGGTCCCCGTAGGTCGCCATGTAGGTCTGGTGCGTGATCGGCAGCCAGCCGTCGAGGAACACGTCGAGGTCGCCCGAGGACAGTCCCTCGAACAACGGGCCGACCTCGGTGAACTCCTGGGCGGTGACGGTGTACCCCGAGGCCGTGAGCGCCTGGCGCCACAGCTCGGTGGCGACGACCGCCTCGTCCCAGTTGATGTAGCCGATCTTGATCTCGCCCTCGCCCTTCGCCAGGCCGAAGTCGACGCCTTCGGCCGCGGCGTCGCCGGGCTCCTCTTCCACCGAGCAGCCCGCGAGCACCAGCGGTGTCGCGACGCCGGTGGCCATGGCGCCCTTGATGATCGAACGTCGTTGCATGATTCCTTCTCTCCGGCGCGGGGGCGTGCGCCTGGTGTGCGGGGTGTTCGGGGGACTAGCGGGCGAGCTTCGCGGCCCGCGCCACCGGCGTGCGCTCGGACAGGCCCTGCGTCACGCGGTCGAGCAGGATCGCCAGGAGCACGACGGCGAGTCCGGCGTTGAACCCGGCGGCGATGTCCAAGCGGCCCAGGGACCCGGAGATGACCGAGCCGAGGCCTCCGCCGCCCACCAGGCCCGCGATGACCACCATGGACAGTGCGAGCATGATGACCTGGTTGAGCCCGGCCATGATCGTGGGCAGCGCGAGCGGCAGCTTGATGCGCGCGAGGATGCGCGCGGGCGAGGCGCCGAACGCCTGCCCAGCCTCGACGACCTCGGAGTCCACTTGGCGCAGGCCGAGTTCGGTGAGGCGCACGCCCGGCGGCATGGCGAAGATGATCGTGGCGATGATCCCGGGGACCACGCCCACGCTGAACAGCATCACGACCGGGATGAGGTACACGAACGCCGGCAGCGTCTGCATGAAGTCGAGCACCGGCCGCGCGATCGCCGAGAACGCCCTGCTCTCGGCCGCGGCGACGCCCAGCGGCACCGCCAGGAGGATCGCGATCGCGGCCGAGACGAGGACCATCGAGAGCGTCTGCATCGTCTGCTCCCAGTACGGGGTCCACGCGACGACGAACATGCCCAGGCCGATGCCGACGCCGAGCTTCCAGCCCTTCGCGGCCCACGCGGCCGCGGCGAACAGCAGCACCATGACCCCCGAAGGAAGCCAGAGCAGTCCGTCGGCGAGGTGCGCGTAGAGGAACTCGAGCCCGGTGTCGACGGCGTCGAACCCGGCGGCCCACGCGTCCCGCGCCCAGCGGATGAACGACTCCATCCAGTCGCCGAACGGCATGTCGGGCAGGGGCTTCCAGACGTAGGTCCAGAACCAGTTGCGGAGGTATTCGATCATGCGGGCTGGCGCTCCTCTGCCGTGTCGCCGGCGGGGTGCGACAGCGACTTGATGATGGACCGGGGCGTGACGACCCCGAGCGGGTCGGCGTTGTCGTCCACGACCAGCAAGGGGGCCTTGGAGTTCAGGACCGGCTGGTAGAGCTCGGTCACGGGAACGTCCGATTCGACCTGCGGGAACTCGCTGGTGTCGCGGCCCGCGCACGGCTCCATGACGGCCTCGGCGGTGAGCACGCGGGTGCGGTCGACGTCGGCGGTGAACTCGGCGACGTACTCGTCGGCCGGGCGCAGGAGGATGTCCTCGGCGGTGCCCAGCTGCTTCACCTGGCCGTCGCAGATGGCGATCCGGTCGCCGATCCGCATGGCCTCGTTGAGGTCGTGGGTGATGAAGACGATGGTCTTGCCGAGCTTCGACTGCAGGTCGAGCAGCTGGTCCTGCATCTCCTGGCGGATGAGCGGGTCCAGGGCGCTGAAGGCCTCGTCCATGAGCAGGATCTCGGTGTCGGCCGCGAGCGCGCGGGCCAGGCCGACCCGCTGCCTCATGCCGCCGGAGAGCTGGGCGGGGAGCTTGTCCTCGTGGCCGGTCAGGCCCACGAGCTCGACGGCCTCCCTTGCGCGCTCCAGCCGCTCGGTCTTGCTGAGGCCCTTGATCTCCAGGCCGAACGCGACATTCTCGACGACGCTGCGGTGGGGCAGCAGCGCGAAGTGCTGGAAGACCATGCTGATCTTCTCGCGGCGCAGGCGGCGCAGCTCCCGGTTGGAGAGCGAACCGAGCTCGACGCCGCCGATGCGGATCGTGCCGGACGTGGGCTTGATGAGCCCGTTGAGCATCCGGATGAGCGTCGACTTGCCGGAACCGGAGAGGCCCATGACGACGAAGATCTCGCCGGGCTCGATCGACCAGTTGTGGTCGATCACCGCGGCCGTCACGTGCTTGGCCAGCTGGTCGCGCGGGGTGCCGCTCTTCAGCTGGGCGACGGCGCTTCGGGCGCCTTTGCCGAAGACCTTGTACAGGGAATCGACTGCTATCGCTGACATCTCGTCCTTTCGCAGCAGGGGGCTGTGCCGCCGGGCGGGTGGGGCGGGGGAACCGGTGAAACACTAGTCAACACCTGTGCTTTTTCAACCCGAGCAATGCGTGAGAAGGTCAACACGAGACGTGCGAGCGCGACGTTTTCGCAGCTCATCGCCTTGACATGGTATGTCTAATGAAGGCTGGTTTGATTGTCGACAATCTGACGTTCTGAAGAATTGACACCATCGGGTGACCAAACTGAGGCCTAACCGTGACCGTTCGGGCCGATGGGCGGGGCCCGTGTCAGAGCCGCGCCGCCCTCGCCCGCGCCGTCATGACCGCCAGGTCCGTCTCGCTCAGACCCAGCGCCCGCGCCTTGTCGTACTCGCCCGCGATGTCGGTGCCCATCCGCATCGGCGAGTCGGTGCCCAGCACGACCGCCATGCCCGCCTCCAGGAACCGGGGGAGCGGGTGGTCCTCGAGCTTCGCGACCATGCCCAGGACCACGGCCGAGGTCAGGCACACCTCGACGGTCACGCCGCGGTCGGCCAGCAGCCGCATGATCCCCGGGTCGCTCGCCGCGCCCACGGCGTGCCCGATCCGGCCGATCTGCTCGATCTCGGCGAGCTGCGCCAGGTTCGAGGCGTTGAACGCCCCCGCCGGGACCGTCACGCCCAGGCCTGCCGCCCCCGCCGCCTCGGCCACGATCCGGCCCCGCGTCCAGTCCGCTTCGGCCGCATAGGGAACGTAGATGATCTCGATGCCCGCCAGGCCCGCCGCCGCCGCGTCCGCGAACGCGTCGCACAGCTCCCGCAGCATCGGGTCCCACAGGTTCATGCTCAGCACCGCGCCGGCCTCGAACCCCGGGTGCGCCGCGGCGACCCGCTCGCAGGCCGCCGTGAACCGCTCCATGAACTGCGGGTAGACCACCGACTCCTGCGGCAACCGCAGCTCGGTGTAGGCCGCGCCGCCGCGCGCGGCCGCGATGAGGGCATCCTCCAGGATGCTTTCGTAGACGTCCGGGGCGACCGCGTCGAGGTCGAAGCGCGGCACGGCCGACATGCGCTGGAGCCGCGCCAGTCCGGGCGGGGCGGCGGACTGGACGCTCTGGCGCCGGCCGGCCCAGTCCACCGGGTTGGAGCTCAACACCTGGTCGAGGCGCGCGGGCCATTCCGTGTTCTGGTGCAGGTCGATGAGGTCCATGTTGGGATGATCACATTTCGATCACGGACCGGCCCGGCTTTTCGCACGGCGTGTCCTTTTCGGTGAGTGACAGCTATCCGACAGAAAGCGCCTGCGTCCCCCGTCCGGATGAAATCACGACGGATCCCACCGGGCCTCGGACGCCGCCGGCGGCGTCGCCGCCGATTGAGCGAACCGTGACATCGCTTCGCGTGCCGTGCCGCGCGGATCACGCCCGGCGCGGGCCCATGAGGCACATCCCAGCGCACTCGCGCAGCTACCGCCCGCACGGTGCCACCGATAGACTTCCCCCTTATGAACCCGCACGACGAACCCGAGATGGGCCCGCTGCTGTCCGGCATCGGCAGGCTGGCCGATTTCAAGTCGCTGGACGAGGACGAGCTCCCCCGGCTCGCCGAGGAGATCCGCGAATTCCTCGTCGGCGCCGTCGCCAGGACCGGCGGCCACATCGGCCCCAACCTCGGCGTCGTCGAGCTGACCATGGCCATCCACCGGGTCTTCGACTCCCCGCACGACCAGATCGTGTACGACACCGGGCACCAGTCGTACGTCCACAAGGCGCTGACCGGCCGCGCCTCCCAGTTCGGCGGCCTGCGCGGGCGCGGCGGCCTCACCGGCTACCCCAGCCAGGCCGAGTCCCCGCACGACCTCGTCGAGAACTCGCACGCCTCCACGGCCCTCTCCTACGCCGACGGCCTCGCGAAGGCCCACGCGCTCAGCGGATCCGACCGGCACGTCGTGGCCCTCGTCGGCGACGGCGCGCTCACCGGCGGCATGTGCTGGGAGGCCCTGAACAACATCGCGGCCCGCGACGACCTCAAGCTCGTCATCGTCGTCAACGACAACGGCCGCTCGTACGCGCCCACCGTCGGCGGCCTCGCCAAGCGCCTCTCCGGCCTGCGCCTCAACCCCGGCTACGAGCCCGCGCTCAAGAAGATCCAGGAGCTCGTCGAGCGCATCCCCGTCTTCGGCCGCGCCGCCTACCAGGGCCTGCACGCCGCCAAGACCGGCCTCAAGGACGCCCTCGCCCCGCAGGGCATGTTCTCGGACCTCGGCATCAAGTACGTCGGCCCCGTCGACGGCCACAACATCGCCGAGCTCAGCGAGGCCCTGGACCGCGCGAAGCGCTTCGGCGGCCCCGTGATCGTCCACGCCCTCACCGAGAAGGGCCACGGCTGGGCCCCCGCCCGCGCCGACGAGGCCGAGCAGATGCACGCCCCTTCCGCCGCTTTCGACCCCATCACGGGCGAGCCGATCGCCGCCTCGAAGCGCCGCTGGACCGGCGTGTTCGCCGACGAGCTGGTGGCGCAGGCGAACCTGCGGCCCGAGGTCGTGGCCATCACCGCCGCGATGCCCGGCCCGACCGGGGTCGACAAGCTCATGAAGCGCCATCCCGAGCGGGTCTTCGACGTCGGCATCGCCGAGCAGCACGCGGTCACTTCGGCTGCGGGCCTGGCGATGAACGGCATGCACCCGGTCGTGGCGGTCTACTCCACGTTCATGAACCGCGCGTTCGACCAGACGGTCCTCGACGTCGCCATGCACAGGCTGCCGGTCACGTTCGTGCTCGACCGCGCCGGGATCACCGGCCCCGACGGGCCGAGCCACTACGGCATCTGGGACACCTCGATCTTCCGGGTGGTGCCGGGCCTGCGCATCGCGGCGCCGCGCGACGCCGCGTCGCTGCGCGAGGAGCTGGCCGAGGCGCTCTCGGTCGACGACGGCCCGACGATGCTGCGCTTCCCGACCGGGGCCATCCCGGAGGCCGACATCGAGGCGGTCGATGTCCACGAAGGACTCGACGTGCTCGTCAAGCACGAGGACGACGAACTGCTCATCGTCGCCTGCGGCTCGTTCGCCGCGACCGCGGTCGCGGCCGCCGCTCTCCTTGCGGAGCAGGGCATCCGGGCCACAGTCGTCGACCCGCGCTGGATCTCGCCGGTCCCTGACGCGCTTGTGAAGCTCGCTGGGCAGTACCCGCTGGTGGCGACGCTCGAGGACGGCATCCGCACCGGCGGCTTCGGCGACGCGCTCGCGCAGTCCCTGCGCGACTCCGGCGACGAGACCCCGCTGGTGGACTTCGCCGTCGAACGCGGCTGGCACCCCCATGGCACCCGCGCCCAGCTCCTCGCCGATCTCGGCCTCACCCCGGAGGCGATCGCCGAACGTCTCGCCGCCGAAGTCCACCGTCGCGGCGAAGCCGAAGCCCACCACCACCACTGAGACCCGAAGCGGCCGGTCCTGGTCGCGGCGGAGTGCCGCGCCCCCGGCGCGTTTCACTCGTTCGGGTGACAATCCGGCCGCCGGGACCGGTTCTTGTCGTACCCGGGCGGGACGATGGCCGCTACAGTCTTCTCCCCTCCAGCGGCGGGTGGGGGGTTGGGGACGGTAGACGCGCGAAGCGGCCGGTCCCGCAGGACCGGCCGCTTTTCACTCGCCTCTTACCGCATCGCCTTCAAGGAGTCGCGGATGCGGCGCAGGTCGCGGCGGCGGCGTTCGAAGGTGGCGCCCACGGTGATGAGGATGGCGCCGCCGATGGCGGGCGGGATCCACACCGGGATGCGGCCGCCCAGCAGCGTCAGCTCATTGATCGTCATGACCGCCAAGGCGATCGAGCCGAGCACCAGCGGCGCCTGCCACCGCCGCGCGAGCCCGGCGATGATGACCGCGATCGCGGCGGCGCCGACGCCGACGCGCCGGACCTCTTCGCCCCCTTCGATCGCCGTGATCAGGCTCGGCGCGATGCCGACGAGGATCGGCAGTGCGAGCGTCGACCACGATCCCGTCTCGGGCCGCCGCTCGAGCCGCCACAGTCCGATGAGGAACAGGACCGCGGCGGGCGGGGCGGTGTAGAACTCGAGCGTGCCGACCTCGAGCGCGATGAGCATCGACCACCAGCCGAGCGTGCCGGTGCACAGGGACGCGATCACATAGCCCCACTTGCGGACCGGGGCCATGATCGCCGCCCCGGCGAGGGCGAGCGCGTAGATCCCGAACTGCGCGGCGGGGATGAGCTCGCCGTGGGCGTCCGAGGTCCAGTCGAAGATCTCGCCGAACCAGCCGAGCACCGCGCTGGTCCCGCCGAGCACGTGGGCGAGGACCGCCGCGAGCACCCGGTCGGGGCGGCTGCGGCGCGGGGCGCCGACGGCGATGACGAGCATCGAGGCGGCGGTGACGGTGAGCCACAGCGGAATCCAGCCGTCGCCGGGGTCGAGCGTGTCGCTGGCGTCCGCGGCCGCGCCGGCGAGCGGCGCCCACACGGCGACGGCGACCCAGCCGGAGCACCGGCCGGTGAGCGTGCGCGAGAACAGGGCCGCGGCCAGGCCGATCGCGCCGCACACCATGAGGGCGACGGTCGGCACCGCGTCGAAGCGGGCCGGGTCCTGGTCCCACCAGAGGATCGCGGCGGACTCGACCGCGAACGTCAAGGCGAGCGCGATCGCGTCGACCCTGAACCGGCGCGGCAGGAGCACGGTGGCGAACGCGAAGGCCACCAGCACGATCGGGACTTCGGCGTCGTACAGCGGCCAGCCGAAGTCGCTGCCCCAGAACAGGTAGCCGAGGCCGCCGAGGGCCACCAGCGAGGTGACCAGGGCGGTGCCGGTGCCGACGACGAGCGACGCGGAGCGGAACGCGCTGCCGAGCGGTTCGGCGAGCACGGGGGCGAGCAGGCGGGCGGCGAGGAACGCCGCGAAGTACGCGCTCAGGTCGGGGGCGTCGAAGGCGACGGTGGCGAACACGGCCACCGCGGCGAGCCCGGCGGTCACGGCCGTGCTGAACGCCCATGCGCTCCGGCGGGACTCGGGTGTGACGAACGGGAGGAAGCCGGCGGCGAAGAGCGCGAGCGACGGGATGACGAGCTCGGGCGAGCCGGACCGGGCCGCGAGGACCCACGCGCACAGGACGAGCGAGGCGGCGGCCGATCCGGCGATGAGCATGGTGTTGAGGGTGACGCCGAGGCGGCGGGCGAGGTAGACGCCGACGAGGTTGGCGGCGGCCAGGGCCGCGACGGCGGCCGCGATCGCCGGGACCACGGGGTCGGCGACGCCGAAGGCCGCGCGCAGCCCCGCGGAGCAGGCGGCGATGACGGCGGCGCAGGTGAGGAGCCGCCCGGCCCACAGGTCCGACTTCGCGTAATGGCCGGGCTGCTTCCCGGTGATCCAGGAGGCCGCTCCGAGGGTGGCGGCGATGGCGAGCATGAGGACGACGGCCGTGCCGATGCTCCCGGCGGCGGCGTACGAGGCGCCGATGAGCGCGAGCGGCAGCATGGCCCAGCTGGTCGCCGTCAGGCGCGCGGCGGCGCGGTAGGCGGTGAGCACCACGAGCACTCCGGCCGTCCATGCCCCCACCGTCTCGGGGCCGAAGTCGGCGCCGGGCGGCCGGTAGAGGTAGTACCCGGCGAGCGTGGTGCACCAGAGCGCCAGGGAGGCGAGGGCCGCGAAGGTCTCGGCGGTCGCCCACAGGCGGTAGCGCTTGAGCGCGAAGGGGACGGCGAGGAGCAGCAGTGTGACGCCGCCGAGGACGGCGGCGCGTCCGCTGTTGCCCATGTTCCGCCAGGCGACGGCGGTGAAGATGATGAGCGCGGCGGCCACGAGGAGCCCGCCGAGGCTGAGGAGCACGGTCTGGACGGTCTTGGAGCGGACCTCGCCGCGTTCGCGGGCGGGCGGGAACGCCCCGGCGGGCGGCGTGTGCGCGGCCGGTCCCTGCGGGAGCACCGGGTAGGGCGGCAGCGGTGTCGACGGCGCCACCCGCGGGGCGCCGCCCGCCGGCGTGACGGGACCGGCCTGCGGCCCCGTGACGGGCGGGGCCAACGGGCCGGTGACCGGCCCGTCCGGCGTCTGCGGCGCCGGGCTCGGGACGGCGGGGGCGGGCGACTGGGCGGCCTGGCGTTCGGCTTCGGCGAGGTGGCGGGCGGCGACCTGCGTGAGCCCTTGCAGCACGTCGACGCGCTCGGCCTCGACGGCCGCGCGGCTCTTGAGGGTCACGGGCATCGCCGCCAGGACCGCGTCGAGCTCCCCGAGCCGCGCGAGCAGCGGCTCGGGTCCGCGGCCGCAGACCGGGCACCGGTCGGCCGTGGAAGGGCTGCCGCAGCGGGGGCAGTTGTACGTGTTCATGTGCACAGTGTGCAAGTCCTGTCAACTTCGGTTCAGGGCAAAACGGACGCGTTTTGTAGGACCGCCACAACGGGCATTGCATTCTGGCCCCGCATCCGAGGTCATTCTTTCAGGAATCCTCTAAACGGATCACTCGGAGACGACCGAAGGCCCCGTGTCGCGGACGCGGGGCCTTCGGGCGGGGACGGACAGAGGAACGGGGCCCCGCTCGCAGCAGCGGGACCCCGTTCCATCGGGAGGAGGGAAAAGTGCTAGTGCCGCTCCATCAGCTGGCGCTGTTGTAAGCGTCGATGATGTCGTAGGCCAGGCCCTCCCACTGGGCGTAGTAGTCCGGGAAGGCCGAGACCTGCACGGCCTGGGCGGCCGAGGCGATCGACATGCTCTGCCAGCCGTCGACGTCGGCGAGGGTGTTGTAGAACTTGCTCGCGGAGGTCGCGGGGTCCATCAGCTCTTCGATGGAGCCCCAGCCCATGGAGGTGCGCTGCTGGAACAGGCCGACCGAGTCGTGGTCGGAGTAGGTGACCTCGGAGTCGGTGTAGTCGAAGCTCTCCGGGACGGCCTCGGAGGCGGCGTTGTAGAGCTTCGCCTCCTGCATCGCGGTGGCGAGGGCGACGGCCCAGCCCTGCTCGTCGAAGCCGAGCTCCTTGCCGGTCTCGATGATGGTGACCGCGTTGGCCTCCTGCTCGTCGTCGAGGTCGCCGACCTCGATGTCGACGGGCCCGGTGGGCTCCTTCTCGGGCTCCGGCGCGGCCGGCTCCTCGGCGGGGGCCTCTTCGGTGGTCGCCTCGGGGACCGGTTCCTTGATGGCGGGGGATTTGGTGGTCGCGGGGGCCTTGGTGGCGACGGGGGCCTCGGTCGTCCCGGCGGGGGCTTCGGCGGCGATCTCGGTGACGGGCACCTGCTCGCCGCTGTTGCTGATGGCCCATGCTGCGGTGGCGCCGGAGACGGTGAAGACGGCTGCCGCGGTGCCGACGACGGCGAGGCGGCGGACGCGGTGGTGCTCGCCCTCGCTGCCGGTGAAGAATCTGCTCGACCGCTCGGACATTCCGGCCGCGGCGCTCCGGACCGAACCGGTCACGCCTTCGATGATCTTGCGAATTTGCACTGGGCAACCGTAGGGGGACGGAAAGCCAGGTCTAAGCCGCTCGGTTCCGCGTTTTCCGAAGGAGCCGCGGGGTAACCGGCCAGTAATATGCGCCCACGGCAAATGCCCGGTACCGACTCTATCGCGGTATGTGTGCGGGCACATCCGACGTGCCCCCGGGTCCCCTCCGGACACGGGACGAGCCCCGGCTCAGCCTTTCGGACGAGTCGGGGCTCGGCGCAAAGATAATGTGACCGCGCTCACCTAAGCGTTCGCCGCGAACGGCGATCCCGACACGGCGGCCGAAATCCCCTCGCGGTCCAGGTAGGGCGTCAGCCCGCCCAGCCAGAACGGGAAACCCGCCCCCATGATCATCGCCAGGTCCACCTGCTTCGGCGACGGCACCACGCCCTCGTCGAGCATGAACCTGACCTCCTCGGCCAGGCCCTTGAGCACCCGCTCCTTGACCTCCGCGGCCGAGGACGCCTCGCCGCCCAGCTCGATCAGGCCCTTCGCCTCGTCGGTCAGGCGCCCCTTGCCCTTCGCCGAAGCGTCGAACACGGGGAAGTCCGCCTCCGCCATGCGCCGCAGGTTCTGCGACGCCGGGAACCGCGGCCCCAGGTCCTCGTTCAGGTGCTGGCACAGGTGCCAGGCCACCCGCAGGCCCACGAGCTCCAGCAGCGCGAACGGCCGCATCGGCAGCCCCAGCTCGTCGAGCGCCACGTCCGCGACCTCGATCGGCGTACCCGCGTCCACCGCGCCCGTGACCTCGGCCAGCATCCGGCCCAGCAGGCGGTTCACGATGAACGCCGGCCGGTCCGCCGAGCCCACCGCGGTCTTCTTCAGCTTCTTCGCCACGGCGTACGCCGTCGCCAGCGTCGCGTCGTCGGTCTTGTCGGTCGCGATGACCTCGACCAGCGGCATGACCGCCACCGGGTTGAAGAAGTGCATGCCCACCAGGCGCTCCGGCCGCGACAGCTTCGAGCCCATCGCCGTGATCGACAGCCCCGAGGTGTTGGTGACCAGCAGGCACTCCTCCGAGACGATCGGCTCGATCTCGGCGAACACCGCCTGCTTGACGCCCAGCTCCTCGAAGACCGCCTCGATCACCAGGTCGCAGTCCGCGTACACGGACTTGTCCGCGCTCGCCGACACCAGCGACCGCAGCTTCGCGGCCTTCAGCCTGGACGCGCGGCCCTTCGCCTCGAGCTTGTCGATCTCGGCCCGCACATAGGCGAGGCCCTTCTGGGCCCGCTCCTCGTCCAGGTCCGTCATCACCACGGGCACCTCGAGGCGGCGCGCGAACATGAGCGCGATCTGCCCGGCCATGAGCCCGGCCCCGACCACGCCGACCTTGCCGATCTCCTTCGCCAGCCCCGGGCTCGGCGCGCCCTCAGGGCGCTTGCCGAGGGCCCGGACCAGGTTGAACGCGTAGATGCTCGCCTGGAACTGCGGCCCCGCCTCCAGATCGGCCAGCGCCTCGTCCTCGGCGAGCGAGCCCTCCTCGAACGTGGCGGTCTGCGCCAGCTCCAGCAGGTCGAGCGCCCGCACGGCCGCGGCCGAAGCATTGTGGACCTTCTCGTCCACCAGCTGCCGCGCCCCCGCGATCACCGCCGGCCACACCGAGCGGTCGATCTCCGGGCGCTCCACGGCGGTCTCGCCCGTGGCGACCTTGACGGCCCACTCGAGCGACTCCTCCAGGAAGTCCGCGGACTCGAACTGCGCGTCGGCGATGCCCATCGGCACGAGGTCCGTGCCGCGCAGCATCTTGTTCTGGTTCAACGGGTTCCCGACGATGACCTGCGCGGCCTTCTCGACCCCGATGAGGTTCGGCAGGATCTGCGAGCCGCCCCAGCCGGGGATGAGCCCGATGGAGACCTCGGGCAGGCCCAGGCCGTTCGCGCTGGCGGCGACGGTGCGGTAGTGGCAGTGCAGCGCCAGTTCGAAGCCGCCGCCGAGGGCGACGCCGTTGATGAACGCGAACGTGGGGACCGCGGAGTCCTTGAGCCGCTTGTAGACCGCGTGTCCGGCCTGCGCCAGGGCCAGGCCCTGCTCGCGGGACTTGAGGTTCGGCATGAGCTTGATGTCGGCCCCGGCCAGGAAGATGAACGGCTTCCCGGTCACGGCGATCAGCTTGACGTCCGCCTCGGCCTCGACCTCGTCCAGGGCGAGCCACAGGTTCTTGAGGCCGCCGGGCCCGAAGGAGCTGGGCTTGGTGTGGTCGTAGCCGTTGTCGAGCGTGATGAGCGCGGCCTTGCCGCCGAGCCCGCGGGGCTCCAGGTAGCGGACGTGGGCCTCGGTGACGACCTCTTCCTCGAAGTCGGGAAGGTCGAGCGGAGTCGCGTACATTACTTGGCCCCCTTGAAGTTCGGGTTCTCCCAGATGACCGTGCCGCCCTGGCCGAGGCCGACGCACATGGTGGTGATGCCGTAGCGCACCTCGGGGTGCACGGCGAACTCGCGGGCGAGCTGCGTCATGAGGCGCACGCCGGAGGAGGCGAGCGGGTGGCCCATGGCGATCGCGCCGCCCCACGGGTTGACGCGCGGGTCGTCGTCGGCGATCTTGAAGTGGTCGAGGAAGGCCAGGACCTGGACGGCGAAGGCCTCGTTGATCTCGAACAGGCCGATGTCGTCGATGGAGAGCCCGGCGCGCGCGAGGGCCTTCTCGGTGGCGGGGATCGGACCCGAGCCCATGGTCTCGGGGTCGACGCCGGCGAAGGCGAAGCCGATCATCTTCATGGCGACCGGGAGGCCGAGTTCGGCGGCGGTCTCGGCGTCGGCCAGGAGGCACGCGGTGGCGCCGTCGGTGAGCGGCGCGGAGGTGCCGGCGGTGACGCGGCCGTGCGGGCGGAACGGCGTCCGCAGGCCGGCGAGGCCTTCCAGGGTGGTCCCCGGGCGCGGCAGCTCGTCGGCGGTGGCGACGGTCCAGCCGTCGTCGGTGGAGCGCGCGGCCATGGTGGTGACGTCGGCGCTCAGGCGCTCCACGGCGGCGGCGTACCGCTGCTGGGTGCCCACGGCGTAGGCGTCGGCCCGCTCCTTGGTGATGTGCGGGTAGAGGTCGTGCAGGTTCTCGGCCGTGTTGCCCATGTTGAGCGCCTCGGGGTCGACCAGCTTCTCGGCGATGATGCGCGGGTTGGGGTCCACGCCTTCGCCCATCGGGTGGTTCGACATCGACTCGACGCCGCCGGCGATGGCGATGTCGTACTGGCGGGCGGCGATCGCGGAGGACACGCTGGTCACCGCGGTCATCGCGCCCGCGCACATGCGGTCGATGGAGTAGCCGGGGACGGACTTCGGGAGTCCGGCCAGGAGCGCGGCGGTGCGGCCGAGCGTGAGGCCCTGGTCCCCGATCTGCGTGGTGGCCGCGAGGGCCACTTCGTCGACCCGCTCAGGCGGCAGCCCCGGGTTGCGGCGCAGCAGCGACCTGATGCAGCGGATGATCATGTCGTCGGCGCGGGTCTCTTCGAAGAGTTTGCCCGCCTTGCCGAACGGGGTCCGTACCCCGTCGACGAAGACGACATCGCGGATGGTGTCGTTCACGCCAGCCCCTCCTTTGGGTATGCAGCGTCGTTGTTGAGAGTGCAACGTCACAACGAATGTTACCCGCAAGTAAGTTCGATGTCACTGCCCCACCCAGCCTAGTGCCGAAGCGGCGGCGAACCGTGCATGAACGCAGGTGGCGGGCACGCCGAACGGCCCGCTCGCGAGCGGGCCGGCAGAGCGGGGGATCAGGCCTCGAGGGCCTTGGCGAGGCCTTCGGCGAGGAGGTCCACCTGCCAGGCGCGGGCGCCGCCTTCGGTGAGGACGGTGCGGACGTGCTTCTCGGTGACCTTCTTCGGGGGCTCCCAGGCCAGGCCGCGCACGAGCGCGGGGGCGATGAGGTTCTCGGCGGGGAGGTTGTGCTGCTCGGCGGCCACGGCGACGACCTCGCGGGCGGCGGCGAGGCGCTCGGCCGCGACCGGGTCGCGGTCGGCCCAGCGGTGCGTCGCGGGCGGGCCGTCCTGGGGCGGGGTCGTGGACGGCAGCTCGTCGTTCGGGACCAGGCGCGCGTCGGCGAGGGCCGCGAGCCACAGCCGCGCGTTCGTGCGCCCGCCGCGCCGCCGGAACCCGGGCAGGCTCATCAGCTCCGCGAAGTCGGTCGGGTCGGCGGTGGCGGCCTCGACGATCGCCGCGTCCGGCAGGACCTTGCCCGGGGCGCGGTCGAGCTTGCGGGCCAGGTTGTCCCGGGCCTCCCACACCGCGCGCACCCGGCCGAGGGCCTTCGCGCCGCGCACCTTGTGGATGCCGGAGGTGCGCCGCCACGGCTCCTTGCGCGGCTTCGGTGGGCCGGCCAGTCGCACGTGCTCGAACTCGGCGTCCGCCCACACGGCCTTGCCCTGCTTGGCGAGCTCGGCCGCGAGCTTGCCGCGCAGCTCGATGAGCAGCTCAACGTCGAGCGCGGCGTAGACGAGCCAGTCGTGGGGGAGCGGGCGCGAGGACCAGTCGGCCGCCGAGTGCTGCTTCTCCAGGCGGTACCCGAGCAGCTGCTCGGTGATCGAAGCGAGCCCGACCTTCTCGAAGTTGCACAGGCGCGCGGCCAGCTCGGTGTCGAACAGCTTCGTCGGCCGCAGCTCGAGCTCCTCCAGGCACGGCAGGTCCTGGCTGGCGGCGTGCAGGATCCACTCGGGGCCGGTGAGCGCGCGGCGCAGCGGCCCGAGGTCCTCGATCGGGATGGGGTCGACCAGGACCGAGCCGGCGCCCGCGCGGCGCAGCTGGATCAGGTACGCCCGGCCCGAGTAGCGGAAGCCGGAGGCGCGCTCGGTGTCGATCGCGATGGGACCGGACCCGGCCTCGAGGCGCGCGGCGGCCTCGGCGAGTTCGCCGGAGGTCTGGATGAGCGGCGGCATGCCTTCACGCGGCTCGGTGAGGAGTTCGGCTTCGGTCTCGGGCTGGGGATCGGTCACACGTTCACCGTACGGCCAGGTAACCTGCGCGCGCTACTGCCCCGCCGCGCTGGAGACCGATTTCCACCCGATAGTGGGCTAATCGCCCTATTTGCCCTCCATGATGGACGGCCGCGGGACGGGTGCCCCGCCACACCCCGCGTTCGAGTGCGGGGCACATCGCAGCCGGACGCCACCGAACGCGACCCCTCCGGTGCGGGCCACATCGCACTCGCCGCTGCGGGCGGGCGTGCGGTCGGCGTGAAAGGATTGCCCCGTGTCCAACGCAGCAGCGGTTCCCACAGCGTCCCCGTTCCTCGCGGCCTGCCGCGGCGAAGCGCCGGCCCACACGCCCGTCTGGTTCATGCGCCAGGCGGGGCGCTCGCTCCCCGAGTACAAGCAGGTCCGCGAAGGCACCACCATGCTCGAGGCCTGCAGCACCCCCGAGCTCGTCACCGAGATCACCATGCAGCCGGTCCGCCGCTACGGCGTGGACGCCGCGATCTTCTTCTCCGACATCGTCGTGCCCCTCGCCGCCATCGGCGTCGACGTCAAGATCGTCCCCGGCGTCGGCCCCGTCGTCGCCGAGCCCTTCCGCACCGAGGACGACGTCAAGCGCCTGCGCAACCTCGACCCCTGCGACGTCCCCTACATCACCGAGGCCATCGGCCTGCTCGTCAAGGAACTCGGCGACACCCCGCTCATCGGCTTCGCCGGCGCGCCCTTCACGCTCGCCTCCTACCTCATCGAGGGCGGCCCCAGCCGCGACCACGCGAAGACCAAGGCGCTCATGAAGTCCCGGCCTGAGATCTGGCACGGCATCGCCTCCCGCCTCGCCGCCATCTGCGGCGAGTTCCTCCGCGTCCAGGTCGAGGCCGGCGCGCAGGCCGTGCAGCTCTTCGACTCCTGGGCCGGGGCGCTCTCCGAGGCCGACTACCGCCGCTTCGCGCTGCCGCACTCCACCGCCGCCCTCATGGGTGTCGCGCAGTCCGTGCCGCGCATCCACTTCGGCGTCGGCACCGGCCACCTCCTCGAAGCGATGACCGAGACCGGCGCCGAAGTCCTCGGGATCGACTACCGCATCCCCCTCGACAGTGTTACAAGAAGATTCGCCGCGAAGCGCCTGCCGGACAAGGTCCTCCAAGGCAACCTCGACCCGGCAATGCTTTTCGCCGAGGACGACGCCCTCATCGCCGAGACCGACGCCGTGCTCGAAGCCGCCAAGGGCGCCAAGGGCCACATCTTCAACCTCGGCCACGGCGTCCTCCCCGAGACCGACCCCGCCAAGCTCAAGCTCGTCGTCGACCACGTGCACGAGGTCACCGCCCGATGAGCCCCATGACGCCCGCCCGCGTGACGGGCACGCCCGGCCGCACCCGGGTCCTCATCGTCGGCGGCGGCATCACCGGCCTCGCCGCCGCGCACCGCCTCCGCGACCTCCTCGGCCCCGACGCCGAGATCATCGTCGCCGAGCAGGCGATGCGCCTGGGCGGCAAGATCCACACCGTCGACTTCGCCGGACGCCCGGTCGAGACCGGCGCCGAATCGCTCCTCGCCGCCCGGCCCGAGGCCATCGCGCTGGCCGAGGCCGTCGGCCTGGGCGACGCGCTCGTCTACCCCTCCGACGCCAAGCCCGCCTTGAGCATCGGGGGCGAACTCCTCGACTTCCCGGCCGGGCACATGATGGGCATCCCCGGCGACCCGGCCGATGTCGCCGCCATCGCGAACGCCAAGGAACGCCCCGACAACGGCCTCCCGATCCTCGAAGCGGGCGGGGACATCTCCGTCGGCGCGCTGGTCCGCTCGCGCCTCGGCGACGAAGTGCTCGACCGGCTCGTCGCCCCGATGCTCGGCGGCGTCTACGCCGGCGACGTCGACCGGCTCTCCGTGCGCGCCGTCATGCCCCAGCTCGCCGCCGCGCTCGAACGCCATGCGCGCCTTACCGATGCGGTGAACGAGATCAAGCGGCCGGCGAGCGAGGCCCCCCGCACGCCCGTGTTCGCGACGGTCGACGGCGGCCTCGAGCGGCTCGTCACCGCCACCTCCGCCACGGCCCGCGCCGAAGTGCGCCTCGGCATGACCGTGCGCGAACTCCGCCAGACCCCCTACGGCTGGGAGGTCATCGCCGGACCGGTGCCCGATCCGATCAAGATCACCGCCGACGCGGTGATCCTCGCCGTGCCCGCGTCCCCGGCCGCCGTGCTCCTGCGCGCCGTCGAACCCCAGGCCGCCGCCGCCCTCTCGGGCGTCGCCTACGCCTCGGTCGCCTTGGCCGCCTTCGCATTCGACAAGGTCGACCTGCCCGAGCGCTCCGGGTTCCTCACCCCCGCATCGGAAGGCAAGACCGTCAAGGCCGCCACCTTCGCCAGCAAGAAATGGCCGCACCTGGGACGCCGCCGCCAGATCGTGCGCGTCTCCATGGGCCGCCTCGGCGAGGAGGCCCTGCTCCAGTACGACGACGCCACCCTCGCCAAGACCGCCCTGCGCGAACTCGGCGAGCACCTCGGCCAGCGCCTGCCCGAACCCGTCGAGCAGCGCATCGACCGCTGGGGCGGCGCCCTCCCGCAGTACGCGCCGGGCCACGTCGCCCGCGTCGCCGCCGCCCGCGAAGCGCTCGCGGCGCACCCGAACATCGCCATCGCCGGCGCGGCCGTCGACGGCGTCGGCATCGCGGCGTGCATCGCGTCGGGCCAGAAGGCGGCCACTACCATCGCAGAACAGTTGACGCACTCGCACTAGAAGGGCCGCAACGTGGCTGAACACCAGGGGAACAACCCGAACGCGCAGCGGATCAAGGAACTGAACGAGACCATCCGCTACACGCTGTGGTCGGTGTTCCGCGTCGAGGAGCCCATGCCCTCGATCCGGCAGGACCTCGCCAGCGACACGGAGGCGTTCTTCGCGAAGCACTGCGGCGACCAGGGCGTGACCGTGCGCGGCACCTACGACCTGACCGGGATGCGCGCCGACGCCGACCTCATGGTCTGGTGGCACGCCGAGTCCAGCGACCAGCTGCAGAAGGCCTACGCGGACTTCCGCCGCACCGCGTTCGGCCGCCACTTCGCGCCGGTCTGGTCGAACATGGCGCTGCACCGCCCCGCCGAGTTCAACCGCAGCCACCTCCCGGCGTTCCTCACCGAGGACCCGAAGGGCTACGTGTCCGTCTACCCGTTCGTGCGGTCCTACGAGTGGTACCTGCTCCCGGACGAGGAGCGCCGCGACCTGCTGCGCGAGCACGGCCAGATGGCCCGCGACTTCCCGGACGTGCGCGCCAACACCGTCCCGGCCTTCTCCCTCGGCGACTACGAGTGGATCCTCGCCTTCGAAGCGGACGAGCTGCACCGCATCGTGGACCTCATGCGCGAGCTGCGCGCCTCCGGCGCGCGACGCCATGTGCGCGAGGAGATCCCGTTTTTCACGGGCAAGCGCCGGAGCATCACCGACATCATCAACGACCTGCCGTAGTGGTGCTCGCAGACGGAGCCGCCGCCGGGTTCGGCGGCCTGCTGATCGTCCAGTTCGCGTTCATCGGGCTGCTGATCGTCGCGGCGCTGTACGCGATCCTCGCGATGACGGCCGCGCTCGGCCTGACCTCGTTCTCGGTGTTCGAGCGCTTCCGCAAGAAGCGGCCGGAGGAGTCCGACGACGGCGGCATCGATGACCTCTTCTAGCTGGTTCTTCGTCGTTGCGCTGGTCGTTGTCGCGGCGCTCATGGCCGAGTCGGTGCGGCAGCTGCGGCGCCGCTGGCTGCTCGTCAAGGTCGAGGGCGTCTCGATGGAGCCGGCGCTGCGCGACGGCCAGGAGGTGCTGGCCAAGCGCACGAGCCGGATCGCGACCGGCGACATCGTCGTGGTGGCCGCGCCCGATCCGCAGCTCGGCTGGGCCGAGGCGAAACGCGCTCGAGCACCCTGGTGGGTGAAACGCGTCGCAGCCGGGCCGGACGAGCCGATGCCCGGCTCCGGCGAGGCGGTCCCGCCCGGGCACTACTTCCTCCTCTCGGACAACCCGGCGGGGGAGGACTCGCGCCGGCACGGGCCGTGCCCTGGGAACCTGATCGTTGGTTCAGTCATCCGCACGTTCTGACCCGCGTCCACCTGCGCGGACCTTAGGCAGTCCTAAGGTCCGGGCGAATCTTCCCGCCATTCGGGACGTGGCAGACTTGACCCATGCCAGCGCTTCGATCTCGTACTTCCACTCACGGCCGCCAGATGGCGGGCGCTCGCGCGCTGTGGCGCGCAACGGGCATGACCGACTCCGATTTCGGCAAGCCGATCGTGGCCATCGCCAACTCGTACACGCAGTTCGTCCCCGGGCACGTGCACCTGAAGAACATGGGCGACATCGTCGCCGAGTCCATCGCCGCGGCCGGGGGCGTCTCCAAGGAGTTCCACACGATCGCCGTCGACGACGGCATCGCGATGGGCCACTCCGGGATGCTCTACTCGCTGCCGTCGCGCGAGATCATCGCCGACTCGGTCGAGTACATGGTCAACGCCCACTGCGCCGACGCGCTCGTGTGCATCTCGAACTGCGACAAGATCACCCCCGGCATGCTCATGGCCGCCCTGCGCCTGAACATCCCGGTCGTCTTCGTCTCCGGCGGGCCCATGGAGGCCGGCAAGACGATCGACAACGACGGGATCGTCACGCAGAAGCTCGACCTCATCGACCCGATGATCGCCGCCGCGAACGACGACGTCTCCGACGCGCAGCTGCGCCAGATGGAGGAGAACGCCTGTCCGACGTGCGGCTCCTGCTCGGGCATGTTCACCGCGAACTCGATGAACTGCCTCACCGAGGCGCTGGGCCTGTCCCTGCCGGGCAACGGCTCGACCCTCGCCACCCACACGGCCCGCCGCGCCCTCTTCGAAGAGGCCGGGCGCGTCGTGATGGACCTGGCCCGCCGCTACTACGAGCAGGACGACGAGTCGGTCCTGCCGCGCTCGATCGCGACGAAGCAGGCCTTCGAGAACGCGATGGCGCTCGACGTCGCCATGGGCGGCTCCACGAACACGATCCTGCACCTGCTCGCGGCCGCCCGCGAGGCCGAGCTGGACTTCAACGTCGCCGACATCGACGCGGTCTCGCGCCGCGTCCCGTGCCTGTCGAAGGTCGCCCCGAACTCCGCGAAGTACCACATGGAGGACGTGCACCGCGCCGGCGGCATCCCCGCGATCCTCGGCGAGCTCTACCGCGGCGGCCTGCTCCACGAGGACGTCGGCTCGATCCACGCCCCGACCCTGGCCGCATGGCTCGGCAAGTGGGACATCCGCGCCGAGTCGCCCGCGCCCGAGGCGATCGAGCTGTACCACGCCGCGCCCGGCAACGTCCGGACCACGCAGGCGTTCTCGACCTCGAACCGCTGGAAGACCCTGGACACGGACGCCGAGGACGGCTGCATCCGCTCCGTCGAGCACGCCTACACCAAGGACGGCGGCCTGGCGGTCCTGTTCGGGAACCTCGCCGAGGACGGCTGCGTCGTCAAGGTGGCGGGCGTGCCCGAGGAGAACTGGACCTTCACCGGTCCGGCCCACGTTTTCGAGTCGCAGGACGACGCGGTCCAGGGCATCCTCGACAAGTCCGTGGTCGAGGGCGAGGTCGTCGTCATCCGCTACGAGGGCCCCAAGGGCGGCCCCGGCATGCAGGAGATGCTGTACCCGACCTCGTTCCTCAAGGGCCGCGGCCTGGGCCGCAAGTGCGCGCTGATCACCGACGGCCGCTTCTCGGGCGGCACCTCCGGCCTCTCGATCGGGCACGTCAGCCCCGAGGCCGCGGGCGAGGGCCTGATCGCCCTGGTCGAGAACGGCGACATCATCGAGATCGACATCCCGGCCCGGAAGCTCGAGCTGAAGGTCGACGACTCGGTCCTGGCCGAACGCCGTGTGGCCCAGGAGAAGCGCGAGCAGCCGTACACGCCGGTCTCCCGCGACCGCGTGGTCTCCCGCGCCCTGCAGGCGTACGCCGCGATGGCCACCCCGGCCAGCGACGGCGCGGTCCGCAAAGTGAACTAGCGCTAGGCCGTCGGCGGCGGGGTCCCTTCTCGGGGACCCCGCCGTTGGCGCGCTCCGGGCACAATGAAGCGGCCCACGGTCCCCTCTGCCCCGGAGCGCCCGCAATGAGCGACAGCCACTCGTCAGGCGACACCTCGTACTCCAGCGACTACTCGTACACCAGCGAGCCCCTGCAGACCTGGTACTGGACGGACTCCGGGCGCGAGCGGGCGCAGGAAGCCGCGATCGAGCAGCAGCGCGCGCGGACCCGCCGGCTCGAACGGGAACGCCGGGCCGCGGAGGCCAAGCTCGACCAGCGGATCTCCTCGACCGCCGCCCGCATGGACTCGCGGCTCGACACGCTGTTCCGCTGGACCGAGTTGCGGTTCCAGCAGGTCGAGTTCGACGAGTACCAGGCGCGCAAGGAGATCCGCAACACCGTGCGCGCCCTGGCGGAGGGCCGCGAGCCGGTCCTGCGCGGCTTCGAGGACGTGCCCGGCTACTGGCTGCCGTCCGCTGCGGCCGCTGTACTGCCGCTGGTGCTGCGCGACCGGGCGCCGCGGCAGCGGACCGCCGGGAACGCCTTCGCGGACTTCAGAACGGGCCTCGAGGCCGCGCGCGAGCGCGACGCGGTCCGGACCGAGCTGTTCAGCCTCGCGATCGGCCGATGCTTCGACCAGCCCGCCCTCATCGACGCGGCCGCACTGCGACTGCTGAGCGAGCCCGCCGACCTCGGCGCAGCCGAACCCGGCCAGATCGCCCGGGCCTGGCGGACGCTGTGGGTGCAGGCGGCCCTGGGGGAGTTCGGTCCCGGCGCCGAAGCGCAGATCGCCCCGCTGCTGGCCGAGCGGTTCGACCCCGACGCGCTCGACGACGAAGCACTCGCGACGTGGGACGAGGCGATCGCGCGGTTCGGCGCGGTCGGCAAGCAGCGGCCGACGCGGCTCGAAGCGCTCACGGCCCTGCACGCCCATCTCACCGAGGTACCTGAGCGGGAGGCTCGAGCCGAAGGCGACGCCGCGAGCGGGCCGCCGCATGACGCCTCGATCCTCACCGCCTCACCGGCCGGGCCGCTCAGCGCGCAAGCGGGCGCGCTGCGCCTCGACGACACAGCCGCGCCGGCCGGACCGCTCGCCACCGATGCCGCCCTCAGCGATGCGGCAGGCGCGCCCGAGGCCGGGAACGGCGAACCGGCGCTCGACGAGCCCACCGACCGCGACGACACCGCCTGGCGCTCCTACCTCCAAGCACTCATCGAGGAACCGAGCGCGGCCGAGCTGCCGCTGGTCCGGCAGATGGCCGAGCTCGACCCGTCTTCCGAAGGGCGCGAAGACGACCAGCGCTCCTGGGCCGACCCGGTCGGGGACCTCGCCGAACTCGTCCGCCGCGACCTCTTCGACCCCGAGGCGCCGATCCCGCTGCGCCGCATCGCCCTCGGCCTCGCCGCACCGGTCCTCCGCGAACGCCTCGACCGCATCGAAGCCGCGCTCGACACCACCGAGAAGCCCACCGTCACCGTGCGCCGTCGCGGCGAACTCATCGCGGTCACCAGCGACGGCCACGACCCCGACCAGCTCGCCGTCGTCGAACGCCGCATCGGCCAGGCCTTCGACACCGCCGGACCTTCGAAGCCGCTCACCGCGTCGATCGCCGCGGGCCTCGTCCTGGTCGGCCTCCTCATGCTCATCCCCGGCCAGTGGTTCGCGACCCTCATCTTCGTCCTCGCCGCGCTCTTCCCGATCGTGATCCACCGCCGCGACACCGCCAAAGCCGCCCAGCAGCGCGTCCGACGCGACGAGCAGCTCGCCGACGCCCGCGCCGCCCTCGTCAAGGCCCGCGACGACGCCGAGCTCAAGGAGCGCGAAGCGGCCGAACAGGCCGTCGCCGTCCGCGCCGCCCTCACCCGACTCCGTGAATCCCTGCCCGCCGCAACGGCCCCGAACGCCCTCGCCGCGCCGCCCGGCACGCCGACCGCCGCCGACGGACAGGCCGCGTAAGCCCCGATCCCTGCCAAGTCGGACTCCCGTACCCGCCCGCCGCACCGCCTCATGCACTTTCGGAGGGGCCGATACGGATCGGTACGAGGATGCGGCATCCTGTTAAGCACGAGGTTTCCTACGATTGGGTCTGTGGATGGCGCCAACCCCCCGCCGCGTCCGGCAGCTGCTGTCGTGGTTCGCGACCGCCGCCGTGTGGTGCTCCGTCCTCACCGCCGCCGTCGTCGTAGCCGTCGACTCCGGCCTCCAGCGCGTCGAACCCGCCTCCGCGGCCGTCCTCGGCAGCATCGGCGCCGCCTGCGCCGGCCTGCTCATGTGGCGCGCCGCCGGACGCATCGCCCCCGGCCGCCGCGTCACCTACCAGCTCCTCGCCGCCGGCATCCAGTCCATCGCCGCGGGGATCGCGGCCGCCTGCTGGCTCCCCGGCGGCGCGGGCGACCTCGCGGCGGGCATCGTCCTCAGCACCGCGGTCGTCCTCTGGTCCCTCGCGCTCCTGCGCCTCCCCGACAACGGCTGGGACCCGCAAGCGGTGCAGCGCCGCCTCGTCGACGGCGCGTTCGTCGGCCTCTGCTTCCTCTTCGCGTGCTGGCTCCTCCTCGCCCGGCCCCTCTTCCAGCAGTACCGCGGGCACCTCTCCGACGGCGACCTCGCCATCGTCATCCCGTCCATGATGGGCATCGTGATGCTCGGCGTCGGCGTCACCACCACCTTCCGCATCCAGCGCTGGCGACGCCGCCACGCCCTCGCCTACCTCGCCGTCTTCGCCGTCCACACCACCGGCATGGCCACCTTCACCACCTGGCAGTGGGACCGCCCCGACGTGCGCATCCTGTGGTGGTCCGTCGCCTGGGTCGCCACCTGCGCCGCCCTCCTCGGCGTCACCTACCTCGCCCGCACCCAGAAGCCCGCCCCCATCGACAAACCGAACTACCCCGGCGTCCACTACGCCGTCATGGGCGGCGCGGCCGGGCTCGCCGCCGCCGCGGTCCTCTTCAACGGCGCCTACGCCGGCGCCCTCCCGCTCGACGCCGCGCTCCTCGCCCTCGCCGCCGCCGGCGCCCTCGCCGCGCGCCTCGTCCTCACCTACTTCGACGTCCGCCGCGTCACCGGCGAAGCCGCCGCCCGCCAGCGCAAGCTCTCCGCGATCGTCGGCGTCGCCTCCGACACCGTCCTCGTCCTCGACCCCGACCTGACCGTCACCTGGCACCCCGAGGACTCCGCCTGGCGGCCCGCCACCGACTCCGGCGGCTGCATCGGCGCGTCCTTCCTCGACCTCGTCCACATCGACGACCGCCGCTCCGCCGAAGAAGACCTCCGCACCCTCCTCGACGGCATCAGCCACGCCAACCAGGTCTCCCTCAACCTCCGCGTCCGCGACTCCGCCCGCCGCTGGCGCCACACCGAGACCGTCGTCACCGACCTGCGCGGCAAGCCTCAAGTGCGCGGCCTCGTCGCCCGCGTCGAAGACGTCGGCGCCCGCAGGAGCCTCGAGACCGAACTCGCCCGCATGGCCTACACCGACCCCCTCACCGGCCTCGCCAACCGCCGCGCGCTCCTCCAGAGCCTCGAAGACGGCGTCAGCGCCGAAGAGCACCAGACCGCGCTGCTCCTGCTCGACCTCGACGGCTTCAAGAACGTCAACGACACCCGCGGCCACGACTTCGGCGACGAACTCCTCGTCGAAGTCTCCCGCCGCATCAAGGAACTCCTGCGCCCCACCGACGTCGGCGCCCGCCTCGGCGGCGACGAATTCGCGATCCTCCTGCGCGCCAGCTGGTCCGAAGCCGTCGCCACCGCCAAAGCCCTCGTCGCCCGCCTCGGCGAGCCCTACGACTTCCACGACGAGTCCACGGTCTTCACCACCGGCTCCGTCGGCATCGCCACCGCCGCCGAAGGCTTCGGCGACCCCGAGATCCTGCTCCGCAACGCCGACCTCGCCCTCCGCGCCGCCAAACAGGCCGGCAAGAACCGCCACGCCACCTACGACGCCGAATTCGACCGCAAAGTCCGCCGCAAGAACGAACTCACCCAAGAACTGCGCGGCGCCATCCGCCGCGACGAGCTCCGCCTCGTCTTCCAGCCCGTCTTCTCCACCGCCGACCGCTCCATCGTCGGCGCCGAAGCCCTCATGCGCTGGCACCACCCCCGCCTCGGCCACGTCAGCCCCGGCGAGTTCATCCCCGCCGCCACCGAGTCCGGCCTCACCCAGGACCTCGCCGTCTGGACCGTCAACCGCGCCGCCGAACAGCTCGCCGCCTGGTCCGCCGCCGGCATCAAAGCCTGGATCTCCGTCAACGTCTCCGTCAAAGAGCTCCACACCCACCTGTTCGCCACCGAGGTCAACACCGCCCTCATCGCCGCCGGCGTCCCGGCCCGCCGCCTCGTCCTCGAAGTGACCGAGCACGACTTCTCCCACCAGCTGAACACCCTCGTCGCCCAGCTCAGCGCCCTGCGCGGCGCGGGCGTGCGGATCGCCCTGGACGACTTCGGCTCCGGCTACTCCTCCCTCGGCCAGCTCGAGCGCCTCCCGGTCGACATCATCAAGATCGACCGCGACCTCATCGCCAAGGACGACGGCGGCGTCGGCCCCCTCGCCGCCATCACCGTCGCCCTCGGCCGCATCCTCGGCATGGAGGTCATCGCCGAAGGCGTCGAGACCGACACCCAGCTCAACGCCATGATCGCCGCCAAGGCCCCGCTCGTGCAGGGCTACCTGCTCGCCAAGCCGATGGAACCGGACGACCTGACGCGCTGGCTCGCCGACGACCCGCGGGCGCAGCCGCCCGCGCTGACCGCCCAGCGCGCCCCCGCCGACGTGATCGAACCCGCGACCGCGCCGGCGGACGCCGACGCCCCCGACGACACGCCGAACGACGTCCCGGAGTCTGAGAAAAGTTGACTCACGGGCCGGAATCGTGCATCCTGGGGAGCGTGCCGAAGCAGAACTACGACCTGAGCATCGCGACCGCGCCCGCCGCGCGGCCGCTCGTCGTAGTACTTATCTAGCGCACCGTCGTTCTCCGACGGTGCGCTCGCCCCGTGCGTCTAGCACGCGGGCGATTTTTTCTGCCCGGGGAACGACACCGCATGTCGAACCAGCCACATCTCCCTATTGGACGAAGGACATGAGCACACCAGTGAAGGCACCGAAGCCAGGGCCGCAGGCTGCCAAAGCTCAGCCCGCCAGGCCGAAGGCCCCCAAGCCGGCTCCTCCCATCGGCGCTTCCGCCGCCCCCGTCCTCACCGGCGCGCAGGCCGTCGTCCGCGCGCTCGAAGAGCTCGAGGTCGAGGCCGTCTTCGGCATCCCGGGCGGCGCGATCCTCCCGGCCTACGACCCGCTTCTCGACTCCGAGCAGGTGCGCCACGTCCTCGTCCGCCACGAGCAGGGCGCGGGCCACGCGGCCCAGGGCTACGCCCTCGCCACCGGCAAGGTCGGCGTGTGCATGGCCACCTCCGGCCCCGGCGCGACCAACCTCGTGACCCCGCTGGCCGACGCGCACATGGACTCCGTCCCGATCGTGGCCATCACCGGCCAGGTCGCCTCGACCGCGATCGGCACCGACGCGTTCCAGGAGGCCGACATCGTGGGCATCACGATGCCGATCACCAAGCACTCGTACCTGGTGACCTCGGGCGAGGAGATCCCGCGCGTGCTCGCCGAGGCCTTCCACGTGGCCGCCAGCGGCCGCCCCGGCCCGGTCCTGGTCGACATCCCCAAGGACATCCTCAGCGGCAGCGCGCCGTTCGCGTGGCCGCCCAAGATGGACCTGCCGGGCTACCGGCCCACGACGCAGCCGCACGGCAAGCAGATCCGCGAGGCCGCCTCGCTCATCGCCGAGGCCAAGAAGCCCGTGCTGTACGTGGGCGGCGGCGTCGTCAAGTCCGGCGCGCACGCCGAGCTGCTGGCGCTCGCCGAGCTCACCGGCGCCCCCGTCGTGACGACCCTGATGGCGCGCGGGGCCTTCCCCGACTCGCACCCGCAGCACCTGGGCATGCCCGGCATGCACGGCACCGTGCCCGCGGTGCACGCCCTGCAGAAGTCCGACCTCCTGGTGGCGCTGGGCGCCCGCTTCGACGACCGCGTCACCGGCAAGCTCGCGACCTTCGCCCCCGAGGCGAAGATCGTCCACGTCGACATCGACCCGGCCGAGATCGGCAAGAACCGCGAAGCGGACGTGCCGATCGTGGGCGACTGCAAGGCCGCCATCGCCGCGATGATCGAGGCCTATGAGGACGGCGGCAAGGAGCGCCTGAAGACCTGGTGGGAGACCCTCGACGACCTGCGCGGCCGGTACCCGCTGGGCTACACCGACCTCGACGACGGCCTGCCCGCCCCGCAGTACGTGATCGAGCGCCTGGGCGCGCTCGCCCCCGACGACACGATCTGGACCGCCGGCGTCGGCCAGCACCAGATGTGGGCCAGCCAGTTCGTCAAGTACGAGAAGCCGGGCACGTTCCTCAACTCGGGCGGCCTGGGCACCATGGGCTTCGCCGTCCCGGCGGCCATGGGCGCCAAGATGGGCCGCATGGAGCGCACCGTGTGGGCGATCGACGGCGACGGCTGCTTCCAGATGACCAACCAGGAGCTGGCGACCTGCGCGGTCGAGGGCATCCCGATCAAGGTCGCGGTCATCAACAACGGCAACCTGGGCATGGTGCGCCAGTGGCAGACCCTGTTCTACGAGCAGCGCTACTCCAACACCAACCTGTCCACGCACCACTCCGAGGCCTCGCCGCGCGTGCCGGACTTCGTGAAGCTCGCCGAAGCCCTCGGCTGCGTCGGCCTGCGCGCCGACACCGTCGAAGAGGTCGACGACGTCATCAAGCAGGCCAACGCGATCAACGACCGCCCGGTCGTGGTCGACTTCACCGTCGGGCCCGACGCCATGGTGTGGCCGATGGTCCCGGCGGGCGTCTCCAACGACGAGATCCTGTACGCGCGCGACGTGCGCCCGAACTTCGACGACGAGGGGCAGATCTGATGAGCACCCACACCCTTTCAGTCCTCGTCGAGAACAAGCCGGGTGTGCTCGCCCGCGTGGCCGCCCTGTTCTCCAGGCGCGGTTTCAACATCGACTCCCTCGCCGTCGGCGAGACCGAGCACCCCGGCGTCAGCCGCATCACCATCGTGGTGGACGTCGAGGCGGGCTCGCTGGAGCAGGTCACCAAGCAGCTCAACAAGCTGATCCACGTCCTGAAGATCGTGGAACTGGAAGCGGGCTCCTCCGTGCAGCGCGAACTGCTGCTGGTGAAGGTCCGCGCCGACGCCGCCACCCGCGGCCAGGTGATCGCCGCCGCCGAGCTGTTCAAAGCCCGCTCGGTCGACGTCACACCCGACACGGTCACCTTCGAGGTCACCGGGAACTCCGACAAGATCGAGGCGTTCCTGGAAGTCCTCGAGCCGTTCGGGATCAAGGAGCTCGTCCAGTCGGGGACGGTCGCGCTCGGGCGCGGCGCCAAGTCGATGGCGTCGCTGTCGCGATACGTCTCTCCGAACAGCTAGTAACGAAGGAAGCAGTACATGTCCGCTGAAGTGTTCTACGACGACGACGCCGATCTGGCCCTCATCCAGGGCAAGAAGGTCGCCGTCCTCGGCTACGGCTCGCAGGGCCACGCCCACTCGCTGAGCCTCCGCGATTCCGGCGTCGAGGTCGTCATCGGCCTGCAGGAGGGCTCGAAGTCGCGTCCGAAGGCCGAGGAGGCGGGCCTGAAGGTGCTCACTCCGGCCGAAGCCGCCGCGTGGGCCGACGTCATCATGATCCTCGTTCCGGACACCGTGCAGGCCAAGCTGTACGCCGACGAGATCGCCCCGAACCTGTCCGCCGGGAACAGCCTGTTCTTCGGCCACGGCTTCAACATCCGCTACGACCTGATCCAGGCCCCGGCGGACGTGAACGTCGCCATGGTCGCCCCGAAGGGCCCGGGCCACATGGTCCGCCGCCAGTTCGTGGACGGCAAGGGCGTCCCCGCGCTCATCGCGGTGGAGCAGGACCCGTCGGGCAACACGCAGGCCGTGGCGCTCTCCTACGCGAAGGCGATCGGCGGCACCCGCGCGGGCGTCCTGAAGACCACCTTCAAGGAGGAGACCGAGACCGACCTGTTCGGCGAGCAGGCCGTGCTGTGCGGCGGTGCCGCCGAGCTCATCAAGGCCGGCTTCGAGACCCTGGTCGAGGCGGGCTACGCCCCCGAGGCCGCGTACTTCGAGTGCCTGCACGAGCTCAAGCTGATCGTGGACATGATCTACGAGGGCGGCATCGCCAACATGTGGTACTCCGTCTCCGACACCGCCGAGTACGGCGGGCTCACCCGCGGCCCGCGCGTCGTCAACGCCGACACCAAGGCCGAGATGAAGCGCATCCTGGGCGAGATCCAGGACGGCACCTTCGCCAAGGAATGGGTCGCCGAGTCCGAGAAGCGCGAGAACTACAAGAAGCTCCAGCAGGAGCAGGCTGACCACCAGATCGAAGAGACCGGCGCCAAGATGCGCGCTCTGATGCCCTGGGTTCAGCGCAAGATCACTGAGACGGCGTAGCCTCGGAGCGATCCAGAGGATCAGCACCGAGACCGCCTGAGTCTCAACAGATCTGAGCAGGCCGAAGAGGCCGGGAGCCGCAATGCGGCTCCCGGCCTCTTGCCTATGTCGGCATCCGCGCTTGCGTGATTGCCTGATTGCCTGATTGCCTGATTTGGTCTGGATTCGGCGGGCAGCGACAATAGGGCGGCAGCGGGCCTCGGGTCGTTTTTTGACCTCCCGGCCACAGCATCACGGCAACCTCCCCCGGCCCGCCCCTAAACGGAGCGAGCATGTTACTTTCACTGAAAGTGCTCACCGGATTCTCCTTCTCGTTGTTGTAGAGCACATCGAATAGCCAGTCGTCGAAACAGCCAGAAACGACAACTGACCAGGTCACGAGCAGTCCCGTATCGACGCTCGCGACCCTCCGCAGGTCTCAACACGAACCTCCCCGAGCAAGAGCTGTCCGCCCCCACTCGTTCCGAGACCACCAGGTCAACTGCAACCGGCAACCTCACCACGAGCCTCGGGAAAAACATCGCTCACTATCTATAGGCAATTTTGGGAACGCTCCCAGGATGTTTTCTGGGCATCGCAAGATTCAGGTTCACTGGATGCTCACCTGTACCGGTCAAGTCGCGCGGAGCGCCGCCTTTCGCTTTGGGGCACTACTCACGACATTTGCCAACATTTAATGACTTTGAAACTGTCGCAATTAATTACAATTCCACATGAGGTGGACTCCAAGCTGTCTGCCGACGGCTGGTCGGTGAGCGGACCACGGAGGCGGACGAACTGCTGAGCCCCGCGCGTTATCGCGGGCACACGGACGGACGGCAAGTGATTACAATGTGGTTCGCTCCCCAAACTCCCCCATCCTTGGAGGAACCCCACCAGTGGCTAGACAACTCGACAGCGATGCCCTGCGCGCCTACCGCGACACCGTCCAGGCCCAGCTCGAACGCCTCGAAGCCGAGGTCATCACCCAGCTTGAGACGACCGGAAAGCTTGGCAAGATGCCCGCCTTCGGCTCCATGGACGGTGCCGATGCCGCCCGCGAAAGCTACACCGCCTTCCACGAAGGAACCTGGAACAACCTTCAGGCGCTTCGCGGTGCCCTGAACGGCATCATCGACACCCTCAATGCCTCCGGCGACCTCTCCGACGAGTCCGACGAACTCGCCGCGACCGACATGAACACGGTCGACAACAACATCGACGGCGCGACGCCGCTGCCCTAAAACGAGGAGCACTCGATGACCCGCAATGCCATGCTGCTCAAAGCTGCCGCCTCGACCGGTGCCGCAGCGCTACTCCTGACCGGATGCTCCGGCGCCGAGGACCCCAGCGGCACTGATAGTTCCTCCGCCCCAATCGAAGGCTCGGGAACCGTCGCCGTGATGGATGACTGGAAGGGCTGCTGGGCTCTCGACAACCTCCAACCCCTCCAGGACTACCTTGGGGCCGAAGGAATCGACGGTGACGGCCTGATTGACGCCGCCATGGGCGAAGGCATGGACGGCGAAGCCCTCACCTGTTCCGGCACCCTCAGTCTCGCGACCGCCACGATCGGAGACGACGACCTCAGCGTTTCCGAGACTGGCACCGCGACGGTACAGATGGGCGTCGTGCCTTGGGAAAGCGAGGAGATCGCCTCAGAGAACTTCGCCGAGCGTTTGCAGCGCTACGAAGACTCGAAGTCAACCGACTGGGGCACCTCTCATGTTGTCGACACGACAGGTGAACTTGCCGGTGAGTGGGACGAGAGCTTCTACGAAACCTCCAGCGACGACAACAGCAAGTACGTCGACGCCTATGGCAGGTCCGGAGACTGGATTCTCTACATCTCGATGTACGTCGACGACGATCCGGGCCTGAGCTCCGATCAAGAGGCGGTATACCCCTTTACCGAGGACGAACTGGTCGACTGGGTGGTCAACGACTACATGTCCCAGATACAGACCGACCTCCGTGCCAAGATCGAAAGCGAGCAGTAGCCATGGCAGGAGAAGAAGCCGAGTTCACCGCCACCCCGTACGGCCAGACCACCTCCGGCTCTGTCGCGGACCCAGGCGGCCAGACGCTGCTGGTAAACGCCTCTTGTGAAAACGGCGACTGCCCTAACCATGTGCAGGACCCAGCCGAACCGGCCTGGGTCAACCTCATGTCGGCGGTTCCGAGGAGAGCCGGAACCTCCAACCTGACGACGGCCCGAGATGACGTCGCACTGCCAAACGACCAGGACATCAACGCGCTCGTCGCCTCGATCCGGCCCGCGAACCCGCAAGATCACGCGCTCGATACGATCGCCGACGAATGGATGGAGATCCGCACCCCGATCATTGAGATCCGGGCAGCGCTGAAATCGGGCCTGGAGACGCTCGCGGAGGACTGGACCGGCTCGGACTACGACGCGTTCGAAGACGAAGTATCTACGGTCCTCCGGAACTTCGCGACCGTCGTCAAGGACATCGGCGAGTCAGAGTCCGAGGGCATCATCGGTGTACTCACCGAGAAATCGAATGTGATCTACGCGCAGCAAGGGGAGCAGGCGATCGTCTACCCCGCTCCGAAGTTCTGGCTCGAAGACGCCGCCGGCTGCTCGCACAAGATCCACATCCGGCCGCCGTTCTTTCCCTCCTGCGAAGTCCACGCCAACGACGAGACCGCGCACGCGCTCGAGACCGCCGGGTTTGACCCCGGCATTATCGAGGAGGTGAACGACTACCAGGAACAGCAATACCAGTCTTGGTACAACGAGTACACCGCAGCCGGGATGGAGGAATCCGAAGCTCGGCAGATGGCTACCGAACGCGCACAAGAAGACGCCGACGGCTATGCGAGCGACCTCGGGACGACCGGCACCGCCGACTACCAAGCCCGTGCCGCCGAAGTCAACGGCGAGATCACCACTCGCGAGTCCACCGCCTCCACTGAAGCGGCCACACTCCAGACCGACTACGCACCGGCCGAAGAGACGACGTTCGACAACAACGACACGAACCTCAACCGCTCAGGCGGGCTCGACTCCGGCAACTACGGCGGTGCCCCCGACACCTCGGGGACCGGTGGCACCTCATCCATGAACTCGCCCGCCGAACCCTCCTCGCTGTCTGCCCTCAACAGCACCAGCAACCCCAGCGGAACCACTGGCTGGAACGGCTACTCCACCACCCCGGACACCGGACTCAATGACGAGAACCCCTGGGACAGTGCAGGTACCGACCCTGACGACGTCTCCGGCGGTCTCGCCTCCGGTGGTGCGGGCGGGCTCGGCGGTGGCCCCGGAGGATTCAGCACTGGCGGCACCGGTCTCGGTGGCGCTGGAGGCAGCTTCGGCTCCGCACCTGGCGCTGGCGGCATGGGCGGCACGGCACTCGGCGGTTTCGGCGGCCGCATGGGCGGCGGTGCCGGTGGCATGGGAGGCATGGTCGGCGGAGGAGCCGGAGGCGGCCGTGGCGCTGGAACCACGGGTGCGACTGGTCGCGGTGCACCCGGAAAAGCCGGAGGCACGGGCCGAGGCGGGGCCTCAATGATGTCCGGCGGGGGCCGTGGCGCACCGGGCGCTTCAGAGGAGGAAACCAGCGGCAAGGGGACCTGGCTCACTGAGGACGAAGACGTCTGGGGTCGCGCGCCGGACGAGGACAACGACCCCTACGCATAGCAACGCAGCAAACCCCATGAGTTCTTGGCCCCGCCTCATGAGCCTGTGCCCGCCCGGCTCCGTCGCAAACTCACGCCGGGCGGGCACGGATATCCCCACCACTGAGCTGCCCGACATGTCCTCGACCTTATGAGCAGCAACTGAGCAAGGAAGACAAGATGGCCCCCACGCATACTGTCTACATCGACGAGCCTGACACCGCTCGTGCCGACGAGGTCAACGATCTCGCCGCGTACCTCGATACCTGCGAATTTCACGGAAAGACTCCGCCGCCGACGGTCTCAGCGACCATGTCTCTGACCGGCCGCCTTACTCAACTCAGCCTGCCCGAAGCGGTATTCGAGTATGAGGAGGAGATCTCCGAGAAGACCACCGCCTTGCTGGAGGAGATGCGGCAGACAGCGCAACGCGCCACCGTACGGCTGCTGCAAGAGAGGCTGGGAAGCCGATGACATCCTCCGACCTGTCGGCAGCTATCGGCGCATGGGCGAGCCGAACCCGTTCCCGGATCGCTGAGATCCGCGCGGAGCGCGCTCAGGTGTTCCCCGGCTCCCGTTACGAGTCCCCGAGCGGCGCCGTCGCCATCTCCGTCGGCCCGAACCTTGAACTGCTGTCTTTCGAGATCCATCCCGCTGGGCAGGACATCAGGGACGTGCTGGAGCGGGAGCTCGTTCAGGCCTACAACACCGCTTTCGCCGATGCTCGCGCGCAACGTGACGAGGCGATGAGGGGACTTTCCGAATCTCGTAGGAATGGAGCCTGACCATGGCGAATGTCGAGCCCGACAAGATCGACGTCTTTGCAGAACACTGCGAGGTCATGGCGACAGTATTCAAGGAGTACCGCTCTAACCTCGACGGCAAGCCGATGGAGAGCGGTGGCCTGGCAGGTGAAGGCTACCCAGAGCCTCCGGTCGGCACCCGAGCTGCGGTGACCGATGGAACCGACTTCGCATTCGAACCGCTCGACCTCGGACAGGTTCAGTACTCCGCAGAAGCAGGGCCTCCGCCCGGGGTGGATCTCGGAGCATCACCAGGAGATACCGGCATATCCCCGTTCGCCCACGCGATGTCGCATGAATGGAACATGGGAGTCATGGGCCGAGTGACCGACCTCGAACGGGCAGCCGAAGAGCTGGAGCGACTGGCTGAAAACCTGTACGCCGTGGCGCAGAGCTGGCGCGACAGCGACGACGCCGCCGCAACTGAGATCGCGGCGCAGAACAGCGAGATCGACTACCACGATAGGGACTGGTGACGGCATGGGAAACCCGATTGCGGAGGCGATGTGCGATGCGAAGTACATCGAAGACATCGCCGCAGCGGACGCCTGGGGCTATGAGATGGGCTTGAGCGAAGACGAGGTGCCCAGCACGATTCTCGGCTGGTTCGGTGCCATCAACTACGACAATTTGAAGGAACGCGCCAAGACCATTCGGCAGCTCTCCGAAGCCGGATCGGCCTTCGAGTACCTGTTCAACGACCAGAGCTTCACTGATCTTGAGGACGCCTGGACAACCGGAGACGCCGAGGCATTCCTCAGCTACTGCGGTGATGGAACCTCGACCGGACTGTGGAGTTACCTTCTGGCACTCAAGGACACCGCCACCGCCCATGTCGGGTCGATAGACGATTACATCGACAGTCTGGAAGCACTCGTAGCTGACGTCTACAACGCTTTCAGTGAACACATCGTGGGATTCGGCGGGAAGACCGCCTGGAACGACATCAAGGTGCTCTTCCATTTCTGGGACCCTTACGCACTGCTCTCCGACTTCACCGAGGCAGTGATGACCACTGCCGAGCAGTTCGGGGCAGAAGTGACGTCACTGAGCACCTACGAATCCCTCATGACCTCCAGCTGGGTGCCCACCGTTGGCGGCACTCCCTATGAAGGAGATTCACGAGGGCCAGACTCCGACGACGAGATCGACTGGGATGACCACACCTACGGTGCGACCGACAGCTACCCGCTTGACGGGGAGGGCGAGCGGAGCGCCGAAGAGGTTACCGGTGAAGGCTGACCGCGAGGGCCGACCCAGCTCGGGGCTGGAGAAGCGGCGCCTGATGCTGGCGATTTGCGTGCCGATCGTGCTAGCCCTACTCATCTCGGCCGGTGCAGTAGCACGGGACTTGATGATCGGGCCGCGGTTCGATGATCCGTGGCTGCTAGGCGGTGTAGGAGAGTTCAACTGCAGAGCCGGGATCGATGTGATCCTCGCCGAGATGCCGGGCGAGTTTAAGGCGGGGGAATCCGATGCCGAAGATGCATGTCACGGGGCATCATTGCTCGCAGACGGCGGCAATGGGACCGGTGAGTGGACCATCCGAATCGCGGTGGAGCGGTCGGACTACGACGGCGGCTACGCTGAGAAGCGCGATCTCGACGAGAACGCGCGTGAATGCGAACTGCTGCTCCCCTCAACCAGGGCGACCACGAAGTACAGCTCCGACTTCGGCTCCTACTGCGTGTGGCGGAACCCGGATTTCAGTACCGACGAGGAACGCTCCTTCTCCGAGGTGGGTCTGGTCAGATCCGGGGATGAGGTCCGCATCAGCGTCATTGTGCAGTCGCCGCCGCAAGAGCAGGAGGGTTGGATCTCTCCCGCTGTGCGACTGGACATGCTGGAGTACCTGGAGGACCGCGCGGCCATGGTCTACGCGGAGCAGCTGGACCCGGACGGTACTGTGCCTGGCCAGCTCGAAGAAGCGCTCGGCGATCCTGACGCTCATCGGCAGGACGAGACCGGCGCCGTTGACTGGTGTGTTGTGACGGAAGCTGTGGACGCGGTCTTCCGCGAACGTGAAGCCGATTTTCTCGACGACACCGAGATCGCCGAGTACGCTCCTGGCGCCAGTTGGTCAGACCGCTTCGACACGGATTCCGATTGCTATCGCGCCTGGAAGATCCTGTACACGTATGGCACAACGCCTGCCGCATCGCAAGAGCGGTTCGACGTCGCAGTCTCGGTGCACCTTGAACCGTGGGTATGGGGAGAGCCCGGGCTCGCCGCTGAGCGGTCGGAGGCCTCAGAGATCTTCGAAGCGCCGGTTGAAGCAGCCCCCTCGTCACCTCAGGTCTACGCGACCGAGCTCGACGGCGGCAGCTTCGAGTTCAGCTTCCTGGTCGACAGCATGCACGTCGTGCGCATCGTTTGCGCCGGCCAGACACACTTCGGGTCCGAGTTCATAGCCGAGGACGTAGCCGTGCAGATCTGGTCCGAGTCAGAACGACTCATCGCCGAATCGAATCGATAGCGGTGACGCGCAGCTGACGGGGAGTGTAGGAAACGTTGGGGGCAGGGTAATCCAGAGATGCTGAAGTAGTCTCTTGCTTCGGCTGGGAAAGGATCATCTTGAACGACAACGGAATTCAGACCGACCTCATTGCCTCGCGTGGCGGCTTGGACGTGCGGATCGCCGAGGAACTGGTCGAGTAGGCCCGGGCCGAGGGGCCTGGACCTGACCGGCCCGGACGGGCTGCCCGCCCAGAAAACGAAGAACGTCATCCAGGCCGCGCTTGAAGCGGAGATGACCGAGCACCTCGGCTTCGCCAAGAGCGACGGCGCCGCCTCCGCCGCGACCGGACGCAGCAACCACCGCAACGGCACCCCGAAGAAGACCGTGCAGACCGGTGTCGGCCTGGTCGAACTCGACAACCCGCGCGACCGGTTGCGAGGCGCTGCCTGGCGGCCGCACTGCACACCCGCGCCTCCCTCAGACCTCGTTGTCGCCGCCCGCCTGAACCGCATCCGAACCGGAGCTGGCAGCCGGAACAGCGCCTCGATCTGGTGCTGGCTCTTTGTCGCCGCCCGATTGAACCTCAATAGATACGGGCCGGGCTGACGAAGTCCGGCCGCCTACGGGATAAGGAACCACTTTGTCGCTGCCCGCTCAAAGTTCGACCTCATCGAAGCGGAAGGCGGCCAACGGCTATCGACTGGCGTCCTCGCGCCTGGTCGAGTTTCGCGTGGCGGGCCTGCGTCAGGCGATGAAGGTTCCCGCCTTTGCCGCGGTCACAGCTGCTTGTGCGGCTCGGTCGGCGGTGGGTCGGTCGACGGGGGAGCCGTCGACCAGGAGGCGGTAGTAGAGCGGCGCGGAGACCGCGCGGATGACCTCGTGGGGGTCGGTGCCCTCGGGGACCTCGCCGCGTTCGACGGCGGCGGTGACGCAGGGCGCCCACTCCTCGGTGCGGGTGCGGTAGAAGCGGTGGAGGGCCTCGGCGGTCTGGGCATCGCAGGCGGCGGCGGTGATGAGGGCCTTGAAGAGCGGGCCCTGGCGGGGATCGCTCAATGTGGACTGGACGAGGCGGGCCTGGGCGGTGAGGTCGCCCAGGAGGGAGCCGGTCTCGGTGCGGGGCAGGGATTCGGCGGCCATCTCGGTGAGGAGGTCGGCGACGAGTCCGGGCACGGTGCCCCAGCGGCGGTAGACGGTGGTCTTGCCGACGCCGGCGCGGCGGGCGATCTCGGCGAGGTCGAGGCGGTCGAAGCCGTCTTCGGCGAGGGCGTCGCCGGCGGCGCGGAGGACGGCCTCTCGGGTCTTCGCGGTGCGGCCGCCGGGCCTCACAGTGCCGGGTTCGGGACGCTCGTCACTCATAACGGGACTCCAGTTGCGTTAAAGGCGGTTCACGGGCTAGCTTAGTCGAAGTTCTTAACGGAACTCCAGAACCTTTAGAAGGGAACCGTCATGGAATACCGCAGGCTCGGCGCCTCAGGCCTCCACGTCCCCGCCCTCAGCTTCGGCGCGGGCACCTTCGGCGGGCGCGGCCCGCTCTTCAGCGCCTGGGGCGACGCGGACGCCGCCCAGGCCCGCCGCATGGTCGACATGGCCCTCGACGCCGGGGTCACCATGTTCGACTCCGCCGACGTCTACTCCGACGGCGAATCCGAACGCGTCCTCGGCCAGGCCCTCAAGGGCCGCAGGGACAAGGCCCTCATCTCCACGAAGGCCGGGCTGCCGACAGGGGAGGGCCCGCAGGACGCCGGCACCGGCCGCGCCCGCCTCGTCACCGCCGTCGACCACGCCCTCGAGCGCCTCGGCACCGACTACATCGACCTGTTCCAGCTCCACGCCTTCGACGCGGGCACGCCCGTGGAGGAGACCGTCGCCGCCCTCGACGGCCTCGTGAAGGCCGGCAAGCTCCGCTACATCGGCGTCTCGAACTTCGCGGGCTGGCAGCTCATGAAGTCTCTCGCCGCCGCCGACGCGCACGGCTGGACCCGCTACGCGGCCCATCAGGTGTACTACTCGCTCGTCGGCCGCGACTACGAGTGGGAGCTCATGCCCCTCGGCCATGACCAGGGTGTGGGCGCGGTCGTCTGGAGCCCTCTCGGCTGGGGCCGCCTCACCGGCAAGATCCGGCGCGGAAGGCCCCTCCCGGAGGGCAGCCGCCTCCACGAGACCGCCCAGTGGGGCCCGCCCGTCGACGACGAACTCCTCTACGACGTGGTCGACGTCCTCGACCAGCTCAGCGAGGAGACCGGGAAGACCGTTCCGCAGATCGCCCTCAACTGGCTCCTGTGCCGCCCCACCGTCGCCTCGGTCATCATCGGCGCCCGCGACGAGCGCCAGCTCCAGGACAACCTCGGCGCGATCGGCTGGGAGCTCACCGCCGACCAGGTCGCCCGCCTCGACAAGGCCAGCGCCCGCACCGCGCCCTACCCCTACTACCCGTACGAGGTCCAAGCGGGCTTCGCCCGCCTCAACCCGCCGCTCATCCCTCCTGCCGAGTGACCGCGAACGGGGCCGGGCGTTTTCACCGATCGACGCCCGGCCCCTCCCCGCGGGCCGATGATGGAGGCGTACCTCCCGGGAATCCGCCAGCGCGCAGCGCGTCGCTTCGCGCGCTCAGACCGCATCCGGAGGAGGGGCGACCATGCCGAAGACATCGAAGGCCGAAGCCGCGGAGACCATTTCCGACCAGGGCTTCGAAGGCCACTACACCGAACTCGACACCGGTTACACCATCGGTTTCGAGGCGTACACCGCCGACGCGGACCTCACCGAGTTCTTCAAGGGTCTGCCCGACGACCGCTGCCAGTGCCCGCACTGGGGCTACGTGTTCAAAGGCAAGGTCACCTACAAGACCGCCGACGGCGACGAGACCTTCACGACCGGGGACGCCTACCACGTGGGCCCCGGGCACACGCCGGTCATCTACAAGGACACCGAGCTCGTCGAGTTCAGCCCCACGGAGGAGCTGCAGCAGACGATCGACGTGGTCATGAAGAACATGAAGGCCGCGGGCTGACGCCGCTGTGGCAGTGAGCACCGGTCGCTCGATGGGGGCGCTCGCGGGCGCTCGTTAAGCTAGGTGGGTGGTTGACCAAGCGGTGAAGACGTACCAGGTGAAGACGTACGGCTGTCAGATGAACGTGCACGACTCCGAGCGCATCGGGGGTCTGCTCGAAGAGGCCGGGTACGTGCCGGCCGCAGCGGACGCCGCGCCCGACCTGGTCGTGTTCAACACGTGCGCGGTGCGCGAGAACGCCGACAACAAGCTGTACGGCAACCTCAGCCACCTCGCCCCCGCCAAGCGCGAGAACCCCGACATGCAGATCGCCGTCGGCGGCTGCCTCGCCCAGAAGGACCGCGGCGAGATCGTCAAGCGCGCCCCCTGGGTCGACGCCGTCTTCGGCACGCACAACATCGGCTCGCTGCCGGTGCTCCTGGAGCGGGCCCGCCACAACCAGGAGGCCGAGGTCGAGATCCTCGAGTCCCTCGAGACGTTCCCCTCCGCCCTCCCCACCAAGCGCGATTCCACCTACTCCGGCTGGGTCTCGATCTCTGTGGGCTGCAACAACACCTGCACGTTCTGCATCGTGCCGAGCCTGCGCGGCAAGGAGAAGGACCGCCGCCCCGGCGAGATCCTGGCCGAGGTCCAGGCCCTGGTCGACGAGGGCGTCTCGGAGGTCACCCTCCTGGGCCAGAACGTCAACACCTACGGGGTCGAGTTCGGCGACAAGCTCGCGTTCGGCAAGCTCCTGCGCGCGTGCGGCGAGATCGAGGGCCTGGAGCGCGTGCGCTTCACCAGCCCGCACCCGAAGAACTTCACCGACGACGTGATCGCGGCGATGGCCGAGACTCCGAACGTCTGCCACTCGCTCCACATGCCGCTGCAGTCCGGCTCGGACCGGGTCCTCAAGGAGATGCGCCGCTCCTACCGCTCCGAGAAGTACCTGCAGATCATCGCCGACGTCCGCGAGGCCATGCCGGACGCGGCCATCACCACCGACATCATCGTCGGCTTCCCCGGCGAGACCGAGGAGGACTTCCAGGCCACCCTCGACGTGGTCGAGAAGGCCCGCTTCTCCAGCGCCTTCACCTTCCAGTACTCGATCCGCCCCGGCACCCCGGCCGCGACGATGGAGGACCAGATCCCCAAGGCCGTGGTGCAGGAGCGCTACGAGCGCCTGGTGGCCCTGCAGGAGCGCGTCTCCTGGGAGGAGAACCGCAAGCTCGAGGGCACCGAGGTCGAAGTCCTCGTCACCGTCGGGGACGGCCGCAAGGACGCCGCCACCGGCCGCCTCTCGGGCCGCGCCCGCGACGGCCGCCTCGTCCACTTCGCGGTCACGCCCAGCGAGACCGACCCGACCGGCAACGCCGAAGGCGTGCGCCCCGGCGACGTCGTCACCACGGTCGTCACCTACGGCGCGCCGCACCACCTGGTCGCCGACGGCGAGGTCCTGACCCACCGCGCCACCAGGGCGGGCGACGCCTGGGCCGCCGGCAAGGCCACCAAGCTCCCCGGCGTCAGCCTCGGCATGCCGGGCATCGGCCGGAAGCCGCTCCCGAAGCAGGAAGGACCCGGCTGCGCCTGCTAGTGATATCACCTCCATGAGAGTGCTATCATCGAGTCATGAAACAGCTGCTCTTGCGTGTTGACGACGATCTCCACGCTCGCCTCACCGAACGGGCGAAGCGTGAGCACCGGTCGGTCAACGCGATCGCGAACGAGATCCTCTCCGTCATCGGCGAGACCGACGGCCGCACCGAGACCGAGAAGGTCCGGGCGAAGGCCGCCGCCCTCGGCATGCTGGCCCCGCACCTGAAGATCGCGAAGGAAGCGACCCCCTCAGGCGAGGTCGAAGCGCTGCGCGCCCGCGTCCTCGACGCCATGCGGGGCGTCGGCCCGACCCTCGACTCGATCCTCGACGAGGACCGGGACCGCCTCCTGTGATCGTCTACGCCGACTCGTCGGTGCTGGCCCGCTCGTACCTGCCCGACGAGCGCGGCCACCGCGAGGCGCTGAAGCTCCTGCGCGACCCCGACATCGTCGTGGTCACGGGCTCCTGGACCCGCATCGAGGTCGCGGGAGCGCTCGTGCGCACCGCCCGCGCCAAACGGCGGGACAAAGACCAGCTCCTCGACATCTGGCGCGCTGACACGGGCCCCGACGGCCCGATCACCGTCATCACCGCGCCCCAGGAGGAGGTCGAACGCGAGGCCTTCGAGATCGTCGCCACCCACGGCATCCGCGCCATGGACGCCTGGCACATCGCCACCGCCGCCCTCCTGCTCCCCGACCTCGCGGCGGGCGAACCCTACGCGTTCGCCTCCCGGGACAAGGAGCAGGCCGCCGTGGCCGAACTCCGCGGGTTCACCCTCGTCTAGATCACCGAGGCTTGACATTGACACGGTGTCAAGGCGTTCACTGGTGTCCAGGAGGTGGTCCCCATCGACACGGAAACCACGAACACCCAGCTCACCGCGGCACTGGCCGCCAGCGCCCCGTCGACGCGCCTCAAGGCCGCGCTCGCGATCGGCACCGATCCCGACCCGGGCCTGCTCGAGGCCCTCACGGCCCGCTGCGCCGTCGAACCCGACTTCTACGTGCGCGACATGCTCACCTGGGCCCTGACCCGGCTCCCGCCGGACCTCACCGTCCCGCGCCTGCTCGCCGAAACCGCGTCGCCGATCCCCCAGGCGCGCAGCCAAGCGCTGCACACCCTGTCCAAGATCGGGGACGAGCGCGCCTGGCCCGCGATCACCCCGGGACTCCTGCGCGACCAGGACGACGAGGTCGCCCGGGCCGCGTGGCGCGCCGCCGTCTCGGTCGTCCCCGAAGGCCGGGAACGGGACCTCGCCGAGACGCTGGCCGCCCAGCTCGGCCGCGGCGGCCGCGACGTGCAGCGCAGCCTCAGCCGGGCGCTCGCCGCCCTCGGCGAGACCATCGAACCGGTCCTGCGGCGCGCCATGGACAGTGACGACCCGGTCGTCGCCGCCCATGCGTCCGCCACCGAACGGCTCCTGCGCGACCCCGAGGCCGCGTTCGAACCCGACGTGAAGGAAGCCAAGCGGATCCACGCGCTCGGCGTCGAACGGGAAGGCTGAGCAGATGCTGATCGGTGAGGTCGCACGCCGCTCCGGGGTGAGCGCCCGGATGCTCCGGCACTACGAGTCCCTGGGGCTCGTGCGGCCCACCGGTCGCACCGTCGGCGGGTACCGCGAGTACGCCGAGGCGGACATCCAGCGGATCTTCCACGTCGAGTCCCTGCGGACCCTGGGCCTCTCGCTGCGCCAGATCGGCCAGGTCCTCGCCGACCCGGAGTTCGCCCCGTCCGAGCTCATCGGCGACCTCATCCGCGCGACCGAACGGCGCCTGGCCCGCGAGCAGGAGCTCCTCGATCGACTCCGCGCGGTCGACGCGTCCGAACCCGCCGGCTGGGAGGCGGTCCTGCGCATCGTCGAACTCCTGCGCGGCCTCGCTTCCCCCAGCGCCGCAAGACGACAGCAGGCGATCCTCAACCCCGAGGCGGACGCGCCCGCACCGGTCCTCGCCAAAGCGCTCCTCACCGAAGCCGACCCGCACGTGGCCGGCGCCCTCCGCTGGGCGCTGGCCCGCGCCGACGCCGACGCGGTGGCCAGCCTCTCCCCGGGCCTGGCGTCCGAGGACCCCGAAGTGAGGCGGCGAGCGGTCCAGGTGCTCGCCGAGATCCCCGCCGACGCGGCCACTGAACTGCTCGCTTCCGCGCTGGCCGATCCGGACCCGCAGGTGCGCGGGCGCGCCGCGCTCGCACTCGGCGCGCGTGGCGAAGCCGGGGCCGCGCCGGCCCTGGTCGCCATGATCGTCGCGGGCGGGAACGACGTCGAAGCCGCCGAAGTGCTGGGGGCGTTGGCAGACGAGCCGCAGCACGCGGCCGCGATCGAACGACTCCTTGACGGCGCCCTCGCCGCCGCCGACCCCGCCGCGCGGCTGCGACTCGTCCAAGCCCTCGCCGAGATGCCGCGCGCCATCGCCCTCGAATCGCTCCGCGCCCGCGTCCACGACCCGGACGCCACGGTCGCCCGCACCGCCGCCGCCCTCGCCGGCGTCATCGAAGCCCAGGCCCCGCACGGCGACTGACCCGGGCGCGCGATTCATGCCAGAATCGAGCGGTATGGAACCCGTAACCGACGTCCAGGCGCAGCGCGACTTCATGTACGGGGAGCTCGATCTCGGCTCCTTCACGATCTTCTCGGGATCGTTCATCAACTACGGCTACTGGGGCGAGGTCGAACCCGGCCGGGAGATCACCCTCGCCGAGCGCACCGCGAGCCAGGCCGAGTTGTACCGCCAAGTCGTCTCGCGCCTCGAACCCCAAGCGGGGCAGCGCTTCCTGGAGCTCGGCTCCGGGATCGGCGTCGGGGCCGCACTGATCGCCCGCGAGTTCGACGCGCGGGTCGCCGGGCTCGACCGCTCGCCCGCGCAGCTCGCCCGGGCCGCCGAGACCAACGCCGCCGCCCTGGGCGAACTGCCCGACCGGCTCTCGTACCACGAGGGCTCCGTCACCGCGATCCCTTGGGGCGACGGCGAATTCGACGGCGTCTACGCCGTCGAGATGCTCCAGCACGTGGACGACCTCGCCGCGATGGCCCGCGAGGCCCACCGGGTCCTAGCCCCCGGCGGCCGCTTCGCCACCGCGACGTTCTTCGCGCCCGACGGCGCGGACACCTCGCGACTCCCCGGCCTGCTCGAGACCGTCGCCTCCGGCGTCGACGTCGTGCGGCCGGTGGGGGAGTTCGCCGCCGACCTCGCCGCCGCCGGATTCCAAGAGGTCGCGGTGACCCCGATCGGCGAGCACGTGTGGCGCCAGTTCGACCGATGGGTCGCCCAGACCGAGCACCGCGACTCCTGGGGCCGCAACTGGCTGGGCTGCTACGAGAACGGCTGGGTCGACTACTTCCTCGTCACCGCCCGCGGATGAGGCCGGGGCGCCTCCGCCCCGGCCCCTGGGCCTAGCGCGCGATGTTCAGGATGATCTTCCCTGCCGCGTGCCCGGACTGGCTCGCGTCCTGGGCCTTCGCCGCGTCGGCGAGCTCGCGGACCGAGTCGATGCGCAGATCGAACTTGCCGGCCTCGAAGAGCGCGACCGCCTCGGCGAGCGCGTGGAACGCGCTGGAGCGGGTCGTCACCTGGGCGTCCGGAACCGACTCGGAGAAGTCCGCGATCGTCACGACCTGCTTCGGCGCGCCCGTGATCGCCGCCAGCTCGGGGAGCGAGCCGGCGCCCACCGCGTCGATCGCGCCGTCCACTCCGGCAGGGGCCAGCGCGGCCACCCGCTCGGCCAGGCCCTCGCCGTATACCGTGGGCTGCACACCGATCGAACGCAGATACGCGTGGTTGCCCTCGCTCGCGGTGCCGATCACATTGAGGCCCTTGGCGACCGCGAACTGCGCCGCGGCGCTGCCCACCGCCCCGGCCGCGCCTTCGATCAGCAGGGTCCGGCCCGCCTCGAGCCCGAGCAGTTCGAGCGAGCGCACCGCGGTCTCGGCGGCGGTGGGGATGCCGGCCGCGAGCTCCCAGCTCATCGCCGCGGGCTTCGCGGTGAAGTGCTCCACGACCACGTACTCGGCCTGCGCGGTCGGGCCGTACCCGATGACCTCGTCGCCGACCGCGACGCCGGTGACGCCTTCGCCGACCTCGTCCACGACGCCCGCGGAGTCCCACCCGGGAATGCCGGGGAAGTCGACCGGGAAGAGCTCCTGGAGATAACCGGCGCGGATCTTCCAGTCGATCGGGTTGACCGCCGCGGTGCGGACCTTGATGCGGATCTGGCCCGGCCCGGCGTGCGGCTCCGGCACGTCGGTCACGGCGAGCACGTCGGAGGGTCCGTATTCGGAGAAGGTGAGGGCGAACATGGCGTACTTGCCTTTCGGTATGCGGCCCAGGAGAACCCGGGGCCCCGTGCGGGAGGTTGACTACTCGTGTGCCAACCCCTCGCCGGGCCCCGGGCATTCCGGTGCGCCGCCGTTCGTGATCACTCACGCTCTTCGCGATCCGCGGAATAACCGCGGGGCGCGGCATCAGACGAGGCTGTCCGCCCACTGGCGGTGCAGCGTCGCGTACTCGCCGCCGCGGTCGATCAGCTCCTCCGGGCGGCCGTCCTCGATCACGCGGCCGTGCTCCAGCACGAGCACCCGATCCGCGATCTCCACCGTGGACAACCGGTGCGCGATGATGATCGCCGTCCGGTCCGCCAGGATCGTGCGCAGCGCCCGCTGCACCAGCCGCTCCGAGGGGATGTCGAGCGAGGAGGTCGCCTCGTCCAGGATCAGCACCCGCGGATCGGCCAGGAACGCCCGCGCGAACACCACGAGCTGCCGCTGGCCCGCCGAGAGCCGACCGCCGCGCTTGCGCACGTGCGTGTCGTACCCCTCGGGCAGCGCCTCGATGAACTCGTGCGCGCCCACGACCTTCGCGGCCTCCTCGATCCGCTCGCGGCTCGAACCGGGCCGGCCCAGCTCGATGTTCTCCGCGATCGTGCCGTTGAACAGGAAGTTCTCCTGCGTGATCATCACGATGTTCTCGCGCAGGTCCCGCTCGCTCAGATCCCGCAGGTCCACGCCGTCGAGCGACACCGCGCCCGACTTCGGGTCGTAGAAGCGGCTCACGAGCTTCGCGATCGTCGTCTTGCCCGCGCCCGTCGCGCCCACCAGCGCCAGCGTCTGCCCGCCCGGGATGCGCAGGTCCAGGCCCGGCAGCACCGCCTGGTCCTCCCGGTACTGGAAGCGCACGTCGTCGAAGCGCAGCTCGCCGTGCGGCGACTCGATCGACCGCGGCGACTCCGGTTCGGCCACCTCGATCTCCTCGTCCAGCACGCCGGAGACCTTCTCGAGCGCCGACGTCGCCGACTGCAGCACGTTGTAGAACTGCACCAGCTCGTTCAGCGGGTCGAAGAACCGCTTCATGTACAGCAGGAACGCCGCGAGCACACCGACCTCGGTGTTGCCCTGCATGACCTGCCAGCCGCCGAACACCAGCACCACCACGGTCGCCAGGTGGCCGATCGCCCGCATCCCGCCGGACATGAACGCGTTCTGCTGGTGGCCCTTGGCCTGCGCGAAGCGGTTGTCGATGTTCAACCCCGCGAACAGCTCCCGGTCGCGCTCCTCGCGCCGGTACGCCTGCACCGCGCGCACCCCGCCCATCGACTCCACGAAGTAGACGATGAGCAGCGCCACGGTCTCGCGCGCGCGCCGGTACGCCAGCGTCGACACCCGGTTGAACCAGCGGCCCAGCAGGAACATCAGCGGGAACGTCAGCAGCGTCACCGCCGCCAGCCGCGGGTCGATCACCAGCATGACCACGGTGATCGTGACGACGTTCAACCCTGCGAGCACCAGGTCGTCGACGCCGTTCTCGGTCATCTCCCGGATCGACTCCATGTCGGAGCTCTGCCGCGCCGTCACCCGGCCCGACGTGAACCGCTCGTGGAACGACACCGACAGGTCCTGGAACTTGCGGAACACCCTGAGCCGCAACGAGAACAGCATCGCGTTGCCGACCTTCGCCGACTGCGCGATGTACAGCCGCACGCACACGTACTTCGTGATCGCGACGACCGCGAACGCCACGGCGATGCCGATCAGCACCGAGTAGTCGCCGCGCTCGCTGATCGCCGGGATCGCGTTGTCGATCCCGAACATCACCAGCAGCGGCGTCGCCATGCTCGTGAAGTTCTGCACCACCAGGATCAGGCACAGGAACCCGATCGCCTTCTTATGCGGCCGCAGCATCGACCCCAGCAGGCGCCGCGACTGCGCCCGCAGCTCCTTGATCGCCGCCGCGTCGTCCACTTCGGCGCTCGTGCGGTCGGCCTCCGCCGACTCCGCCTGGCCCCGCCACGACACGTGCTTGTCGGCGGGCTTATCGGTAACCGTCACGCCGCCACCTCCTCCGACTCCGCCGAGAGCACGTCGACGTACTCCGGGCTCGAGGCCATCAGCTCCGAATGCTTCCCGAACGCCGCGATGCGGCCCTCGTGCAGCAGCGCCACGCGGTCGGCGAGCGCCACCGTCGACGGCCGGTGCACCACGACCAGCGCGGTGGTCCCGCGCAGCACCTGCGCGAGCGCCTTCTCCACCAGCTCTTCGGTGTGCACGTCGAGCGCCGACAGCGGGTCGTCGAGCACCAGCACCGCCGGACGCACCACCACGGCCCGCGCGAGCGCGAGGCGCTGGCGCTGGCCGCCGGAGAGCGAGAGGCCCTGCTCGCCGATGCGGGTGTCGAGCCCGTACGGCAGGTCGTGCACGAACTCGGCCTGCGCGACCCGAAGGGCCTCTTCGAGATCGGCCTCGTCCGAGTCGGGGCGGCCGAGCGCCAGGTTCTCGCGCACGCTCATCGAGAACAGGGTCGCCTCCTCGAACGCGGTGGTCACCACCGAGCGCAGGTTGGCGAGCCGCAGGTCGCGGATGTCGGTGCCGTCCAGGAGGATGCGGCCCCCGGTCGGGTCGTTCAGACGCGACGGCAGCGACACGAGCGTGGACTTGCCCGACCCGGTCTTGCCTGCGATCGCCACGGTCTCGCCCGGCTTGACCCGCAGGTTCACGCCGCGCAGGATGTCGCGCGAGTCGTCCTCGTAGCCGAACCGCACGTCCTCGAAGACGAGTTCGCCGCGCACTTCGCCGCGGTCGACGGCCTTCGCGCCGGGCCGGTCCTTGATGGCCGGTTCGGTGTCGAAGACCTCGTAGACGCGGTCGGCGGCGGTCATGGCCTCGTTGCCGTGGGCCATGACCCAGCCCGAGGCCTCGATCGGCCACAGCAGCGCGAGCTGCAGCATGACGAACGCGGTCAGGTCGCCCACGGTCATCCGCCCTTCGGCGACCATCATCGAGCCGAAGACGAGGACCGCGCCGACCGCCGTGGTGGCGATCGCGTCATAGCCCGACCAGGAGCGGGACGCGATGAGGCTCTTGTTGACGCCCCGGTCGCGCAGCTCGGCGGCCTCCTTCTCGAAGCGCGCGGCCATGAGCGGCCCGCGCCCGAGCGCCTTGATCGCCCGGATGCCGAGCGCCGACTCCTCCGCGGCGCTCGAGACCTCGCCGGACTGGTCCTGTTCGGACCGCGCTGCGGGCAGGTACTCCCGGAAGAACTTGCGGCCGATGAGGAACAGCGGCACGGCCGAGGCCGCGACGATGAGCGCGAGCCGCCATTCGATGAACAGCAGCTGCGCCAGGATGATCACGATCATGCCGATCGAGGTGATCGCGAAGACCAGGCCGCCGGCGAAGAACCGCCGGATCATGCCGAGGTCGGAGGTGACGCGGGCGAGGAGCTGCCCGGTCTGCCAGCGGTCGTGGAAGCCGGTGTGGAGCCGCTGGAGGTGCTCGTAGAGGCCGGCCCGCATGTCCGCCTCGATCGCCATGGCGGTCGTGGTCTGCATGTAGCGGCGGACGAGCTGGAGGACGGCGTCGGCCGCGCCCAGGAGCGCGATGCATCCGACGATGACCCACAGGCCCTGCATGTCGCCGTCGTGGATCGGGCCGTCGATGGCCCTGCCCACCAGCGGGGGGATGGCCAGGCCGGAGGCGATGTTCAGCAGGACCATCGTCCACAGCAGCGCCAGCCGGTACCGGTACGGGTAGAGGTACTTCTTGATGCGCCACAGGTTCGTCAGCGCCGTCTTCTCGGCGGTTGGCGGTTCCTGTGGCTCGAGATCGTCTGGTTCGGACACTTCTGGAGTTTTCAACCGCTCTGAGCCCACCCGACCACCGTACGAGCAGGGTACGACACCGGGCAATCGATTTTCACCTGCCGACCGGTAGGTGACGGGGCCCGACGGGCGTTCGCGGAAGGCGGGTGGCGGGCGACGCGGGCGGCCGTGCTCGCCGAGCCGCGCCTTCCACCCGCCCAGGGTGGGTAGTGCCCCCCGGCCCGCTTCGATCCTGCGGCCCGGGTCCGACAAGAACGAGGCCCCGACACCGAAAGTGTCGGGGCAATCACCAAGAAAGCGGCTACTCGAGCAGCAGTGCTCGCAGGCGGTCCGCGTCCTTGAAGCCGGTCGCCTCCGCGTACCGCTCGAGGGAACCGAAGCGCGCGTTCATCTCCGCGATCGTCTGGCGCATCGCCTCCGCCGGGACGTCCAGGCCGCCCTCGATGGTGGGCTTGCCGAACTTGGCGTCCCGCCACACGCGCCAGCGCGCCGAACCGTGGCGCGTCAACTGGTAGTCGGCGGCGATGTCCTCGTCGTCGACCCCGAGGATCGAGAGGAGCACGGCCGCGATGATCCCGGTGCGGTCCTTCCCGGCCATGCAGTGGAAGACCACCGGGTCGCCGCTCGCGATCACCTCGAGCGTGTCGCGCACGGACTTGTACCCGGACTCCATCATCCCGGTGTAGCGGTGGCGCAGGAACTCGATGAGCTCCGCCTCGTCCGAGAGGCCGGTCGCCCGCAGGCCGATGTGCTCCCACTTGATGTGGAGCATCTCGAAGTGGTGGAAATCGACCCCGTCGGTGTGGGGGAAGCGGTCCGACTCCTCCCACTCCTCGGCCCGGCGCAGGTCGATCACGTGCCTGATCCCCAGGTGGTTCACGACGTGGTCGAGATCGGCCTCGGTCGCGTTGCCGAAGTTGTCGGAGCGGTAGACCTGGCCGGTCTTGACCTTCTTGCCTCCGGCCGCGTTCCAGCCGCCGACGTCGCGGAGGTTGAAGATGTTCTCGGTCGGGATGAACTGCGGGGGGAGCGTCTCCAGCGGGTTGTGCTCGAGGACCATGTGCGGCTGCCTTCCTGTCGACGGGGTGCGCTGCGGGGAACGGCCGGGACAAAGCGAACGGCGTGAACCTCTCGGTCCACGCCGTTGTAGCCCTGTCCCATTATCCCGATCGGTCCGCGAACGCGCTGACGCGTTTCCACGAACCCCGGGCCAACGGCAGGTTTCGCCTACTCGGAGCCCTCAGCCGACCGCAAGCGGTGCTACTCGGTCCTTCCGCAAGCTGCAGGCTGTGCTACTTGGTTCCCTCCGCAAGCTGCAGGCTGTGCTACTTGGTTCCCTCCGCAAGCTGCAGGCTGTGCTACTTGGTTCCTTCCGCAAGCTGCAGGAACTGCTTCTTGCTCGCCAGGTCCGCTTCCGCCTTCTTGATGCGGCCCGCGTTCCCGTCGGCCTTCGCGCGCTCCAGCTTCTCCTCGGCCTCGGCGACCTGCTGGCGCATCTGGAGCAGCAGCGGGTTCTTCTCGACCGGGACCTTGCGCCAGGCGGTGTCCAGCGCGTCGCGGAGCTTGTCCTCGACGTTGCGCAGGCGCCGCTGCAGCTTGGCCTGGTTCTTGCGGGGGACCGCGCCGATGTCGTGCCAGCCGGCCTGCAGCTCGCGGAACGCGTTCTGCGCGGCCTTCGGGTCGGCCTCGATGTCCAGCGCCTCGGCCTGCTTCAGGAGCTCTTCCTTCGCCGCCTGGTTGGCCTCGAGCTCCGCGTCGCGGGCCGAGAACACCTCCGAGCGGGCGTTGAAGAACACGTCCTGCGCGGCCCGGAACCGCTTCCAGGCCTTCTGCTCGGCGTCGGGCGCGAGCCGCCCGGCGTCCTTCCACTCGGCCATGAGGCCCTTGAGCGCGTCGGCCGTGGGTCCCCAGTCGGTCGAGGTCGACAGCGCCTCGGCGCGGGCGATCAGCTCTTCCTTCTTCGACCCGATGACCTTGCGCTCGGCGTCGAGCTGCGAGAAGTACGCGCCGCGGTGGCGCGTGAAGGTGTCGCGCGCGGCCGAGAACCGGCGCCACAGCTTCTGGTCGGTCTTGCGGTCGACCCCGTGGATCGCCTTCCACTCCTCGATGATCTCCGAGAAGCGCGCGCCCGAGGCCTTCCAGTGGCTGTCCTTCGCCGCGAGCTCCTCCGCCTCGGCCACCAGGGCCTCCTTGGCGGCGACCGCTTCGGCGCGCTCGGCGTCCTTCGCGGCCTTGAACTCGCCGAGCTTGTCCTCGGCGTGCTTCGAGAGGCCGTCGAGGCGCGCGGCGAGGGCGTCGACGTCCCCGACCACGGCCGCGGTGTCGAGGCCTTCGCGGAGCTTGCGCAGCTGCGAGGCGGCCTGCTCGACGTCGGCGGACTCCGAGTTCAGGCGGGCGGCGATGAGATCGACTTCGACCACGAGGTCGGCGTACTTGCGCGCGAAGTGCGCGAGGCCCTCCTCGGTGGAGCCGGCCTGCCAGGAGCCGACCGCGCGCTCGCCGGAGGAGGTTTTCACATAGACCGTGCCGTCGGCGTCAACGCGGCCGAAGCTGGTCCAGTCTCCGAGGTCACTCATCGCGGTAATCTCAAATCCTTCACACGAACTTAGGGACGTACTTCCCGTACCTTACGGTGGTTGACGGGTCGCCGCCAGCCGGGTGGTGCCGACACTTGAACCGAAGGGGTCGTTCTGTTGGGCTCTGCATCGCACGCTGGCAGCCTCCCCACCCTACAGCCGCCGGTGATCGCGGTCGTAGGCCCCACCGCAGCGGGGAAGACCGCCCTCTCGGTGGCGCTGGCCCAAGCCCTGGACGGCGAGGTCGTCAACGCCGACTCGATGCAGCTCTACCGGGGCATGGACATCGGCACCGCGAAGATCACCGAGTCCGAGAAGCGCGGTGTCCCGCACCATGTCTTCGACGTCCTCGATGTCACCGAACCGGCCGATGTGGCCAGTTACCAGCGCCTCGCCCGCGAGGCGATCGCCGGCATCCGCGCCCGCGGGAAGCGCCCGGTCCTCGTCGGCGGCTCCGGCCTCTACATTCAGGCCGCGTTGGACGAGATGGACTTCCCCGGCACCGACCCCGAGATCCGCGCCCGCCTCGAAGCCGACCTCGAACGCGAGGGCTCGACCGCCCTCTGGGAGCGCCTCAAGGCCCTCGACGCCACCGCCGCGCAGGCCATCCTGCCCTCGAACGGCCGCCGCGTGGTGCGCGCGCTCGAAGTCGTCGAGCTCACCGGCTCCTTCACCGCGAGCCTGCCCGAGCCCAAGGCCCACATCGAAGCGGTCCGCATCGGCGTCGACCTCGACACGGCGGTCCTCGACGAGCGCATCGAGCGCCGCGTCCAGACCATGTGGGACGCCGGCCTCCTCGCCGAGGTCCGTGAACTCGAGTCACAGGGCCTGCGCGACGGCCGTACGGCGTCGCGCGCCCTCGGCTACCAGCAGGTCCTCGCGCACTTCGCGGGGGAGTACGACGAGGCCGAGGCCTTCCGCCTCACCGTGCAGGGCACGCGCCGCTTCGTGCGCCGCCAGCGCTCCTGGTTCAAAAGAGACGGCCGCATCGAATGGTTCGATGCGGCCGATCCGGAGCTCGTGCCGCGTGCCCTCGAGACGATCCGAGCGCACGCGGGCGTCGCCCGGCGCTAGGCGCGGGGGTTCGGAGCCGTGGTCTCCTTCGGGTCGGTCACGGCGACCGGCTCGAGGAGCTTGTTGATCTTCTCCAGGACCTCGTCGTCGAGCTTGACGCCGACGGCCTTGACGTTCTCCTGGACCTGCTCGGGGCGGGTGGCGCCGATGATCGCGGCCGAGACGTTCGAGTTCTGCAGCACCCACGCCAGGCTCAGCTGGGCGATGGTGAGGCCCTGCTCCTCGGCGATCGGGCCGAGCTGCTGGACCCGCTCGAGCACGTCGTCGTTCATCCAGCCCTCGACGAACCGCCCGAACTTCGGGTCGGCGCCGCGCGAGCCCGCCGGAGCGGCCTGGCCCGGCTTGTACTTGCCGGAGAGGATGCCGCCGGCCAGCGGGGACCAGACGATCTGGCCGATGCCCAGCTCCTCGGAGGCCGGGACGACCTCGGCCTCGATGACCCGCCACAGGGCCGAGTACTGCGGCTGGCTCGACACGAGCTGGATCTTCAGCTCCTTGGCGAGCTCGGCGCCGGCACGGATCTGGTCGGCGGTCCACTCGGAGACGCCGATGTAGTGGGCCTTGCCGGAGTGGACCACGTCCGCGAACGCCTGCATGGTCTCCTCGAGCGGGGTCTCGACGTCCCAGCGGTGGGCCTGGTAGAGCTCGACGCGGTCGGTCTGCAGGCGCCGCAGCGAGTTGTCGATGGACTCCTTGATGTGCTTGGCCGAGAGGCCGCGGTCGTTCTTGCCCGGGCCCATCGGCCAGTAGACCTTGGTGAAGATCTCCAGCCCGTCGCGGCGCTGGTCCTTCAGCGCACGGCCGAGGACTTCCTCAGCGGCGCCCTGCGCGTAGACGTCGGCGGTGTCGAAGGTGGTGATGCCGGCGTCGAGGGCGGCGTTGACGCACGCGACGGCGGCGTCCTCTTCCACCTGCCCGCCGTGGGTGATCCAGTTGCCGTAGACCAGTTCGGAAATGACGAGGCCTGAGCGGCCGAGATGACGAAACTCCATGCGAAAGAGATTACCTGCCGAGCGGCTAGCGTCAAAGCCTCCAAGATCACAGAGGATGCGCGCACGCTGTGCGTTTACAGTGGCCCGTCGTCGATCGACACGGCCGCGTCCAGCGTGCGCAGCGCCTCGGCCCGATCCACCCGCACCGGCACGATCTCGTTGCCGTCCAGGCCGAGTGCGCCCCACGAGTACCCGTCGGAGGCGAGGAACCCGGACGGGTGCACCTCGACGCGCTGGTAGCGCGGGGGCACGACCACGCGCCCGGTCTTGTGGACGACGAGCACGCGCCCGCGCTGGGAGGCGACGGCGACGCCGTTGACGAATCCGGTGACGGTGCGCCCGTCCGTGGTCGGGCTCTCCATGGAGCTGTAGAGCATCGGCACGACGACGGTGCCGGTGCGGTCGATCGCGCCCCAGTCGGCCTGGCACACGGCCGCGACGCCGCCGCGGAAGTCCCCGGCCTGGCTGAACGCGGCCTGCACGACGGGCCGCCCGTCCGCGCCGAGGTAGCCGAAGCGGCCGGTCTGGGGGTCCTGGAACCGCTCGGGCGCGGGGTGGCCGGCGCGTTCGGGCCAGCCGCGCGGCGACGGCCCGAACCCGGCCTTCGCGGCGTGCTCCTCGATGAGCGAGAGCGCGGTCTCGACGATCTGCATGACGAACCCGTGCGGGTTCTGCTCGGAGGCGCGCTGCACGTGGATGAGCGATTCGGTGATGCGCCCCTGCGCGATGCACGAGAGCCCCGCGTAGGCCCGCACCGCGCCCGTGAGCGTCCGGGGCAGCTCTCCGGCCTCGGCGAGGGCGAACAGCTGGTCGGCCTCCTCGTAGCGGCCCCGCACGCGCAGCACCTGCGCGAGGCGGGCCCGTGCGGGGGCCAGGAGCAGGTCGGCGCCGACGGCCTCGGCGTACTTGACGGCGGCCGCGGCGTCCACCTCGGCGCCGTCGAAGTCGCCGAGCACGCGCAGGATCACGGCCCGCACGCCGAGCAGCCGGGACTGGTCGGCCTCGGCGGCGGCCCGGGCGAGCCGCATCGAGGCCTCCTCGCGGAGGTGCTGGAGGGCTACGGTGTCGGCGATCGCGTGCCGCATGGTGGCGCGATCGAGTGGGCCGAGGGCGCGGAACAGCCCCGCCCGCAAGTCCGCCGCGACATCCACCACGTTGACTACTTTCCGGGGTCAGAGAGGGCTACGACATTTCGAGGGTAAGCCATGGACGACCCGGGGACGACAGCAGAACGATCCCGGGCCGGACCGGTGCAAAGGCGGACGGGTCGGGCAGACCCGTCACACCTTACTTGACGACCTTGCCGAGGTCGTCTTCCTTCGCCTTGTAGCTCATGCGGGGGCGCGGGTTGCGCATCGAGCGGGGCATGATGCTCCGCTGGATCGCGTACCAGTAGAGGCCGCCCTTGCGCTGCTCGGACTTCGGGAAGCGCTTCGACACGATGCGCTTCACGCGCCGCGAGAGCAGCACCGACTCGAGCACGATGACGGCCGTCAGCGCGATGAGCGCGATGAACAGGTAGCTCTGCAGCTGCACCGAACCGGAGGTCGAGAGGATCAGGATGCCGAACGCGCCGAACATGTAGTACTGGCCGAAGGACCAGCGCGAGTCGACGATGTCGCGCACGAGCAGCCGCTCGGCGCCGCGGTCGCGGGGCAGGTGGTACTTGTCGAAGAGCGGGTCGCCCTTCCACTGGCCCTCGGCGATGCGCGCGCGCTCGTTGCGCATGTCCTCCCGGGCCTGCTTCTTCTGCTCCTTGGTGAGCGGGCCGGCCTTCTTCTGGGCCTCCCGCTTCTCCTTCGCCGTCAGCGGCGGGTTGACCGGCGGGCGCGCCTTGGACTGGTTCGGCCGCTTGGGAGTGGCCTTCCCCTTCTTGTCGGTGGCGGAAGCCGTCTGGGTCTCCTCGGGAGCAGGTGTCTCCGCCTGCACGGACTTCTTCGCCACGGACTTAAGGCCTTCCTCGACTCGCTGCGGGATGCTGCTCCCCAAGCATACCTACGCGTTCTCGACCGGCTCCGTCTCAGCTCGTCCGCAGGCTCACTTGCGGCTTGCAGGCTGCGCCGAGGCCGGGGCCGGCCGCTCGATCTTCGCGCCGAGGCCGAGGAGTTTCGCCTCGAAGTTCTCGTAGCCGCGCGTGATGTAGCGGTCGACGCCGTAGACGCGCGAGGTGCCCTCGGCGGCCATCGCGGCGATGAGGTGGCTGAACCCGGCGCGCAGGTCCGGGATCTGCAGGTCGGCGGCGTGCAGCTTCGAGGGCCCGGCGATGACGGCCGAGTGCAGGAAGTTGCGGCGGCCCCAGCGGCACGGCGTGCCGCCCAGGCAGTCGGAGTACAGCTCGATGTTGGCGCCCATGCGGCGCAGCTCGGAGGTGTAGCCGAAGCGGTTCTCGTACACGGTCTCGTGCATGATCGACAGGCCGTCGGCCTGGGTGAGCGCCACGACGATCGGCTGCTGCCAGTCGGTCATGAGGCCGGGGTGCACGTCGGTCTCGAGCGCGACGGGCTTGAGCGGGGTGCCCGGGTGCCAGAAGCGGATGCCGCCCTCGATCGGGTCGTCGTCCACCTCGTACGCGCCGCCGATGGAGCGGAACACGTTGAGGAAGGTCATCATGTCGGCCTGCTGGGCGCCGCGCACGAACACGCTGCCCTGGGTGGCGAGCGCCGCCGAGGCCCACGACGCGGCCTCGATGCGGTCGGGCAGGGCCCGGTGCGAGTAGCCCTTGAGCTCGTCCACGCCCACGATCTCGATGACGCGGTTGGTGTGGACCTTGATGATCGCGCCCATCTTCTGCAGGATGCAGATGAGGTCGATGATCTCCGGCTCGATCGCGGCGTTGCGCAGTTCGGTGGTGCCCTTGGCCATCACGGCCGTGAGGAGCACCTGCTCGGTCGCGCCCACCGACGGGTACTCGAGCTCGTAGCGGATGCCGTGGAGGCCGTTGGGGGCCGACAGGTGCGTGCCGTCGGCGCTCTTCTCGACGACCGCGCCGAACTTGCGGAGGGCGTCGAGGTGGAAGTCGATGGGGCGGCCGCCGATGTTGCACCCGCCGAGGTCGGGGATGAAGGCGCGGCCCAGGCGGTGCAGGAGGGGCCCGCACAGGAGGATCGGGATGCGGCTGGTCCCGGCGTGGACGTTGATCTCCTCGACGCCGGCGGACTCGACCGAGGTGGGGTCCATGTACAGCGTGTCGCCGTCGAGCTCGACGTCGACCCCGTGGACGCGCAGCAGGCCCGTCACGACCTCCACGTCGCGGATCGCCGGCACCGAGCGCAGGACCGAGGGGGAGGTGCCCAGGAGGGCGGCGACCATGGCCTTGGAGACCAGGTTCTTCGCACCGCGGACCAGGACCTCGCCTTCGAGGGGGGTGCCGCCGTGGATGATCAGCATGTCCTCGGAAGGCGCAGCCTCGACACGGGCGGTTTCGGAAGGTGTGGATTCGGGGGTGGCGTCGGTGCTGCTCAAGAGGTCTCCTCGGTGGGTGGAGTTCTGGGACTGAAGCCGGGAACTTGGAGTGCGGGCCGCATCGCGCCGTACGCCTGGGGTTCACACTCCGGGCCGCGCCTGCAAGCCGTTAATCTACGCGGCGGACCAACGATAACGGAACGGCCACGGGAAAAACTCCCAGGTAGCGACATAACCCACGGTGATCATGCGCACCTGGCTCCGCATCCGGAAGCCGTGAACGGACGGGCCGTGCAAGGCGTGTGCCGAACGCCCGCGCGGGCCGAAGCGCGCCCTCAGAAGACACGCCGCGGCCCGCGACGGGGGTTGCATCGGTGCGGCGCGCGTTACGGCAGCGCGAGCATCCGGTCGAGCGCCTCGCGCGCGTGCGCGGCGGTCGCCTCGTCCACGGTGATGGTGTTCGGGACCCGCCCGGCCACGAGCTCTTCGAGCGCCCACACCAGGTGGGGCAGGTCGATCCGGTTCATGGTCGAGCAGTAGCAGACCGTCTTGTCCAGGAACGAGATCTTCTTGTCCGGGAACTGGTTCGCCAAGCGCCGCACCAGGTTCAGCTCGGTGCCGATGGCCCACGACGAGCCGGGCTCGGCCGCTTCGAGCTTCTTGATGATGTACTCGGTCGAGCCGACGTAGTCCGCGGCCTCGACGACCTCGTGCTTGCACTCGGGGTGCACCAGGATGTTGACCTCGGGGTCGAGGCGGCGCATCTCCTCGACGCACTCGAGCGTGAACCGCCCGTGGACCGAGCAGTGGCCCTTCCACAGGATGATCTTGGCGTTCCGCAGCTCCTCGTCGGTGAGGCCGCCGTTCGGCTTGTGCGGGTTGTAGAGCACGCAGTCCTCGAGCGAGTAGCCCATGTCGCGGACCATCGTGTTGCGGCCCAGGTGCTGGTCGGGCAGGAACAGGACCTTCTCGCCCTGCTCGTAGGCCCACCGCAGCGCCCGCTCGGCGTTCGAGGAGGTGCACACCAGGCCGCCCTCGCGGCCGACGAAGCCCTTGATCGCGGCGGTCGAGTTCATGTACGTCACCGGCACCGTCGTCTCGGCGATCCCGATGCGCTTGAGGTCTTCCCAGCACTGCTCGACCTGCGAGGCGGTGGCCATGTCGGCCATGGAGCAGCCCGCGGCCATGTCGGGGAGGATCACCCGCTGGTGGTCGCCGGTGAGGATGTCGGCGCTCTCGGCCATGAAGTGCACGCCGCAGAACAGGATGTACTCGGCGTCGGGCCGCGCGGCGGCCTGCTGGGCGAGCTTGAACGAGTCACCGGTGACGTCGGCGAACTGGATCACCTCGTCGCGCTGGTAGTGGTGGCCCAGGATGAAGACGTTGCCGCCCAGGGCCTCCTTGGCGGCGCGGGCGCGCTCGACCAGGTCGGGGTCGGAGGGCGCGGGCAGCTCACCGGGGCAGTCGACGCCGCGCTCGGAGCCGGAGTCGGTGCCGCGTCCCAGGAGCAGGAGCGCGGTCTGAGTGGAAGCAGGTTCGTTGAAGCCCGTCATGGCGGCAATGTTAATCCTTTTCGAGCCCTTCTCGGGACGCCTGAATCCGCCATCCGGACAAGCCGTCCACAGGGTGGGCGCGCCCCAGTGTCGGAAAGCGGTTACACCCAGCGTCCGGGCCTCCGCTAGGCTCTGGGTGTGCGCATCCTCATAGCTCCCGACAAGTTCGCCGGCACCATGAGCGCCGCCGAAGCCGCCGACGCCGTCGCCGCGGGCTGGCGCCGCGCCCGCCCCGGCGACACCGTGACCACGCTGCCGCTCGCCGACGGCGGCCCCGGCTTCGTCGACGTCCTCGCCCACGCCCTCCCCGGCGCGGTCCGCCGCACCGTCGAGACCTGCGACCCCCTGGGCCGCCCCGTCAAAGCCGACTACCTGCGCGACGGCGAGACCGCCTACATCGAGTCCGCCGCCGCGTGCGGCCTCCACCTCCTCGACGCCGCCGAACGCGACCCCCGCCGCACCACCAGCTACGGCCTCGGCCTCATCGTCGCCGACGCCGTCGAGACCGGCGCCCGCCGCATCGTCGTCGGACTGGGCGGCTCCGCCACCAACGACGCCGGAGCGGGGATGCTCACCGCGCTCGGCCTCACCCTCCTCGACGCGACCGGCGCCGCGCTGCCCTACGGCGGCGGCGTCCTCTCCGCCGCCGCCGGCATCGAAGGCCACGCCCGCACCCGCGGCGTCGAGTTCATCGCGGCCACCGACGTCGACTCCCCGCTCCTCGGCCCCCACGGCGCGACCTACATGTTCGGCCCGCAGAAGGGCGCCACCGGCACCGCGCTGCCGTTCCTGGAGATGTCCCTCTCCTCCTTCGCCGAACTCGCCGAACGCCGCCTCGGCCCGGTCGGCGCCTCCGAACTCCCCGGCGCCGGCGCGGCCGGCGGTCTCGGCTTCGCGTTCTTCCTCCTCGGCGGCCGCCGCGAATCCGGTGCGCGCCTCACCTGCGACGCCATCGGCCTCGACGCCAAGATCGCCGAAGCCGACCTCGTCATCAGCGGCGAAGGCTCCTTCGACGCGCAGAGCCTGCGCGGCAAGCTCGCCGCCGAAGTCGCCGCCGGCGCGGCCGCCCACGGCAAGCCCTGCCTGGTCCTCGCCGGCCGCTCCGACCTCACCGAGCTTTCCAACGACGTGCACCCCGACCTCGCCGGCGTCCACTCCGTCGCCGCCCTCCTCGGCAGCCCCGAGGCCGCCATGCGCGAACCGGTCGAAGGCCTCACCTCCCTCGCCGAGAAGGTGGCGAAGGAATGGCCGGAGTAGGTACGGTCGAGGACTGGTCATCAGAACACGTCACCTGCGGGTGAGTGACCTCCGGACTGTGTCGCAGATTCCCTTCGCTCCGCGGTGGGAATAACGCCGACCCTCCACCCGTTGGGTACTGTTGACCTGTCGAAGGGACCCGATCGACTCGGATCTCGCACACACCACGAGGGAGTTGCTAGTGAGCGCCACTCAGCAGACCGATGACGTCAAGGACAACGCCACCAAGGTCGGCGTCGTGCTCACGGACGCGGCCGCTACCAAGGTCAAGGCCCTGATCGAGCAGGAAGGCGAGGAGGGCCTGCGCCTCCGCGTCGAGGTCAGCCCCGGCGGCTGCTCCGGTCTGCGCTACGGCCTGTACTTCGACACCGACGTGCGCGACGGCGACACCGTCCAGGACTACGAGGGCTTCGGCGTCGTGGTCGACAAGATGAGCATCCCCTACCTCATCGGCGCGAGCATCGACTTCGCCGACCGCATCGACGCGCAGGGCTTCACCATCGACAACCCGAACGCCCAGGGCTCCTGCGCCTGCGGCGACTCCTTCCACTAAGAGGGATCGGTTCGAGCTGTCGTTACAGAGCACCGTCAGCCCGGTCGATCTCCGGATCGGCCGGGCTGAGCCATGCGCTAGGCTGGCTGCTCCCACCACGGGCCCCACCGCCCGATCTCGATGCGCCAGCGGCGCTTCCATCCGACACATCATTCGCGTCCCCGACTGAACGAGGACAATCCCAGTGCCACTCGTCTTGCAAGGCATGAAGACCGCCGTCACCGGAGCGACCGCTGAGACGGTCGGCCACGGCATGACCCGGCTCGGCCAAGAGCCGGTCGTGATCGACGGCGACGAACTCGACCTCATCGAGGTCATGGAGCGCGGCGGCACCCTCCGCCTCGTCCACATCGGACCCGGCGAGGCCAAGGCCATGCACGCCTACGCCGACCAGTGCCGCGACCTCGGCCTCGAGTTCAGCGCCGACCCCGGCGACCTCGAAGGCGACGAAGCCGTCGAGTTCCTCACCGGCGCCAAGTTCCTCGTCTCGACCCAGGAGCGCTACCAGCTCCTCCAGGCCACCACCGGCCTGAGCGACGACGAGATCCTCGAGCGCGTGCGCGTCCGCGTCACCACGCTCGACCAGGACGGCGTCGAGATCGCCGGCCACGACATGGACCGCATCCGAGTCCCCTTCGCGCGCAACCGCGAGATGATCGACCCCGCCGGCTCGGCCGACGCCTTCACCGCCGGCCTCCTGGCCGGACTGGGCTGGGGCATGGGCCTGCGGCGGGCCGCCGAGGTCGGCTCCCAGATGACCGCGCTGGCCCTCGAAACCGTGGGGCCGCAAGGGTATGCGGTCAACCCGGTCGAGTTCGTCCACCGCCTGGAGCAGTCCTACGGACCGGCCGCCGCGGCTGAGGCGTCGGCGTACCTCCTGCCGGATTGAGTCCACGAGCGCAATGGAGTGTGGACGCGCAGTGATCAAGCGTCCCTAGGGTGCACAGCGGAAACACGTGTCTCATTAATTGGGATTCCGCAGGCAATACGGACGAAATAATTGCAGCCCAAGGTCTCCGACAACCGTCTGCATGGTAACGATTTCACAACGCACTCTATCTTTTGATGGTGTTGTGCGCCATGGTGTGAGTTATCCCACGACCCACTCACACGCTCTGGAGACCCTCGTGAAACGAATGCGAATGACGGTGGCGGCGCTTGCCGCCGCCGGGATGACGGTGGCGACCGCCGCCTGCGCCGGAGACGAAGGCGACGTCGACGGTGAGGGCGGCGGCAGCGGCGGCGCCGTCAACATGCAGATCGGCGAGATCCGCAGCCTCGTCCCCGGAGGCTCCGGCGAGTCCGAGGGCTACCGGATCATCAAGAACGTCTACGACGGCCTCGTCTACTACGACCGTGAGACCGGTGAGCCGAAGAACCTGGTGGCCGAAGGAATCTCCTCTCCCGACAACCAGACCTGGACCATCAAGATCAAGGACGGCCTGACCTTCCACAACGGGGAGCCGGTCAACGCCGACGCGTTCATCCGCTCCTGGGACCGCACCGCCTACGCCTCCAACTCGCTCCCGCTGAACTACTTCTTCGGGACCTTCGAGGGCTGGGCGGAGATGAACCCCGACCCGCTGCCCGAAGACCAGTGGGCCGACCCCGAGGTCCCCGAGTGGGCGCCGATCGAGACCACCCACCTCTCGGGCGTGACCGCGGTCGACGACCTCACCATCGAGGTCAAGCTGACCGCGCCCTTCATCGGCTTCCCCACGATGCTCGGATACGAGGCGTTCTACCCGGTGGCCGAGGAGTGCCTGGCCGACCTCGAAGCCTGCGAGGCCAAGCCGATCGGCAACGGCCCCTTCATGTTCGAAGAGCCGTACGACGTCGAGAACGGCGGCACCGTGGTCCGCTGGGAGGACTACAAGGGCGACATGCCCGCTCAGATCGACCAGGTCAACTGGAAGGTCTACCTCGAAGGCGACGACTGCTGGGCGGACTTCCTGACCGGTGACATCGACGTCTGCCGCCCGACCGCGGCCGACTACGAGAACGCCATGAACGACCCCGACCTGAGCGAGCGGCACATCCAGCAGGACGACCCGAGCATCCTGATGCTCGGATTCCCGCTCTACGACCCGAAGTTCCAGGACGTCAACCTGCGCCGCGCCTTCTCGATGGCCATTGACCGCGAAGGCGTCGCGAACGTGGTCGGCCCCGAGCGCTTCTACCCGCTCGACCAGTGGGTCCCCGACTCCATCCTCGGCGGCGGCACGCACTCCTGCGGCGAGTACTGCGTCTACGACCCCGCCGCCGCCGCCGACCTGCTCGCACAGGCCGGAGGCTGGCCCGAGGGCGAGAAGCTGAAGATCTGGGTGAACGACTCCAACGACAACGTCGACATCTTCCGCGCCATCGGCGACTCCATCAAGGACAGCCTCGGCATCGAGTACGAGCTCGTCACCATGGACTTCCCCGAGTTCCTCGCCACCCGCGAGGAGCACAACCTCGACGGGCCGTTCCGCTCCGGCTGGGGCCCGGACTACAACCTCAACGAGAACTACCTGGAGCCGATCTACGGCGGCGGCCCCTCGGTCAACGACCAGGGCTGGGAGAACGCCGAGTACGACGCCAAGATCGCCGAAGCGGGCTCCGCGGCGACCCTCGACGAGGCCGTGGCCCTCTACGCCGAGGCCGAGGCGATCCTCGCCGAGGACATGCCGAGCGTCCCGGTCTTCGGCGAGCGCTTCAACTACTTCTACACCGACCGGCTCGAGAACGTGTACGTCCACCCGATCTACAGCGGGCCGGGCGGCGACTGCGAGCTCCGAGAAGTCACCGTCGTCGAGTAGCGCCTACAACTGAAGACCGCCCGGGGGCACCCGCCGCGGCTGCGCGAGCAGACCCGCGGCGGGCCCCCTCGGCGGCTCTGGACTTGGAAAGAACCATGGGACGCTACATCATCAGACGCCTCCTCCAATCCCTCCTCACCCTCGGGATCGTGCTCTTCCTGCTGCACTACCTGACGGCGCTGTCCGTCCAGGTCAGGGGCAATCCCGCGCTGCTGTTCTTCGGCGGGGACCGCACGCCCGACCCGGGCATGCTCGCCCAGGTCGAACGGCTCTACGGGCTCGACAACAAATGCTATGAGCGCGTGGGCGACCCGTGCCTGGCGCCGTTCGTCGACCGCCTCCAGAACTTCGCCCGAGGCGACTTCGGCACCACCCTCAACGGCAACCGCGACGTCGGCCAGCTCCTCGGGATCTACATCCCGAACACGCTGCGGCTGTTCGTGTTCGCGACGATCACGCTCGTCGTCGTCTCGATGGTGCTCGGCACCTGGGCAGCCCGGCACCGGGGCAAGTTCATCGACCACACCGTGCGCGGGACCACGATCCTGGCCGACTCCGTCCCCGTCTTCCTCATCCTGCTGTCCTACGTCTACATCGTGGCGGTGCCGCTCACCCGCTGGGCCAGGGACATCTGGGGCACCGAATCCTTCATGGGCCAGGTGTTCAGACCGAACTACAACGCCGACTACCCGTGGACGACGATCATCATCCCCGGCATCATCGTCGGGACCGTCGGCCTCGCGACCATGACCCGGCTCATCCGCGCCGCCCAGCTGGAGAACCTCGGCTCGGACTTCGTGCGCACCGCGAAGGCCAAGGGGCTCAAGCCGATGCGCATCACGATCGTGCACGTCATCCGCAACTCGATGATCCCGATCGTCACCGGCATCGGCTTCCTGTTCGCGTTCATGCTCTCCGGGGCCGTGCTCACCGAGGGCGTCATGGGCATCCCGGGCATGGGCCGGATGATCTTCCAGGCGGTGCAGCGCCAAGAGGGCAACCTCGTCATCGTCGGGCTCACCGTCTCGGCCTTCGTCGTGGTCTTCGTGAGCCTCATCGTCGACCTCCTCTACGCCGCACTCGACCCCAGGATCCGCTATGAGTGAGCTGACCGCGCCGATCGCCGCCCAGGAACGCCAGGCGTCCCTGTGGTCGGACGCCTTCCGCACCATGCGCCGGCGCCCCGATGTCATCATCGCCACCGCGGTGCTGCTGTTCGTGTTCGCCATGGCGGCGTTCCCGGGGCTGTTCACCGACAAGGACCCGACCGTGTGCCTGGGACGCGAGGCGAAACTGCGTCCCGACACCTGGTTCACCGGCGACCACCCGATGGGCACCGACGCGTTCGGCTGCGACTTCGCCTCCACCCTCGTCCACGGCACGAGGCCCACGATCGCGCTGGCGCTCAGCGTCATCGTCGTCTCGGTACTGGTCGGGCTGGTGCTCGGACTGCTCTCCGGCTACTACGGCGGGTGGATCGACGCCCTCATCTCGCGGTCCCTCGACGTCTTCATCGTCATCCCGATGCTCATGGGCGCCATCCTGATCCTGAGCCTCTTCCGCGGGCGCGTGTCGGCCGACACCCTCGTGGGGACGATCGCCGCCCCGGCGATCGCGCTCACGCTGTTCGGCTGGATGGAGTTCTGCCGCTACACCCGGGCGGCCACATTGGAGACGAAGAACCTGGACTACGTGGTCGCCGCCAAATGCCTCGGCGCGAGCGACCGCCGCATCATGTTCCGGCACCTCCTGCCGAACGCGATCGTCCCGGTCACGGCCGTCGTCCCGACCACGATCGGCGGCATCATCGTCACCGAGGCGGCCCTGGCGGTCCTCGGCATCGGCGTCCAACCGCCCGCCACCAGCTGGGGCGTGCTCCTCTCCAAAGGCACCGAGTGGGCCGGCGGAGGGTACGTCTACCTCTTCGCCTGGCCGCTCGCCCTGCTCATCCTGACCGTGTTCGCGTTCGCGACCTTCGGCGACGCCCTGCGCGACGCCCTCGACCCGAAGCTGAGGTGAGACCGGTGGCAGAGACCATGCGCGTCATCGGCGACACCCTCCCGGGCGCCGACCTGAACGCCCCGCTGCTCGAAGTGGACGCCCTGCGCGTCGAGTTCCAGGTGCGCGGCAGGCGGATCCCGGCCGTCCGCTCGGCGAGCTTCACCCTCGAGCAGGGCCGCACGCTCGCCGTCGTCGGCGAGTCCGGCTCGGGCAAGTCCGTGACCTCCCAGGCGATCATGGGCATCCTCGACACGCCGCCCGGCCACATCACCGGCGGCCGCGTCCTCCTCCACGGCGTCGACCTCCTGAAGCAGGACGAGGACATGCGCCGGACCGTGCGCGGCAACCACATCGCGATCGTCTTCCAGGACGCCCTCTCGGCCCTGAACCCGCTCTGGTCGGTCGGCTTCCAGATCGGCGAGCTCTTCCGCGTCCACCGCGGCCTCAGCCGCGCCGACGCCAGGAAGAAGGCGGTCGAGATGCTCGACCTCGTCGGCATCCCCGACGCGAAGCGCCGGGTCGGGGACTACCCGCACCAGTTCTCCGGCGGCATGCGCCAGCGCGTCATGATCGCGATGGCGCTCGCGCTCGACCCGGAGATCCTCATCGCCGACGAGCCCACCACGGCCCTCGACGTCACGGTCCAGGCCCAGATCATGCGGCTGCTCAAGCGCATCCAGGCCGAGCGGCACATGGGCCTGATCCTCATCACCCACGACCTCGGCGTGGTCGCCGACGTCGCCGACGACGTGGCGGTCATGTACGCGGGGGAGGTGGTCGAGCGCGCCGGCATCCGCGACGCGTTCAAGCGCCCCGCCCATCCGTACACGAAGTCGCTGCTGCGGGCGGTCCCGCGCGTCGACACGGTCGGCCAGGAGCTCGAGGTCATCCGCGGCCTGCCGCCGAACCCGGCGAGCCTGCCGAGCGGCTGCCCGTTCCATCCGCGCTGCTTCGCCGCCGAGGACCAGTGCGCCGCGGAGGTCCCGCCGTGGCTCGAACCGTCTGAGAACCACGGCAGCCGCTGCCACTTCGCCGAGGAGGTCTACGCCGATGAACGCTGAACTGGGCCAAGCGGACACGAGCACCGAGCCGGTCCTGGAGGCCACGGACCTGGTGAAGCACTACCCGATCCAGCGCGGCGTCGTCGTCAAGCGCACCGTCGGGAAGGTGCAGGCCGTGGACGGCGTGGACCTGCGGCTCTTCCCGGGCAAGACCCTCGGCGTGGTCGGCGAGTCCGGCTGCGGCAAGTCGACGCTCGCGAAGCTCCTCGTCGGCCTCGAGGCCCCCACCTCGGGTTCGATCAAACTGCACGGCAATGAGATCGGGAACCTCTCGGCCCGCAGGATCCGGCCGTTCCGCAAGGACGTCCAACTGGTCTTCCAGGACCCGTACACCTCGCTCAACCCGCGCATGACCGTGGGCGACATCGTCGGCGAGCCCTTCGAGATCCACCCCGACGTCATCCCCAAGGCCAAGCGCGCCAACGAGGTCAAAGAGCTGCTCGACATGGTCGGGCTCAGCCCCGACCATGTGAGCCGCTACCCGCACCAGTTCTCCGGCGGCCAGCGCCAGCGCATCGGCATCGCCCGCGCGCTGGCCCTGCGCCCGCAGGTGCTCGTCTGCGACGAACCGGTGAGCGCCCTGGACGTCTCGATCCAGGGGCAGGTCATCAACCTCCTGGAGCGGCTGCAGGACGAGCTGGGCCTGGCGTACGTGTTCATCGCCCACGACCTCTCGGTGGTGCGCCACATCGCCGACGAGGTCGCGGTCATGTACCTCGGCAAGGTCGTCGAGCGCGGCACCGGCCGCGACATCTACGACCACCCCCGCCACCCTTACACGCAGGCGCTCCTCTCGGCCGTCCCGGTCCCCGACCCGGACCTGCGCGGCCAGCGCGACGAGATCGTCCTCCAAGGCGACGTCCCGTCCCCGATCAACCCGCCCTCGGGCTGCCGCTTCCGCACCCGCTGCTGGAAGGCGGCCGCCGACTGCGCCGAGGAGGTCCCCACGCTCGCGGTGGGCGACAAGGGCACGCATCCGACCGCCTGCTTCTACGCCGAGGAGAGGGACGTCACCCACGCCGTGAAATAGCCTGCGGGCGCTGGGCGGCCGCCGCTCGTTCTCTCCAAAGAGGATGATGGGTCGGCCGCTGCTATTCTTTCCCGACCGCGAGAGGGAGCTGATCGATCCTCGCGATAGACTGAACGCCCCTACCTTTTGTAGGCGTGACAATAAACTGGTCGGTAACATTCTACTGCGTTGTGGATTCGGCATTACCGATCGAACAGTTGCGCGCGTTCCTCATCGGGTTCCGACTCAGGGAGTTGATTCATGACTGCACGCCGATACGCATCGTGCGAACTCCAATGCCATCCGTCCAGGTCCATCGGCGCGATAATCCGCCCGGCAGCCGCACCGCGAGGCCGGTGACCGGACCGTCTCGCGATGGAGAACGCCACCTCCCGCCGGCCCTTCGGGATCGGCGGGCCCGCGTCGGATCGCGCGAGCGATGCGACCACCAATCTCTCCGTGGCCTCGTACACGGACCCCGCGTTCAGGAACAAGGTCCTCGACGACAGCTCGCGACGCGACCGCGCACTCGCTCCCAGCCCCGGCGTCGACCTGTCGCTGATCGCCCGGCACGCCCGCCGCGCCCGGACCATCGACGGCGTCACCATGCTGCTCGTCGTCTCCTGCCTCGTCTGGCGCGTCAACGGCGCCACCGACCAAGAACGGATGAACCTCTTCCTCACGATGGGATGCTGGCTCATCGTGGCCTGGGCGGTCCAGCGAACCGCGACCCGGCTGCATTCGCCCGTGCAGTTCGAAGTGGCCAGGATGCTCAACCGCAAGGACATGGCGCTGCTCGCCCTCCTGCTTGTCAGCACCTGGGCGCTCGTGACGACGTGGCGAGAGTACTTCGGCCTGAACTGGCGGTACGAGTTCCCCGGGCCCGACGTCCTCACGCTGGGAGCGGTCGTTTCGGCGATGGCCCTGTACCGCGCGATCCGCATCCTCCGGATCCCGAAGAAGCGCGATCCGTGGTCGCTCTGGTCCCCGCGGGCCGACGACCTCGACCGCATCCAGCGCTCGGAGATCGTGATCCACCGCGGGAACCCCGGGGACCGCTTCACCGGCTTCGGCAAGGAGGAACCCTTCGGCCGGGAGATCCACGTGCCGCTGGTCGACGCCGCCGGGCGACCGCAGCCCGCCCCGGACGTCGAGGGCCTCATCGCGGCCGTCAAGGCCCGCTTCGCCTCGCTCACCGACGAGGACGCGGGACACGGCGCCACGACCCGCCTGGAGGTGATCGAGCAGATCCAGGTGCCGGACTCCCTTGTCACGAAACCGGTGTACTGGCTCAAGCGGTGGAAGGTCAAGGGGCGCAAGTTCAAGGACTTCGCCGAAGTCCGCGCCGACCCCGAAATGGGGCAGCGGGCGTACCTGCGGCTCCAGTTGACGGACGAGCGAGGCGAGCTGGTGACCAACGTGCTCTGCCGGTTCCTGGTGAGCGCGGAATCGCTGTACCTCGAGTTCCGGCCGCACACGCTGTTCCGCACCGACCGCCGCTACGACCTGTTCAGAGGCGGGCCGGGCAAGCGGATCGGACTCGTCGCCTCTTCCATGGTGGTCGGGTTCCTCGTTGCGCCGCTGCTGGTTCCGCAAACGCCGGTCAGCCTCCGCCGAACGGTGTGGGGCTGGCTGCAGCGGACCGGGCGCTGGGCGGGCAGGAGTCTCAAACCGGGCTACGAGGACTGCGGGCCCCTCCAGGGACTGCGCGAATTCGGCTCCGATCCCGTGCCGTTGATGAACCAGCCGTTCAAGGCCGAACGCAACGTCCTGGAACTGATCGGGCACGCACTGGAGACCGTGAAGGAGCACTGCGGGACGGCCATCGACCCCACGGATCTCGAGCAGCACATCGGCAAGGTCGCGAAGGAGATCAAGGTCGTGTACGCCCTGACCAACGAGGCGGGCGGCACGCTGTTCGTCGGCGCGGTGGGAGAGGGCGCGCGGACCAACGTGGGCTCGATGGGGGAGGGGAGCCGCGGATCGGTCCTCACCGGGACGCAGGAAGACTGAGCACCGCCGCCCGTGCACGAGGGCGGCCCCGCCTCGGCGGGGCCGCCCTCGTACACCGGCCGCCGCGCACTCGCGGCCCGGTCAACTGCGGCGCTGTCACTTGCGGGGCTTGTGGACCGTCGTCCTCTTGATCGTGCCGTCGGGGTGGTAGTAGTGCCACTCGCCGACCTTCTCGTCCTGCTCGTAGCGGCCGCTGTCGATGAGCGCGCCCTCGGCCGTCCAGCGCTCCCAGAGCCCGTGGCGCTTCTCGTGGTCGAAGTCGCCGCGCTGCAGCAGCTGGCGGTTCGCGCGCCACCACGTCCACTGCCCGTGCAGGAGCCCGTCCGCGTACCCGCCCTCGGAGCGCAGGCGACCGTCGTCCGCGTAGTGGCGCCAGATGCCCTCGCGCTGGCCCGCGACGTACTCGCCGACGACGAAGCCGCCGTGGGCGTCCTCCTCGGCCCACAGGCCGGTCTTGCGGCCCTCGTCGTCGAGTCGGTTCGGGGCGTCCTCAGGCCGCGGCGCGTCGGGTCTTCCCATGGTCGGCTCCTCTCGGCTCGGCGGCCGCGCCTTCGGGTGCGCGCGGCCCACCGCCGAGCCTAGGTGCTCCCCGGTACCCGCACCCAGGCTTCGAGGAGGTCATGGGCGGCCTTGCTGCAAGCGGCCGGCGGCCCGCGATGCAGCGGATCGCTAGCGGAGGGACTTCGCGTAGCAGACCGAGATGTCCCAGTCGGCGTAGTGGCCGAAGCGCGGGATGCGGTGGTAGCCCTCGCGCTCGTAGAAGCGGATCGCCTCGGGCTGCTCGTCGCCGGTCTCGAGCTTCACGGTGGTCCAGCCCCGGTCGCGGGCGGCGTCCTCGAGCGCGGCGAGCAGGGCGGCGGCGACGCCGGAGCCCCGCGAACCGGGGACGACGTACATGCGCTTGATCTCGGCGGACTCGGCGTCGAGCTCGCGGAGCGCGCCGCAGCCGATCGCGGCGCCGTCCGGTCCGAAGGCCATGAGGAACACCGCGACGTCCTGGGCGGACGGCAGCGGGCCGGGCTCGTGGTCGTCGCAGCCGTAGCGCTCGTCGAGCTCGGCGCGCTGGCCGGCGCGCAGCGCGATGCCTTGCCGGTCTTCCCAGTCGCGGGCTTCGATGGTCCAGGAGGCGGTGGTCTGCATGGTGGGGTCCTCGCCGTCGCAGTGGTCGTAACAGATGTTACGGTAACACTTGTTACGACAGGATGCTACGAGGGGAGCGGGCCATCGCACGCCGAGCCGATCACGAGGCGCAGCAGGAGCGGATCTCCGAGGCCGTCTGGAGCACCCTGGCAGGCAAGGGGATCGAGCACCTCACGATCCGCGCCGTCGCCGCCGCGGCCGGATGCACCACGGGTCTCGTGATGCACCGCTTCCCCGGCCGCAAGGCCCTCTTGGCCCACGCCCGGGACCTGCTGCACGAGCGCACCCGAGGCCGTGTCGAACGCCTCGAAGCCGAGGCCGCGACACCGCGAGAGGCCCTCCGGGCGATTCTCGCCCAGGGCATGGCGCTCGACGCGGACGCCGCCCAGGAGGCCCTGGTCTGGACGGGCTTCCTCGCGGCCTCGGTCGGCGACAACGAGCTCATCAGCTTGCACCGCAAGAACAACCGGGCCCGGCGCGACCGCGTCTCCCGCCTCGTGGCCGCCTCGGCCCCCGACTGGGGGAGCGCACGGGTCGCCACCGCCGCTTTCGCCCTGATGAGCGTCGCCGAAGGCGCCGCCCAACTCGCCTGCTTCGACCCCCAGACCTACAGCCCGGCCGCCCAAGAGGCGGCGCTCGACCAGATGCTCGAAGCACTGGGACTCGGTCCGGCCTTACGCGCTCGGAAGGCGCGGAGCCCTCGCCTCGCTTCCCGCCTCCGGGTGAAGTTCCGGCGGGAACGGCCTGGCAGCGCGGATTCTTGTCGGACCCGGCTGCCAGGCTGGGCCTACCTTCTCTGCCCCTCTCGGGAGGGTGGGGGTTGGGGACGGCCGCCCCGAAGCGGCCCGTCACGAGGCCCGCTAAGCGGCCTTCGCGGTCGCCGCCGCGTATCGCGCCGCCACGTCCTGCCAGTTCACGACCTCCCACATCGCCTTCACGAAGTCCGGGCGGACGTTCTTGTACTGCAGGTAGTACGCGTGCTCCCACGCGTCGAACGCCAGCAGCGGCACCGAGGACTGCGCGACGTTCCCGTGGTGGTCGTAGACCTGCTCCACGATGAGCCGCTTCGAGGTCGGCTCGTACGACAGCACGCCCCAGCCCGACCCCTGCACGAGCGTCGTCGCCGCCGAGAGCTGCCCGTGGAAGCCCTCGAACGACCCGAAGTGCTCGTCGATCGCCTCGGCCAGCTCGCCCTCCGGGCGACCGCCGCCGTCCGGACTCATGTTCTCCCAGTACAGGGAGTGCAGCACGTGCCCCGAGACGTTGAACGCGAGGGTCTTCTCCAGGCCCACGATGCCGGTGAAGTCGCCCTTCTCGCGCGCCTCGTCGATGCGCTCGAGCATGTCGTTGGCGCCCTTGACGTAAGCGGCGTGGTGCTTGTCGTGGTGCAGCTCCAGGATGTGCCCGTTGATGTGCGGCTCCAGCGAACCGTAGTCGTAGGGCAGGTCGGGCAGCGTGTAGACGGTCATCGTCGCCTCTCTCAATCATCGGCGGTGCGAATGTTGTCGCCACACTTTCACAGTTGCAAGTCATGTGCAATAGCACCGGGCACGGGTCGCCCCGTGATCCCCATCGTCTTAGGACCAGAGTCCGAACGACCCTCGAAAACCCAAGGCCCGCAACCCCAACCAGGGCTCAGCGCGACAGCCGCCGAATGCCCTCCACGATCCCCGGCAGCACCTCCAGGAACCGGTCCACCTCATCCTCAGTGGTCTCCCGATGCAGCGACACCCGCACGTTCCCGTGACTGAGCACCCCCATCGCCTGCAGCACATGCGAAGGCCGCAGCCGCGTCGAAGCGCACGCCGAACCCGACGACACCGCGAACCCCGCCCGGTTCAACTCCGTCAGCAGCACCTCGCCGTCCACCCCGAGGCACGAGAACGTGACGATGTGCGGCAACCGGTCCACCGGATCGCCAGGCAGCTCCACCTCCGGCACCGTCTCGGCGATGTGCTCGCGGATCCGCTCGGTCATCGCCCGCGCCCGCTTCGACAGCTCCCCGCGCTCGGCCGCCACCGCCCGCAGCGACGCCGCCGCGGCCACCGCCGCCGGCACGTCGACCTCGCCGATCGCCTCCCGGATAGAAGCGTCCTCCCCGGGGAACGGGTTGCGCCAGCGCGTCCCCTTCCTCACCACGAGGATCCCGGCCCCCGCCAGCCCGCCCCACTTCCGGGCGCTGGCGGCCAGCACCGACCACCCCTCGGGCACCGGCTCCCACGGCAGGCTCGCCGCCGCGTCCACCACCAGCGGCACGCCGTCGGCGTTCGCCGCGATCTCGGCGATCGGCTGGCGGGTGCCCACCTCGTGGTTCGCGCTCTGCACGGCCAGCACCGACGCGTCCTCGATCCCGGCCAGCGGGTCGGCGTCCACGCGCCCCAGCCGGTCCACCGGCACCGAGACGACGGCCCCGCCCGAACGCTCGTGCCACGCGGCCGCGTGCAGCACCGACGAGTGCTCCACCGCGCTGTGCACCAGCGGCCCCGGCTCGCTCCGCGCGGCGATGACGCCGAGTAGGCCCGCATGCACGGCTTGTGTCCCGCTCGATGTGAAAGTGACCTCATCAGGGCTCACGCCCAGGGACGCGGCCGCCGACTGGCGGGCCGCCTCCAGCAGCATCCGCGACCGCCGGCCCAATGTGTACAGTCTGCCCGGCCCCGCCCAGCCCTCCGACAAAGCCGCAGCATAAGCATCGCGGGCCGCCGGATGGGGCGGCTGCGCGGTCGCGCCGTCGAAGTACGTGTCGGTCACCTGTCAAATGTAGAAGACATCCCGCCGCGAACCCAACCCCTTGCACTCCCGGGCCCGGGCCAAGCAGTAGGCTCTTGCCGTCAAGATCTGCGCCTTGCCGCCCGCCCGGCGGCGGACGCGGAGCCGAGCGCTGAGAAAGGCATGAGACAGGTGGTCGGAAAACCGTCCCGAGAACGTCGCGGCCGAGCCCGCCGCGCGATAGGTCTCACCGGGATCGCCGCGCTGCTCCCGATCGTGCTCGCGGGGTGCAGCCTTGACGACGCGTTCTACCTGGGCTGGCCGCGCACGCGCCCCACGACCCAGTCCGAGCAGATGTTCGACCTGTGGATCGGATCCACGGTCGCCGCGCTCGCGGTCGGCGTCATCGTCTGGGGCCTGACCTTCTGGTGCATCGCCGCCTACAAGAAGAAGGACAGCGACACCGAGCTGCCCCGCCAGACCAAGTACAACCTGCCCGCCGAGCTCACCTTCACGGCGCTCCCGTTCGTGCTCATCGGCGTCCTCTTCTACTACACCGTGGTCGTGCAGGACAACGTCACCGAGATGAGCGAGGACCCCAAGTCCTGCACCAACGTGACCGCGTTCAAGTGGAACTGGCAGTTCACCTACTCCGACAGCGAGTGCGAACCGCTCGTCGGCGCCGACGGCCAGCCCGTCACCGAGACCGGCGACTCGGGCTACATCCCGGTCATCGTGGTCCCCAACGAGGACGATGTCCGCTTCGTCGGCACCGCCGAGGACGTCATCCACTCCTTCTGGGTCCCCGACCTGCTCTTCAAGCGCGACCTCATCCCGGGCTCGGACGCGCAGACCACCCGCTGGGAGGTCGACTTCAACTCCGAGGGCACCTTCGTGGGCCGCTGCGCCGAGCTCTGCGGCGCCTACCACGCCTTCATGAACTTCGAGATGCGCGTCGTCTCGCCCGAGGACTACGAGGCGTTCGTGAACGCCCGCGTCGAGGGCATGACCACGCCGGAGGCGCTGGAGTCCATCGGCCAGGAGCCCTACGCCGTCACGACCCACCCGTTCGACACCGACCAGGCCACTGGCGAAGCGAGCTAGGGGAGCACCAATGAAGACTGAGAACCGCCTCTTTTTCATCGTGATGGTCTCGATGTTCATCTTCGCGGCCATCTACGGGTACGTCACCTGGTACAACGAGAACCCCGCTTACGGCGTGCCGGGCGAGGTCGAATGGGTCGGCACCGTCGCCCTGATCTTCTCGGGCCTGCTCACCGGCATGGTGTGGCTGGTGTTCTGGGTGATCTCCCGCCGCATCGACCCGCGCCCGGAGGACCGCCCCGACGGCGAGATCTCCGACGTCTCGGGCGAGGTCGGCTTCTTCAGCCCCGGCTCGTACTGGCCGCTGGGCCTGGCGTTCACCGCCGTGTTCGCCGGTCTCGGCGTCGTGTTCTGGCTCCCGTGGATGATGTTCGCGGGCGGCGTCGCGATCCTCTTCGCCGTCGGCGGCCTCACCTTCGAGTACTACACGGGCACCCGCAAGCTCGGCCCGCAGTAGCGCACTTCCGACCACGGCCCGGCGCGACAGCGCCGGGCCGTCGTCGTGTCTTCCGGCGCCCCAACGGGTCCGCCACGCCGCCTGCACACCGTTTCGGACCCCCTGGGTAGGGTGTGGCGGTGACTCCCTCTGTGCAGCGCCGGAAGGCGCCGCTGCTGCGGCGCCTCGCCGGAGTCGTGTTCTACAACCTGCCGCACCCGATGCGGCGCCGGATCGTGCGGATCGCCACGCCGACCTACACGCTCGGATCGGTCGTCCTCGTCATGGACGCCGGACGCGAACGGCTGCTCATGCTCCGCCAGCCCCCCGGCAAGCGCTGGACGCTCCCCGCGGGCCTCCTCAACCGCCGCGAGCAGCCCATCGAGGGCGCCCGCCGCGAACTCGCCGAGGAGACCGGCATCGAAGCCGACCTCGCCGAGCTCGTCCCCGCCAACCCGTGCGCGGTCGTCCACACCTCCGGACGCTGGGTCGACAACGTCTTCCACCTCGAACGCGACCCCGAGGCCACCCAGATCCTCGTCGACGGCCACGAGGTCTGGGACGCCGGCTGGCACCCCGTCGACGACCTCCCCGACATGACCCGCGCGACCGCGAAACTCCTCGCCCACTACGGCCTCGGCCCCCTGGCCGACTAGCGGAGCCGCACCAGCACCCCGGTCGCGTCATCATGGCGCTTCGACCACCCGCCGGCCGCGGGGTGGTGCTCCTCGAACTCCCGCACGAGATCGATCAGCGCCTCCACGCCCTCCGCCGCCGCCACCTCGAACATGAGGTGCGACGTGTACTCCGGATGCGCATGCAACCTGGTCAGCCCGTCAGTGCAGAGCAGCAGCTCATCGGCCGACTCCACCGGCCAGGACCCGGTGAACGCCATTGCCGCCGCCCCCGGATCGGCCGCCGCCACCCAGTACCCGCCCTCGCGATTGCGCACCCGCGCGACGTACTCGACCGGCCACCGCCAGACTCCGCCCACGTCCACCGACTCAGGCCGGTCCGGCACGCGCAGCAGCCTCCCGTCGGACTTCCCTTCGATGTACGGGTCCCGCCCGCGCCTGGAGACCTCGCAATCCCCGAGCACCAGCCACTCGACGCTCGCACCCGCGACCCGGACGATCCCCACCGTCGCCCCCGGCGTCACCGGATTCCCCAGATCGCACGTCCCCGCATGCCGGGCGCTCACCGCCTCGATGGCCTCCGCCAGCACCGCCTTCAACCCGATCCGCGAGTCCCCGACCCGGGCGGCGACCGCCGCCCCCAGCCCCTCGACGTACCACGGCACATCATGCACGCAACCGTCATCGGGATACCGCGTGATCCCGTCCAGGACCAGCGCCCACGAATCCCCGTGCCGAAACGAATCCTCATTGGCCGCCGCCCCGCCGGCCCTGCTCGCACCCACGACCTCGAACATCAACCGCCCTCACACTCGGGGTACAAGCAGTGGAACGAGCCGACCGATACGCCGGGTTCTGTCGTTGAGCGGTCATCCATCTAGGCGCGCCGTCGCCGACGCGCTCGAGCGGTCTACCCGTGAAGGCACCCCTGGCGGGGTTCGGGCGGGCCGCCCTCGGACCTTCACGCAGAGCCTCGCGGCTCCTCTTGACCTTGCTCCGGGTGGGGTTTACCGAGCCGTCGCCGTCACCGGCGGCGCTGGTGGTCTCTTACACCACCGTTTCACCCTTACCAGTCGAGACTGGCGGTCTGCTTTCTGTGGCACTGTCCCGCGGGTCGCCCCGGGTTGCCGTTAGCAACCACCCTGCCCTGTGGAGCCCGGACGTTCCTCGCCGGATGTGGTCTCCCGCATCCGCCGCGACCGCCTGGCCGACTCGTTCCAGCGGTCAAGCGTACGCTGCCTGAGCCATGAATCTGCTCCAGGTCTCCGCTCTGCTGCTCGCCGGCCTCCTCGGCGGCGGCCTCAACGCCGTGGCCGGAGGCGGCTCGCTCATCACCTACCCGACGCTCATGGCGGTCGGCGTCCCGCCGCTCCAGGCGAACGCCACGAACGGCATCGCCGTCGCCCCCGCCTACGCCGCCGCCGCGGTCGGGTCCCGCGAGAACCTCAGGGGCCAGAAGCGCCGGGCGCTGCTGCTCATCCCCACCGCGCTCGTCGCGTCGGCGTGCGGGGCGCTGCTGCTGCTCAACACCCCGCACTCGGTGTTCGAGGCGATCGTGCCGTTCCTGGTGCTCGCCGCGACCGTGCTCATGGCGATCGGCCCGTGGGTGAACCGGAAGGTCACCAAGCTCAACGGCGGCCGCGCGCTCCACCCCGCGGTCCTCCACATCGGCGTGTTCGCCGGGTGCCTCTACGGCTCGTACTTCAACGCCGCGCTGGGGCTCATCCTCATGGCCGTGATCGCCATGGGCGTCTCCGAGACGCTCGGCCGCGTGGGCGCGCTCAAGAACTTCTGCACGATGCTCGTGGGCGTCGTGACCACGGTCATGTACGGCGTCTGGGCCGACGTCGCGTGGTGGGCGATCGGGGTGCTCGTGCCCGCGACGTTCATCGGAGGGTACGTCGGGGCCCGGGTCTTCCAGCGCATTCCCGAACGGCCGCTTCGGATCGCGATCGTCGTCTACGGCCTCGTGCTCTCCGGGGTCCTGCTGGTCCGCTCGCTCTGATCCAGACCACTTCCCGGAACTCCGGTGACGGGGCCGGTGCGGGCGCGGAAGAATAGGCCTATGCCGACGCTCCGAATCGCACTCGCCCAGGACAACCCCATCGTGGGCGACCTCGACCACAACGCCGACCTCATCCGCCGGGCCGCCTCCGCGGCCGCGGCCGCCGGGGCGCACCTGCTCGCGACCGGCGAGCAGTCCCTCACCGGCTACCCGGTCGAGGACCTCGCGCTGCGCCACTCGTTCGTGGAGGCCAGCCGCGACCGCCTCGTCCGCCTCGCCGAAGAACTCGCCGCGGACGGGAACGGATCGCTGCCCGTCGCCGTCGGATATCTGGACGCGGACGGCCCCGTCGGCTCCACCACAGGTCACGGCATCCGCAATGCGTTGGCGCTGCTTCAGGACGGCAAGGTCCTGTTCCGCTACTACAAGCACCATCTTCCGAACTACGGGGTCTTCGACGAGGACCGCTGGTTCGTCGCGGGCCATGAGCTGCACCTCGCCCGCATCGGCGGGGTCGACGTGGCCTTCACCGTCTGCGAGGACGTGTGGGGCGGCGTGCCGTTCACCGTCGCCGAGGAGGCCGGCGCCGGCCTCGTGATCAACATCAACGCCTCGCCGTACGAGCAGGGCAAGCACGAGCGGCGCATCGCCGTCGTCACCGAGCGCGCCGCGCAGGTGGGCGCCCCGGTCGCGTACCTGAACACCGTCGGCGGCCAGGACGACCTGGTGTTCGACGGCGGCACGATGATCGTCGGCGCCGACGGCTCGATCATCTCGAGCGCCCGCCGCTTCGCCTCCGAGCTGCTGGTCACGGACGTCGAATGCGCCGCCGCGGGCGGCCGCGGCATCGCGAACCACTCGTCGTCGCTGATGAGCACGTCGCTGCACGTCCTCTCCGAGGAGCCCGCGACGGTCGAGACGCGCATCGAGCCGTCCTTCGCGCCCGACTTCGACCGCCTCGAGGAGGTCTGGGAGGCCCTGCGCCTCGGCCTGGCCGACTATGTGAACAAGAACGGCTTCCCGTCGGTCCTGCTCGGCCTCTCGGGCGGCATCGACTCGGCCGTCACCGCGGTACTCGCCCGCGACGCGATCGGCGGCGACCGCGTCTACACGGTCGCGAACCCCAGCCAGTTCTCGTCGCAGCACTCGCTCGACGACGCGGCCGACCTCGCCGAGCGCTGCGGCCTCCACCATGTCGTGGAGCCGATCCAGCCGATCGTCGACACCTACCTCTCCGAGATCGCCGTCTCGGGACTGGCCTTGGAGAACCTGCAGGCCCGCGTGCGCGGCGTGATCTGGATGTCCCTGTCGAACCAGCACGGGCACCTCGTGCTCGCGGCGGGCAACAAGAGCGAGTACGCCGTCGGCTACTCGACCCTGTACGGCGACTCGTGCGGCGGCTTCGCGCCGATCAAGGACGTGCTCAAGACGCTGGTCTACGAGCTGGCGAACTGGCGCAACGAGAAGGCCCGGGGCCTGGGCGAGACCGAGCCGATCCCCGAGAACATCATCCTGAAGCCGCCGAGCGCGGAACTGCGCCCCGACCAGCTCGACTCCGATTCGCTGCCGGACTACGCGGTGCTCGACGGCATCCTCGTCGGCTACGTGGACGGCGACGCGGGCCGCGAGGACCTCGTCGAGCAGGGCTACCCGGCCGACGTGGTCGAGCGCATCGCCGGGCTCGTCGACCGCGCCGAGTACAAGCGCCGCCAGTCGGCGCCGGGCACGAAGATCACGGTGAAGTCCTTCGGCCGCGACCGCAGACTCCCGATCACCAACCACTTCCGCGGGAAGTAGTCGTCTCACCCGGGGCCGGCGCCCCGGGTGATTTGTCACAGCAACGCTTCGACGGATGACAAGGACATCGACGAGCGTTAGTTTGGATCGGTAATGCCCGGGGACCGGCGAGGCCGGCCACGAGGAGATTCAGGAGCACGACGATGACGTCCGCATCGACGAACACTTCCCCCGACGAGATCCCGAGCCTGTACGGGCCGGGCAAGAACGTCAAACGCGTCCGCACCCGCCACCTCATCGAAGCCAAAGAGCGCGGCGAGAAGTGGGCGATGCTGACCTCCTACGACATGTACACGGCCGCGCTCTTCGACGAGGCCGGCATCCCGGCGCTGCTCGTCGGCGACTCGGCCGCCAACAACGTCTACGGCTACGAGACGACCCTCCAGGTCTCGCTCGACGAGCTCGTGCCGCTGGTGGCGGCCGTCGCCCGCTCGACCGAGCGGACCCTCGTCGTCGCCGACATGCCGTTCGGCTCCTACGAGGCCGGACCAGCGCAGGCCCTCGAGACCGCCGTGCGGTTCATGAAGGCCGGCGCCCACGCCGTCAAGCTCGAAGGCGGCCGCCGCATGGCCGACCAGATCCGGGCCCTCACCAGCGCGGGCATCCCCGTCATGGCCCACATCGGGTTCACGCCGCAGAGCGAGCACGCGGTCGGCGGCTACCGGGTGCAGGGCCGCGACGCCCAGGCCGCCGAGGTCGAGGCCGACGCGCACGCCGTGGCCGACGCCGGGGCGTTCGCCGTGGTCCTCGAGATGGTCACCGCCTCGGTCGCCGCCGAGATCACCAAGCAGATCCCGATCCCCACCATCGGCATCGGGGCCGGGCCCGACACGGACGCGCAGGTCCTCGTCTGGCAGGACATGGCCGGGCTCCGCCGCGGCCGCCCGCAGCGGTTCGTCAAGCGCTACGCGGAGGTCGCCGACGTCCTGCAGAACGCCGCGAAGGCCTTCGCCGACGAGGTGCGGGCCGGGGAGTTCCCCACGAAGGCCCACAGCTTCGAATAAGTCGTGAGTCTGGTCGCCTTGCCCTTTGGGCGGGGCGGCCTTTCGCGTAGCGTCTCAGTACGTGAACGACGCCATCCTGCTGTTCGACTACGACGGCACCGTGCGGCTCGGCACCGAGCACGCCACCCATTACGCCCGCCTCGTGGCCTCCCACCTCGACCGCGAGGACGAGCGCGCCTTCCTGGCCGCGCACGCCGCGTTCGTCGCCGGCAAGCCCACGACCGCCTCCACTTTCGACGCCTACGACGCCGACAACGCCGTGCGCCGCCTCGCGGGCGAGTTCGGCGTCGACGACCTGATCCGCGCCGAGGCGTACGCCGAGACCCGCAAGCGCATGGCCGCCGGCGAGTTCGCGATCTGGGCACCGAAGGGCTTCCAGGAGTTCGTGTGGGGCCTGCCGCGCGGCGTCGAAGTGGCGCTGGTGACGAACGCTCCCGCGTCGAGCCTCGAGCCCTCGCTCGAGCGCCTCGGGCTGGACGGCCTCTTCGACCACGTGATCGGCGACGCGGGCAAGCCCGAGAGCATGGACTCGATCCTCGACGAGCTGCTCGAGGAGCGCCCGGCCGAGGCCCTGCTCAGCATCGGCGACATCCCCCGCAACGACCTCGCCCCCGCCGCCGACCGCGGCTGCGCGACCGCGTACATCGACCACTACGGGCGGCCCTGGCCGCGCGCCACCGCGGCGGCGCCGTCCCTTGAGGAGCTGTACCCGTTCATCCACCGCTGGGTGACCGAGCGGAAGTGAGGCCCGCCGGGAAGCGCGCCGCGTGAACCCAGCTTGTCGCACCCACGCCTTATGCTGGGAATGCGCCCTGAGCCGACCGATCCCCGGCTCAGGGCGCCCTTGCCTTTCACGGAGCGCTACGCGGCGATCCGGTCGCCGACCCTGATCGTGGCCGAATCGCTGGTCCGCACGTAGACGCCGAAGTGATTGCCCAGCTCAGTGATGATGTGCTTGTGCAGGCCCATGTCGCGGACGTTGGTGCCGTCCGGGGTCCAGCTCGGGAGTACGCACCGCTCGCACGGCTTGTCGAGGGTGAACTCGTGGTCGCCCAAGCGGATCGCCGCGCCGGGCTCGATCGCCGTCTCCGCGAAGGGCTCCAGATCGGCGTCCACGATCACGTTCGGGCGGAACCGCATCACGTCGACCTCGCGGCCCAGCTGCTCGCCCAACCGCCGCACGCTGGACTCGAAGACCACGAGCATCCGTCCGTTGGCTCCATTGACCTTCCGCAATTCGACGCCCTTCTCGGCATCGATCGTCTCGGCCAGTCGCTCGGGGAGCCCGGCTTCATCGGAGGCCCAGGCGGCCCCGCCCGGCTCGTACAGCACCGGCACGCCCGACACCGCGTCGGCGCAGCCGCACTGCGCGGGCCACGCCGCCTCCCAGCCCATGAGCTTCGGGTGGCTGCCGCCCCACAAGGACTTGTCCTCGCCCGGCTCGAACAGCCGGAACAGCCGGTCCCCGGCCAGTCCGTCGAAGTCGACCACGGCCGACCGCAGCGACTCGCCCCGCATGCCCGTCACGGGGTAGCGCCACAATCCTTTGATCTCGCCTGCGAACATGCGTGCAACTGTACCTAGACTCACGTTCCTGCCGCCGTTTACCACATTCAGTTCACGCTCGCAAGCACGCTCAGGCCGGTTAACGTCGATGACATAAACAGGTGAGACAATTGCGGCCCCAGGATCTAGGAGGACACCATGGAACGCCAGAAGGAGTTCGTGCTTCGCACGCTCGAAGAACGCGACATCCGCTTCGTGCGGCTGTGGTTCACGGACGTCCTCGGCACGCTCAAGTCCGTGAGCGTCGCGCCCGCCGAGCTCGAGTCCGCGTTCGACGAGGGCATCGGCTTCGACGGCTCCGCCATCGAGGGCTTCGCACGCGTCTACGAATCGGACATGGTCGCCATGCCCGACCCCACCACGTTCCAGGTGTTCCCGTTCGAAGGCCGCGGCATCGGCGAGTCCGCCCGCATGTTCTGCGACATCCTCACCCCCGAAGGCGCACCGTCCTGGGCCGACCCGCGCCACGTGCTCCGCCGCGCCCTCTCCAAGGCCGCCGACCGCGGGTTCACCTTCTACGTGCACCCCGAGATCGAGTTCTTCCTGTTCAAGGACATCTTCCCGGAGACCGGCGACAAGCCCGAGCCCGTCGACGACGGCGGCTACTTCGACCACACCACGCACTCCGTGGCCCGCGACTTCCGCCGCCAGGCGATCCTCGCCCTCGAGCGCATCGGCATCTCCGTCGAGTTCTCCCACCACGAGGTCGCCCCCGGCCAGCAGGAGATCGACCTCCGCTACGCCGACGCGCTCACCACCGCCGACAACATCATGACGTTCCGGCACACCATCAAGGAGGTCGCGCTCACCTCCGGCGTCACCGCCTCCTTCATGCCCAAGCCGTACAACACGCAGCCCGGCTCCGGCATGCACAGCCACCTCTCGCTCTTCGAAGGCGAGGACAACGCCTTCCACGACCCGGGCGACGAGCAGCGCCTCTCCAAGACCGCGAAGGCCTTCATCGCCGGGCTCCTGCGCCACGCGCCCGAGTTCACCGCGATCACCAACCAGTGGGTCAACTCCTACAAGCGGCTCTTCACCAGCCCGCAGCCCGGCCAGATCTCCGAGGCGCCCTCGTACGTCTCCTGGGGCAAGGCCAACCGCTCCGCGCTCGTGCGCGTCCCCGCCTACGGCAAGCCCAACTCGGCCCGCGTCGAGATTCGCTCGCTCGATTCCGCGACCAACCCGTACCTCGCCTACGCCGTGCTCCTCGGCGCCGGGCTCAAGGGCATCGAGGAAGGCTACGAGCTGCCCCCGGGCACCGAGGACGACGTCTCCGCGCTCACCAACAAGGAGCGCACCGCCGCCGGCTACCAGCCGCTCCCGTCGAACCTCTCCGAGGCCCTCGACGCCATGGAGTCCTCCGAGCTCGTCCCCGAGATCCTCGGCGAGCACGTCTTCGACTACTTCCTGAAGAACAAGCGCCAGGAGTGGGAGGACTACCGCACCCAGGTGACGGCCTTCGAACGCAAGCGGTACATCAATCTTTGACATCCTCTGCCGTTAGTCGACGGCATTTTCCCGGCTTGCGGGCCGTGGATCGCGGCCCGTCTACGGGTGGGTTCCTGGTTCAACGCCCGCTGCCCGGTCTCCCGGGTCCGACGCAGACTCCGCAGGCGTTTTACGTGTCCGCCTGTCCGGCGGCCGCGAGACGCTTGCCTTCGCGTCTGATGTTGATTTCGGCGTTCACATCCCGATCATGTCGAGCTCCGCATCCGCGTTCCCAAGTGCGGATGCGGAGCCCCGCCGGCCCCCTGGGACCGGCCAGCGCTCCACAACTCGAGCACAACCGGGTCGAAGGGAAGAACCGGTCAATCTTGACGAAGGTCCGGCCTGTCCTCGCGGACTTCGATTCGAGCCGAGCCAGGAACATGCCGAACGCGGCGTCACGCACCGATTTCGACGCAGGCCCCCGAGCCGGGACCTTGACATGTCAAAGAAGTTGCGATAGGCCGAGTGGCAGTCCCGCAGTCCCGCAGTCCCGCAGTCCCGCAGTCCCGCAGTCCCGCAGTCCCGCAGTCCCGCAGTGCCTGCTGCAGCGGCACGGCCGAGACCTCGGCCAGCCAAGCTCGCTCAGGGGGTACGCTTCGCGGCCGTTATCAACGCCTTGTCGAGGAAGGCGGTCGACGGAAACGGCAGGCCCAGCCGATGCGCGTTCCTCCTCGCAGCGACAGCGTCGTTCCAAACCGTGCGCACGCACCCGAACGTCCGCGCGAGCATCGCTCGCTGCGGTTTCGTCGGGTAGATCCGATATCGGTACCGGAGCTGCACGACTGCTTAACGAACAGCGCAGCGATGTGAAGCGGATTCAGGGTCATGGCCGTGCTCAAGCAATTTGCACCACGGGCCAGAGTTCGACTCTGAAGCCCGCACCGGAGCCGCATTGCATAGATCGGGTAACCGATTAGCATGGACGGGTGAGCACCGCACTCGTCATCGAGAACGACCCCGCCCAGGGTCTCGGCCGAGCCGCCGCCTGGCTCGCCGAGGCCGGAATGGAACTCGACACGGTACGGCCCCACCTCGGTGAGGCCGTACCGAACTCCGCCGGAGGGCACGACGCCCTCATCGCCCTCGGGGGCGGACGCGGCAAGGACTGGAGCGACGAACTCGGCGGGCTCATGGAGACCGCCGTCGCCGACACCACCCCCGTCTTCGCCGTCTGCTCCTCCGCGCGCATGCTCGCCGCCGCCTTCGGCGGCGTCGTCGAGGACCGCGACGAGCCCTTCGGCCCGCGCATGCTCGCCAAGCGCGACGCCGCCGGACGCGACCTCATCTTCGGCCCCGCGCCCATGACGATCGACGTGATCCGCTGGCGCCGCCAGGAACTCGTCGAACTCCCGCCGGAGGCCACCCTCCTCGCCGCCTCCCCGCAGGGCGCGCTCGAGATCTTCCGCATCCGCGACACCGCCTGGGGCGTCCAGTCCCACTTCGAGTTCACCCCCGAGCAGCTGGCCGGGTTCGGCGACTTCGACGAATCCGCCCTCGCCAAGGCCGCCGAGGTCGACGAGCACATCGTCAACACCTGGAAGCCGATCCTCCAGCGGTTCGCGCGCGTCGCCGCCGGCGAGCGGAAGGCGCTGCCGGTCCTCGATGCCTGAGTCCGAGAAGAGCGCCGAGGCCGACGAGGCCCGCCAAGCCGTCGTCGAGGCGAGCAACGCGCTGGCCGACTTCCTGCGTGCCCACCCTGAGGTCGAGACCGCGCTCACCGAGGACGAGGACGCCGGCCTCGCCCGCATCCGGGACGCGGCCGCGCCCGAGCTGAACCGGGCGTGGAAGGCCAACCTGCTGCGGATCGCCGCGCGCGACCTCACCGGCGGCGCGGACCTGCGGGCCACCTCGGGCGCGCTCTCGCGACTGGCGGACGCGGTGCTCGCCCGCGGCCTCGCACTCGCGCGCGCCGAGATCCCCGGTGACACCCGCCTGGCGGTCGTCGCCATGGGCAAGACCGGCGCCGAGGAGCTCAACTACGTCTCCGATGTGGACGTCGTGTTCGTCGCGGAAGGCGACCTCGACCTCGCCACCCGCCAGGCCGCCCGCATGATCCAGATCGTCGGTCCCGCGACCTGGCCCGTCGACGCGGGCCTGCGCCCCGAGGGCCGCCACGGCGCGCTCGTGCGCTCGGTCGACTCGTACCTCGCCTACCTCAAGGACTGGGCGCGCACCTGGGAGTTCCAGGCGCTCTTGAAGGCCCGGCCCGCCGCGGGGGACCTGCAGCTCGGGCTCGACTGGCTCGCGGCCGTGCAGCCGTTCATCTGGGGCGCGGCCGACCGGCCCGGCGTCGTCGCCGACATCCGCGACATGCGCCGCAAGGTCGCCGAGTCGGTGCCGCGCGCCGAACGGCGCTTCGAGATCAAACTCGGTCCGGGCGGCCTGCGCGACATCGAGTTCGCGGTGCAGCTGCTCCAGCTCGTGCACGGCCGCGGCGACGCGACCCTTCGCGTGCGATCCACATTGGAAGCGCTCGAAGTCCTTGTGGCCGCGGGCTTCCTCTCCCGCCGTGACGGCGACGAACTCGCCGACACGTACACCTTCCTGCGCACCGTCGAGCACCGCCTCCAACTCCAGCGGCTCCTGCGCACCCACCGCGTCCCCGAAGGCGGCGAACCGCTCCACCACCTCGCCCGGACCCTCGGATACCAGACCGACGAGGCGTTCCTCGCGGCGTGGCGCGCGCACGCGGCAACCGCGCGCCGCCTGCACGAGAAGCTCCTCTACAAGCCCCTGCTCGACGCCGTGACGCGCGTGCCCACGCACGAGCTGCGCATGACCGAGTCCGAGGCCGCCTCGCGTCTCGCCGTGCTCGGCTTCGCCGACCCTGCGAGCGCGCTCACCCACATCAAGCAGCTCACCGCCGGCGTCTCCCGCACGGCCACAGTGCAACGCGCGCTGCTGCCGGTCGTCCTCCACGAGCTCGCCGACTCGCCCGAACCCGACCGCGGACTCCTCGCGTACCGGCAGGTCTCCGACAAGCTCGGCTCCACGCCCTGGTACCTGCGGCTGCTGCGCGACGGCGGCCCGGCGGCGGTGCGGCTCGCCCGCCTCCTCGGCACGTCCCGCTACTTCACGAGCCTGCTGCTGCATGTGCCGCAGTCGCTCCGGTACCTCTCCGACAACGCCGACCTGACGCCGCGCTCGCGGGCCGAGCTGACGATGGGCATGAGCCAGGCCGCCGCGCGGCACGCCGAGCCGACGGCCGCGATCGGAGCGGTGCGCGCGATCCGCCGCCGCGAACTCATCCGTGTCGCCGCCGCCGACCTCCTCGGGCTCCTCGACGACCAGGCCGTCGGACTGGCCCTCTCCGACCTCACCGACGCGGTGCTCGACTCGGCCCTCCACATCGCCTCACGGAACGTGCCCGACGCGCCGCCGATCGCCGTGATCGGCATGGGCCGCTTGGGGGGACGCGAGACCGGCTTCGCCTCCGACGCCGACGTCGTGTTCATCCACACTGGAACGAGTGACGCCGGGCGCAAGGCCGCCACCCGCATCGTCGAAGCGGTGCGGACCCTTCTGGCGGCGCCGACCGCCGACCCGCCGCTCCAGGTCGATCTCGATCTGCGGCCCGAGGGCAAGGGCGGTCCGATCACGCCGAGTTTCGCTGCGTACCAGCGGTATTACGCCGATAGGGCGCGGCTGTGGGAGCGCCAGGCGCTGCTGCGGGCGCGGCCGGTGGCGGGGGACCCGGAGCTGTGCGAGGCGTGGACGGCGTTCGCCGACAAGGTGCGGTACCGGCCCGGCGGGCTCAGCGAGCATGAGCGGATCGAGTTCCGGCGCGTGAAGGCCCGCGTCGAATCAGAGCGGCTCCCGCGCGGCGCGGACCCCAACGGCCACACCAAACTCGGGCGCGGGGGACTGGTCGACATCGAGTGGACCGCGCAGCTCCTCCAGCTCGAGCACGGCGAGGACGCGACGCTGCACACGACCCGGACCGTGCCGACCCTGGAGGCCGCCGCGGCAGCAGGGTACCTGAGCGGCGAAGACCTGGCGGCGCTGCGCGAGGCGTGGGAGTTCGTGTCGCGGGTGCGCAACGACATGACGCTCGCGCGCGGCGTGCCGCGCGATGACCTGCCGCGCTCGGGGCCTGAGCTCGCGGCGCTGGCCCAGACCCTCGGCTTCGGCGAGGGCACCGAGCAGTTCCTCAACCACTACCGCCGACTCACCCGCCGCGCCCACGACGCGGCCCAGCGCATCGTCTACGGATCCTGACCGCTGACCGCTGACCGCTGACCGCTGACCGCTGACCGCTGACCGCTGACCCGGGACCGGGGTCCGGGAAACACTGACCGGCGACCGCTGACCGGGGACCGGGAACACTGACTGGCGACTGGCGACTGGCGACTGGCGACCAGCGGCCGGCGACCGGGGAACGCGGGGACGACCGTTCGCCGGTGGCGATCAGGCGCCGCGGTGCGCACTGCGCTGCCGGCTTCCGCGAGCCCGCGCTTCTTCGGAACCGTTCCGCTGCCACGAGACCTGACCGTTCACCCGATCCGGTGAACTCCAGGCGCTAGGGTTCGTTTGGCGGCGGTTCTTGTCGGTGGGGCGGGCGATGATCGCCGTGACAGTATCTTCCCCTCTTGTGGTGGGTGGGGGCTAGGGACGGCCTGTCGGCGGCGGGCAAAATCGCGCATGGAGCCGTGACGATGTGGTTGAGGCGTTGAGGCGTTGAGGCGTTGAGGCGTTGAGGCGTTGAGGCGTTGAGGCGTTGAGGCGTTGAGGCGTTGAGGCGTTGAGGCGTTGAGGCGTTGAGGCCG